>JACJVZ010000001.1:635172-952759 GCA_020637445.1 Calditrichota bacterium | reverse complement strand
ACTATCGCCAGCGCTGTCCAGA
Organism: Calditrichota bacterium; assembly: GCA_020637445.1. Classification (NCBI taxonomy): domain Bacteria; kingdom Pseudomonadati; phylum Calditrichota; species Calditrichota bacterium. Next base: position 952,737 of record JACJVZ010000001.1, on the reverse strand, counting down.
ACCAATGTTGAAGACTTGCGAAGCTCGCGCCGACGACTTTCGCGGCAACACTCGTCACAACCGCAAATACGGAAACGAGTGCTTCTATCGATCTAGCAAATGCTGACGCGAGAAAGTCATTGAGCGGCGCCAACAAAAGTAAAACAAGTATCAGAACAAGCAACAACGAGAAGATCGGAATTGCTATGACATTGGCAACGATCGCGAGTCCAGGAACTCGCCCAAACATCAGCGCAACGGACGGCGCAGTTGCCAATTGCGCACCGAGTGTGCTTGTCAGCGTTTCAACGGTGCGTCCCGCAAGGCTCGTGTTCCTAATGTGAACAATATCTTGAATGGGTTTGTGCAGCGCAAGATAAGCCGCAAGAATTCCGGCCATTGACAAATAGCTCAAATGAAAACCTGCGTCAAGAATGTGCAAGGGCCAAACAAGCAGCTCAAGCCCCGCCGCAAAAAGCAAAAGATTAAGAGGATGATTCGGCCGCGCAAGCAATCTGGACGTAATCAGCAGAGCTGCCATGACGGACGATCTAAGAAGCGAAGGAACTCCGAGTCCCAGCGCAGTGTAGAACGCCAACAACATGAGCAGCACCAGATAGCGCAGCCTGCGCGGAATTCGTAACCATCCCAATACGAGCCAGAATAGTGAGACGAGTAAGCCAGTGTTCAGTCCGCTCAGTGCAAATAGATGCGCGAGCCCCGTTGTCTGTAAATCATTCCGAAAATCAGTCGAGAAAGCCGTTCGTGATCCAAGCAACAATGCTCCCGCCACCGCGCGCGCATCAGGCCGGAGATATTGTTCAAACACTCCGAATATCTTGTTGCGAATGTCGTAGGTCGCTCGCCGCATATTGTATGTGCCGTGAACCACTACGAATGATTCGTCGCCCGCAAGTTTCGCCGTACCGATTAGTCTATCGCGCAACGTCCAACACAATTCACGCACCGTGCGCCGCTGGTAATACTCGGCGGATTGAATTCTCGCCTCGCACGCGATCACGTCCCCAATCTCGCACTGATCTGCGATGTTTGCGGGGACATTGAGCCGGAGATATAATTTCCCGACGTACAGGGTTGTGTCCGGCAGGGTGAGTTTTAGATTGGAGAGCAAAAGCCTTGTTACTCGCCCACTATGTCCAGACTCTTCTTTCCATATGACAACACCGCGACAATGAACTGCCGCGGTGTCGGGATCTTGGGCAACGAAGCTCGCGCGTTCATATCGGGCGATGTCCGACGAGCCTCGCAAGCATACGATGCATGCCACCGTGAAGTACGTCAAACCTACGACAACGCCGCGGCGGCGGGCGATCAGCAGTGCGGTTAACGCGGCACCAACCGCGCTTATGCACACAGCTAAGAGAAAAAACCGCGGGACCGCAACAAACAGGGAGCCGACCGCGCCAACGATGCCAGCCATCGCGAAACTCAATGCCGGTACATCTAACCAGCTTAGTTCGCGTCGCGGCTGCATGTGGTTCTATTTAGTCAGAATGAAGCGGGTCGCAATTCCGAGTGACAGCGGCACGGCTTCAACGCGCGAGAAGCCTGCTTGCTTAAAGATCTCAATCAGTTTGTCTGATGACGGAAACTTCTGAATCGTCTCAGCCAAATACTTGTATGCTTCGCGATCGTCAGAGACTGCTCCACCAACCGGACGCATGACCCACCACATGTAGAATTTGAAAATTTTGTCAATGATCTTAGAGCGATCCGGAGTAAACTCGAGAATCACACCCATGCCGCCGGGCTTCAATACGCGGTGAAGCTCGGTCAGCCCGCCGGAGAGATCGTGGAAATTGCGAATGCCGAAGGCGACCATGAATCGATCGTATGACGCATCTTCTGCCGAGATTTGTTCAGCGGCGCCGCACAATAGATCATAGTTTGTGATGGAGGTATTGCGCGCTTTTGTCTCAGCAAGCTCGAGCATTTTGGCGGAGGGATCGAACAACGTCGTATGAACGCCGGCGCATTGTTTGTGCGCTTCGAAGGACATGTCGCCGGTTCCTGCGCTGCAATCGAGCACTCTCATGCCAGGTTGCAAGACCAGCGAACGCACGGCTTGCTTGCGCCATGTGCGGTCTACGCCCATCGAGAAGAAGCGGTTGAGTTTGTCGTAGGTGCCCGCGATGCGGTCGAACATCTCGACAACTTTCGGATTGGCTCCTTCCTTGACGGAGACGAGTGTGTTCACGGCGCGGGAGTGGGTTTCGGTGTTCGTCACTTGGTCAGGTACAGGTGGAGGAACGTGGTCAGGTAGAGGTAGGCGAAATAGAATGGTGTGGACAAAAGCAGGGAATCGAAACGGTCCAACACGCCGCCGTGTCCGGGAATGAGATGAGAACTGTCTTTGACGCCAGATTCACGTTTGATGAGCGACTCCAAGAGATCGCCGCTTTGGCCAAAGACGCCGACAATCAGGGGCAGCGCGATGTAATCGAGAGGCGTCGGCACAGCAAGATCAAATAGGCGCAACAACGGCAACAACAACGCCGCGCCAAGCACGCCAAAAAACGCGCCTTCGACGGTTTTGTTGGGGCTGGCTTTCTCGTAGAGTTTGTGCCGGCCCAGGGCGCGCCCGCCGAAATACGCGGCGGAGTCGCACAACCACGTGGCGGCAAAGAGTACGAAGAGAGTTCCGGCGACGCTGAAACGTAGCGGGTCGCTCATGGCCCAGATGCGTGCCCATAAGGCAAGGGGCAACGCGGCGTACAACAAAAAGAGCGCGCCGTGGCCCAACGTGCGAAGAGGTTGGCGCGCGCCATCGAAAACCGCGCTTCCGATCCAGAAAAAGCCCAGCGAGATGGCAACAGGCGCCGTCCAAAGCCAATACGGCGCGAACACAAACATGTTCACGGCAATCAGCGGCGGAAGCACCGGCCACGCTTTAAACGGAATCTGCGCGGCCCGCGCGAGTCGGCTCCACTCCCAGAGCGCAAGCACTTGCAGCGTGACAATGAGCGCAGTAAGCCACGCGTTTCCCACGACCACGCAGAAGATCAGCGCGGGAATGCCGATCATTGCAATGAGCAGACGCCACGCGAGATTAGACACTACCTGAATCGTCTACCTAATAGAGAAGACTCTTCAGGCGGCCATCCGGTCGAGTCTGACTCGGAAGTGAGCAAGTCCATTGCCGGCTGAAAGGACCCTTCGAGTTCTTTGTCGCTCATCAGGAAGATCGAAGTTGTGTCGGGTTCACTAACTTTAGCCTTGGATATGGCTACGAACTGGGAGTCAGGAAACAACTCAATAATCGCTTGATGCGTCGCCAATGCGTTCGAATAATCGGTGAGTTGATATTCTTGCAAATAGGCAATGGCCTGCAGGGCCTGACTCCCTGCAAACGAATGGCTGTCCATCGCGGCAACTTCCACATATTGATCTAAAACGCTGTCGATTGGGTTGCCGCTTAACAGCATTCGCTCCGCGCCTTCAAGCGCGATTTCCTGCTCCGTCTTTTCCTTGGCAACTTGTGGAAGTCCGACCAAGTCACGCGCCGCATTTTGAATTCCGCGAGGCACAGCGTCGTTTGTCGCGGCGGACATTAATAGTTCATTTGCCTCTGTGCTGCCCGGATTACGATCTTGCAGAATCATTCCGTATTGAACAACGGCTCGCCAATGGTCAGCCGAATAATCCGGTACCTCTGAGGCCTGCTGAATATGAATGAATGCGCTGTCGGGATCTTTTGCAACATCTTGATAAAAGGACGCGGCCTCAAGATGAGCATTGACTAACCGCTTTGAAAGCGAAGCCAATTGCATCGCGCGCCGTTCCTCCGGAGACGGTCCAGCAGGAACCGCCGGCAACGAATCCGCGTTTGCAGGCGAATTGACCACGTTCGCGGAGTCCGCAAGTTCGGAGTCGCCTTCATTCGCTTCGCTCATTGACTCAGAACTTGATCTGAAAATAGAATCTTCAATGGCCATCGCTCGCATGATTGAGTCCGCCATAATTTGAGCAGGGGTCAGAGCCTTTTGGGATGTCGTGTCGACATTGACAGTTGAATCACTTAGGTTTTCGGCTACTGTACTGTCGAGCGGAATGATCTCGGATAACGCAGTTTCGAGCGGCGCAGCAGTTGTTGTCGAATCGGCTTCCATTTCCGCCATCGCGGGCTCGTTCGCAACACTGGTCTCAGAGACCGAGTCTTCTTCCATACTGGCTTGTTCTGCGTTCCCTGAGGAATCAACTTCTGCAACAGCTGGATTTTCGGCCTCGTGCTCCGGTATTGCAGCCAGTTCTGAAAGAGTCGTCAGGCTGTCTTGCAATGCCGGGATGCGTTCGAGTGCGCTAAGCCCCCTCGCGAGTTCATCAGAGAGTACCTGCGCACTGTCAGCGAGTGGTCGGGAGGCTCCGGCTGCGGCAACACTGTCGAATTTGGCTTTTGCGATTTCGAACTCTCGGAGCCTGTCGCGTGCCACGTAGCCTTGCATCATGTATGCTTTTGCTTTTGGCTCACCTTGGTTGGCCGTCGAACAGTAGTACTCGAGCATTTGAATGGCCAGAACGGGGTCGCCCGCGACCGCTTCTACATTGGCAAGTTCAATCTGAACATCGCCGACGCGATTGAGAAAACGGCGGTCTGTTTGAAGCGGCCGCAAATATGTGCGAGCTGATTGATAGTCTCCTGCGTCCGCCGCCATACGGGCTAAAAGGGAGCGTGAGGCGAAAGCCTCGTCCGCGCTTCGCGTTGTCCGGAGACATTGCTCAAGCGATCTTGAAGCATCTTCATCGCGGTCAAGCGCGATATACGAGCGCCCCAGCGTGAGGTAGTCCGACGCCTTGTTGTCCCGGTCATATGATATTGAGCGGATCGCTTCGAGGTACTTTATCGCTTCTTCAGGCTGTCCTCGTTTGTCATAGATACCGGCCAATGTCCGGCCCGCCGCAGCCTTAGCATCCGGCGATTTCAGACGGCTTTCGGATGCGGTCAACAAGTCCTCAGCGGCGTCATATTCTTCCTGTGCCAATAAGGAGCGTGCCTTCCAAACAATAGCATTTTGCGTGTGCTTGCTATTTGGGAAGATCGAAAGTAATTCCGTGAACTTGCGTTCTGCGCGCGCGAATTCTTCCGTTCGATAGTAGCAAACTCCCATGATCATCAAGGCATCGTCTATCCAGCGGCTCTTTGGATAGTACTCTAAGAGTTTGGAGCACGACTGGAGAATTGCCTGATACTGCTGCGACGGAACACCCGCAGCACCAGCGGGTTGACCACTTTGCGCGGATCCCTGAGCGGCCGCTTGTTGGCCAAGCTGCGCGCGCTCGGTTTGTTTTTCTGCCGCCTTGAAATCTCTCTTAATGTTGTAGAACGTGTTGTAATATGCACAACCGCTATTAAAAGCAATCGCCGCGACTATAAACACGCCAATCAGAGAGAGTCGTTTCGCTATGCCTATCTGATTCGTCATTCTTTGTGCGTTAACGAAGAGTTGGCTGTCTTCCAGAATGTAAGAAGCGCGGGCACTGCTATCGATGCCTGAGAAAGTATTGTGCACGTGGCACGCGCGCTGAATTGCGTTGGTTCCAAATTCACTTCAATGGTCGCCGCGCCGTGATCGGCCGCAACCTCTGGCAGAGCAGCGGCAGGATAGACTACCGCTGAAGTTCCGATAACGAGAAACAGATCACAAGACTCGGCGGCGGCAAAAGCTCGCATCAACGTACGCTCCGGCAGCATTTCGCCAAACCATACGACTCCGGGGCGAAGTTTCCCGCCGCATGAGCAAAACGGAATCCCCTCGAATTGTTCGTGCAAATCGTCCTCTGATTCATTGCCGCAAGTCAAGCAACGGTCGACGCGAATATTGCCATGGAGTTCCAAGACCTCGCTCTGGCCTGAAAGTTGGTGAAGACCGTCGACGTTTTGAGTGACCAAGGTAAATTGTGAGCAACTCTCCCCCCACTCTGCTAACGCAACATGGGCAGGATTTGGTTTCGCCGTCGAGAGCAGCGATCTGCGGTAGGAATACCATTCCCAGACCAATTCAGGATTGGCCATGAAGCCTTCCATGCTGGCAAGCTCTTCGGGCCGCATCTTGTTCCAAATTCCCTCTTTTCCCCGGAAGGTGCCGAGCCCGGATTCGGCTGAAATTCCGGCCCCGGTCAAGACTGCGATTCTGGATGCACCCTCTAGCGCTCGCTTGGCACTATCCGACAGCGTGAAACTATTCACTTGACTTTGTTTTGAGTCTTGTTTATATTGCGTCACTTCAGGCGGACAGTTACAGACATGTCTGTCAGGGATTGCCCGTTTGGGGTAGGAATTACAAGAAGATAAGGTTTTTTTAGACAGAATGCCACAACACAAATCTTGCGAAAAGCGGATGAAGACGGCCGCCAAAGCCCGGGAGAGGAATCGCCGGGATCGTGCTCGTTGCCGCACAGCCGAAAAACGAGTACTTCAAGTGTCCGATCAAGCTGTGGCACAGGATAAGCTAAGTAGTGCATACACGACGATTGATCGTATGGCCGCCAAAGGGATTTTGCATCCTCGTACGGCTGCCCGTCGTAAGGCCCGCCTCGCGCGCCACGCTAATAGCCTAAATTCCTAATACTTACATCGCCCCCCGCCGAGCCGGTGAGCTCGTGACCATCGTCCCCCTCCGGTCACAGCATATTCACCGGCTCTTTTTTTGTCTCAAAATCTCGACTTACTTGGGTCTGGAATAATTCGGCGACTCCTGCACGATGGAGACATCATGCGGATGGCTTTCCGTGTATCCAGCTGCAGTAGCCTCCACGAACCGCGTTTTTGTTTGCATGTCGTGGATAGTCTTCGCTCCACAATAGCCCATGGAAGCCCGAATTCCTCCCATCAGCTGAAAAACCGTATCTGATAACTTTCCCTTATACGGTACTTTACCCTCGATTCCTTCAGGCACAAACTTACTACTTGCTGCGGCGGCGGACTGGAAATACCGGTCCGCCGATCCTTTTTTCATGGCTCCTATCGAGCCCATGCCGCGGAAGAGTTTGTAGCTCCGGCCATCCACCAAGATCGTCTCGCCCGGGGCCTCCTCCGTGCCTGCAAACAAACTCCCGATCATGACAGCAGAGGCACCCGCGCCAAGAGCTTTGGCGATATCGCCGGAGTAACGAATGCCTCCATCGGCGATTACCGGGATGTCGAGATCGGCCAAGGCCTCCACCACCCACATAATAGCAGTGATCTGCGGGACGCCCACTCCGGCTACCACGCGAGTCGTGCAAATAGAACCCGGGCCGACACCGACCTTAATCGCATTTGCACCGGCCAGTGCGAGGGCGCGGGCTCCTTCAGCCGTGACGACATTGCCTGCGATGATTTCGACTTTGTGGTGCTTTGCACGTAGTCGCTCGACGGCCTTGATGACATTGGATGAGTGACCGTGAGCAGAGTCGACGACTAGCGCATCCACTCCGCTCTTGACCAGCAGCTCGGCGCGTTCATCCGAGTCGGCACCGATTCCAAGGGCCGCCGCGACGCGCAGACGACCTTCGTTGTCCTTGCAGGCATTGGGAAACTGCGAGCGCTTCTGTATGTCTTTTACTGTGACAAGTCCCTCGAGCCCGCCTTTCTCATTTACGAGCAAGAGCTTTTCTATCCTGTGTTCTTGGAGGATCTGCTCGGCCTTATTAAGATCCGTCGCAAGCGGTGCGGTGATGAGCTTTTCTTTGGGGGTCATCAGTTTTGTGACTGGCGTGTCCTGATTTGTCTCAAAACGCATGTCCCGGTCAGTGATGATGCCGATCAGCGTTCCGTCGTCTTCAATGATCGGAATGCCGCTCACGCCTTTGGCGTGTTTCAGTCTAAGCGCATCAGCAAGTTTGGCGACCGGAGGAAGCGTGTAGGGTTCGTGAATGATCGCAGACTCACTGCGTTTCACCCGGTCGACCTCCGCGGCCTGCTCTTCAGCCGACATATTCTTGTGAATTGCACCGATTCCTCCCTGACGAGCAAGCGCGATGCAGAGTTCAGACTCCGATACGGTGTCCATCGCCGCTGACACGAGAGGAATCTTCAATTTGATATTTGTGGTCAGCCTACTCGACAAATCTACTTCGGACGGAAGGATTTCGGAGGCCGCGGGGATCAACAGGACGTCGTCGTACGTCAAGCCAATTCCGACAATACGCGGAAAGTGCGTCTTCATGTTGGTCATCTCTCTTGTTCGATACTCCTTGAAAAAAGCCCTCTGCCAATGGCCCGGCAGAGGACAGTGGAACCGCTACGGTTCCATATGAAATCATGTTATGCCGCGTTCTTTCAGGCAAGCGAATGTTCGTGGTTCTTTTGCAGTATCGCAAGACACAGTTTGGCCGCCATCACAAGATCGTTGATCGCGAGATGTTCGCTTGTCGTGTGCTCTTCCTTCATTCCGCACCCGATTACAACTGCCGGGAGGCCCTTTGCATTGTATACGTTCGCATTCGTGCCGCCGCCGATCGCTTCGGGTTTCATCTTCAGCCCGATCAGTTCGCCGGCTTCACTTACCACCTTGAAGACAAGGGAATCCAGTGGAATATTCATGGCAGTGAATTCGCGGTTGACAGTTTCTTTCAATACGGCGCGGCGCGGCTTGCCGTCTATGACACGTTCAAATTTCGCAATCGCATCCTTAAAGGCCTTGCTCATCGCCGCAGTTTGAGCTTCGAGCTTCTCAGTGGAATGGCTGCGGGCTTCCGCGCGAGATTGCAGATGCTCGCAGACGATATTCGTCGCGCGACCGGCTTCGATGGTGCCGATATTTGCCGTCGTTTCGCTGTCAAGTCTACCGAGCGTCATGTTGGAAACCGCTTCGCAGAACACCTCAATCGCAGAGATGCCGTTTTCGGGACGCATTCCGGCGTGGGCGGCGATGCCTTCGATCTCGTAGAACATGCGGTTCGCACTCGGTGACTTGTAGATGATCTGATCCATGTCTTCGCCGTCAAGCACGATCGCGTACTTGGCCTTGACTTGCGTCAGATCAACTTCGTTCGCGCCCATCAAGCCAATCTCTTCTGCGACGTCAAAAATAACTTCAATCGGTCCGTGCGGCATATCGCTCTCGTGAATGCACTGCAGCATTTCCAGAATCGCAGTGACGCCGGCTTTGTCATCGGCACCCAGCACAGTCGTGCCGTCCGAACGAATGAAATCGCCGTCGACTTTGGGTTTAACTCCAATGCCGGGCATTACGGTGTCCATATGCGACGAGAACAAGACTGCGGGCGACTTAGAGCCGCGCGCATCCATGCGCACGTGCAGATTTCCACAGTTGCCGCCGATTTTTTCTCCGGCGTCGTCGCGCCACACCTTCACACCGAGCGGCGCAAGGTGTTTTTCAATAAAGTCCGCGACCGGAGCCTCTTTTTTTGATGGGCTGTCGATTGACACGAGCTTGCAGAAGAGGTCGACCATACGGTCGCGATTAACTTGCGGTAAACTCATTCTTAATTTCCAATCGGTTTGCAATACAAAAAGTCTGCATCCGCGTGATCGACGTAAACATTCGCGATCCTGCCAGGCTCGATTTCCTTAGAGTGCACGGCTATATCGGCATAGTTTCGCGCGTGTCCGTAAGTAAAATCACCGGACCCGCGGTTTTCCGCGATCGTTTCAACTGTCTGACCAACGTGGCGCAGGTTGAAATCCAATTTTAGTTTTCGAGAAAGATCTCGCAGGGAATTCGCGCGGCGAGTGGATTCGTGCTGCGGCACATATCCCTGCATTTTGGTGGCTGCGGTTCCCGGCCGACTGCTGAATGGAAAAACATGCAGGTAGGAGATCGGATGCGACTCGAGAAAAGCGAATGTTTCTTGAAACTGCGCGTCCGTTTCACCCGGAAATCCAACTATGACGTCTGCTCCAATTCCCCAATCGTCCCGAAGTTTGAAGGCGAGATCTAATTTTTCCCGCAATTCTCGTACGGTGTACCGGCGGTTCATTCTGTGCAGGACTTCGTCACAGGCACTTTGAAATGGCAGATGCAAGTGGGGACAAATGACGTCGGACTCGGCGACTGTATGAAGGAAACGCTCGGTGACGGCCCACGGTTCCACGCTCCCTAATCTAAGACGCCGAAGACCCTGAACGCCGGTAATTGCGGCGACAACGTCAGGCAAAATGTCCATTTCGTCGCGGTCGAACCCGTACGTACCCAGTGCGACACCGGTAACGACGATTTCTTGAAAGCCCTTGTCAACGAGCTGTTTTGCTCGTGTGACTGCCTCCTCCTTGGAAAGACTTCTGCCTTTCCCACGCAGTTTTGGCACGATGCAGTATGTACAATGCTGGGAGCAGCCGTCCTGAATTTTTAGGAATGCTCTCGTTCTGCCACTCAACCCGTCGACGACTGTGCTGTCCGTCCACGGTTCTTCATTCTTAATCCCACCTACCTGCACAGACTCGCTACTCGCGAGTATCTTTGCCAGTTGTTCCTTTTCCCGATTGCCGAATACGACGTGAGCCCCCGATTTCAAAAGGGAAGCCGATGATCTCTCGGCCAAGCATCCCGTCGCCGCAATCTTCGCACTTGGGTTTTGGCGAAGGGCCGCGCGGATAGCCGCGCGGCCCTTTCGTTCCGCAGTCTCTGTCACCGCACACGTGTTGACGACCACCAGGTCGGCGTCACGTGCGCTTTCAGTCTCACAAAACCCCTCCGACCGCAACTGCGTCAACAGCATCTCGCTGTCATATTGATTTAGTTTGCAGCCAAGCGTCGTGACATGCACGAGCTTTTTTGACGGAGGACTCTCTGGGATCATGCAGACTCTGTCGAGTCGTTCGGTTCGGTTGAGTCTGACGAATCGTCCGACGAATCAGCGGTATCACTGCCCACGATATACTGTTCGCGGGTTTCGGCATCGAGTTCGTCTTCCGCTTCGGCACCATCAGGAGCCTGCGCGGCCAGAATGATCTTCTTATTCTCACGGTCGAACTCAATCACTTCAAGCATGATTTCGTCTCCGACGCTCACGGATTGCTTCGCTCCTTTGGTCAGTCGCTTCAACTGACTTGCGGGCACGAAGCCTTCGACTTCGCGCGGCAATTCGACGATCACGCCCTTGTCCATCACGCGTACAACCTTACCGTTCGCTTGCGATCCGACGGAATAGAGCGTTTCGAATTCGTCCCACGGATTTTCTTGCGCTTGCTTCAGACCTAAGGCAATACGGCGCTCATTGCGGTCAAATCCGAGCACAACAATTTCGACTTCTTCACCCTTTTGGAGAATTTCACCAGGGTGGCGGACTCGTTTTGTCCACGACAGATCGGAAATGTGCACCAGTCCGTCGATGCCATCTTCCAATTCGACGAACGCGCCGAAGGGAACAAGGTCACGAACTTTGCCATTGTGGCGAGATCCCGGTGCGTACTTCTGCTCGAGGTTTTCCCACGGATCGGCGTCGACCTGCTTCATACCCAAGGAAATCTTGCGGCCTTCCTTGTCAATGTTCAGGATAACCACTTCGATTTCGTCACCGACCGAAAGCATGGCGGACGGATGCTTGATATGCTGCGTCCAGCTCATCTCGGAAATGTGCACGAGGCCTTCGAGACCTTTTTCGAGTTCTACGAACGCGCCGTAGCGAGCGATCGACACGACCTTGCCCATGACCTTGGCACCGACGGGATAGCGTTCATCAACTCCGTCCCACGGATGCGGCTGAAGCTGCTTCAAACCGACGGAAATACGCTGGCGTTCACGGTCGTAGTCAAGCACCTTGACCGTGAGCTTTTGATCAAGCTGCACAACTTCTGACGGATGGCTGACCCGGCCCCAAGAAAGGTCCGTGATGTGCAAGAGTCCGTCCACGCCGCCGAGGTCGACGAAGACACCAAAGTCGGTGATGTTCTTCGCGGTTCCTTCCATGACGTCGCCCACTTGAAGTTCGGCGAGAATCTTCTCGCGTACACCCTTCAAGCCCTCTTCGATGATTACCTTGCGCGACACGACGATGTTCTTGCGTGCGTCGTTGAGCTTGACAATCCTGAATTCCATATCCTGACCGACCAATGCGTCGAAGTCACGCACCGGATGTACGTCGATTTGCGAACCGGGCAAAAAGGCCTCGACTCCCATGACGTTGACCACGAATCCGCCCTTGATACGGCGCTGGATGTTGCCGGTCGTAATTTCTTCTTTCTCGTAAATCGACTGAATCCGCTCCCACGTCTTCATGAAGTCGGCTTTGCGCTTCGAGAGCGAAAGCTGACCCGAATGATCTTCGACGCGATCGAGGAAGACTTCGACGTCGTCGCCGATTTTTACGTCCGTAAGATTTGCGAATTCGTCGCGCGCGACAGCGCCTTCCGATTTGAAGCCGATATCGATCGAGATTTCTTTGTCACTGATCGATACGATCTTGCCTTGAACAATTTCGCCTTCGCGGAATTCCATGACCAGTTTGCCGTAAAGATTGGCAAGGTCCTGAGCTTCCTGCGTCAGTTTCTGTTGTTCTTCGGGGAGTTCGCTGCGCTTGACTTTGCGGCCCTTGAACAGGACTTCATCCACCCAAGGAGTGGACTTGGTTTCCTCGGCCGCAGGGGTTTGTGTTACTTCTTCCATTTTTTTCTCCCGGTTCTTTATTCCCGCCGGGTAACGGGGTTTGGTGAAACAACTACTGCCCGCGATTTCGGGCTATCTTAATCGTTCGTCTTCAATAATTGAGCGGTCACTGATCTGACCCGGTTCCGTGATCTTCGCAATTGTCGTATTCAAAGACAAATCGCGTATCAGATTCAGAATTCTGTCGGCCACTTGTTGGTAACCGTCGCGAGTGTCGGACGCGTCTTGAATAATCGATTCTGCGCTGACGGGTTTGCCGACGACAACTTCCATCTGCGGGCGCTTCAGGGTGAACTTCCTGCCTGTGGCAGTACCATGAACGTAAAGTGGCACAACATCCGCTCTCGTCTTGTAAAGCACCCAACCGACTCCGAATTTTGGGTACAAGTAACCGTTTGCAGGTGCGCGCGTGCCCTCGGGAAAAAACACCAATGCGCCGTCCGATTTCAGGACTTTCAGGCACGTGGTCATCGCCGCTTTATCCATCTGACCACGTTTGACAGGAAAAGCATTCAGCTTGCGCAAGAACGGACCGAAAATCGGACTCGTGAACAACTCGGCTTTGGCAAAATAGCTCACTTCGCGATCCAAGTGCGACCCGAGAATCGGCGGATCGAGATTCGAGCGATGATTGGAACAGATCAGAACACTTCCCGATTTGGGGAGATTTTCAAGACCAGTTACTCGAACACCGTACAATATCCGAAAAAGTGTTCGAGCCGTCCATGCAACTGTCGCGTAAAACGCTCGCACAAAATCTACTTGCCGTCCGCTGAAGCGGTTACTTTCTTGATTAAGCCCAACACTTTGTCCACCTGATCACCGATTGTTAGGTGCGTCGTGTCCAATTCGATTGCGTTTTCAGCCTTTTTCAGCGGGCTGTGTTCGCGAGTAGAATCCCGGTTGTCGCGTTTGACAATTGCTTCTTCAACCTCTTCGACCGACTGGACAATTCCACGTGCCGCAAGTTCTCGTTGACGGCGCACAGCACGAACGTGAGCGTCGGCTATGAGATAGATTTTCAAATCGGCTTTAGGAAATACCACTGTACCGATGTCGCGGCCGTCCGCGATTATGCCGCCTTCTTTGCCGATCTCCCTTTGCCACTCGACAAGATGTTCCCGTACCAGGCCATGCTCAGAAACTGGCCCGACCCACAAAGAGATGTCAGGCGTGCGAATCTCTTCGGTCACATCTTCGCCGTCAAGCAGGAAATGAACGCCACCGTCGAAATTCTTCTGAGTGACTGTCGTCGTGTTCAGCAGTTTGGTAAGCGCCGCTTTGTCAGTCAACTCGATGCCGCTGCGATAAATCTTGAGCGCCACCGCGCGGTACATGGCGCCGGTGTCCAGATACATCAATCCGAGTTGATCCGCAACACGCTTAGCGGTCGTAGACTTGCCGCTGCTTGCAGGTCCGTCGATTGCGATAACCAGTGACTTCGGGTCTCGGCTCATGCCTTTATGCGTCCGCCGTTCTCTTCGTCAATAAAAATCTGCGTGACGATCTTGCCGACGAAATGAGAATCACTCTCACCCTCGAAGCGGCTGGGCCACGGATAACCTGACGAAGAATCTTGACGATTCTCTTCGTCGTCGAACTGCAAGTGTTTCTCGATTCGCTGCTGCCAGAGTTTCATGTTGGCAGGACGAAGGTCTACCCAACCCTTCTTGGCCCACTCGTTTAAACTCGTATCGTCGACCTTGAACTCGTTCGAGCCTGCATACGGAGGGATCTTGACTTCCGGCCCACGAAGAATCTGTTTGCCGTCAGGCAAAAGAATCGGCACTCCGATCGACAAAATGGTCGCCCGCAACGTATCGTTGGATTTGACGACATTCAACAACGCTTCCGAGCATTCGTTTTCGGACTTGCGACAAAAACCGAGAACATTCGGAAAAGCCAACCAAATCAAATAGGCTTCGTAAAGTAGTTTGGATAGATGCGGAGGTCCAAGCATCTCAAATGCGATGCTGCGGCTGCCGGATTTTTGCTCAAGTCGAACCATTTCGTCGAGCGCCGCTTTGCGAAGGATGCCGGCGCGGTATGTCGGACCCATGACGACCGCATCCAGCGCGCCAACGACATCAAATCCGCTGTTGCCGCCTTCGATTTCCGTTACGACCGAATGCGCGATTTCCTCGGGCGTCACAAACTCCATCTGCTCCGCCGCGGTAATCGTAAAAAACTCTTCGGTCGAGAAAATTCCGTTCTCGCCGGTGTCTATGTAGACCGCCTTCAAGTTTTCCTGCTTCTCCGTTCCAGCCGAATTGTCCAAACGTTTGAAAACAGGACCCAGCGTAACCGGGGATTGCGGATCACAATCAAAGAGTGGAATGGGTTTGCCGCCACGACGAATCTCGCCGTAAGCAATCTTTTTCCACGCAATAACCGCAGCGGGTTTGATCTCTTTAACATAAGGAGAACCCGGCGTCCGCCCCATCAAGAACAAAAGCAAGCTGTGCGCTCCCGCCAAAGAAGACTTGCTGAGCAGTTGCCCAGACGGTCTGTCTTCGGAGTGAGTATAAGGAATATTCAATCCCATGCCGCCCGTGCCAGTAGTTCCGACTTTCACGTACATACGGACACTATGAGTGCGGCATGCTTCGTTCAAAACTTGCAAATGCCTAATCAATTGGGGAATACTGATCGTGCTGACCAGTTTTTCGACTTGGGACCGAATGCTGTCCGCGGTAGCCTTGCCGCCCGCGCTGTCCATCGCCTCACGAACATCGTAGTACGCCGTATACGTGTCTTGATAGGCAAGCCCCGTCGCCGAATTCACGCTGTCGATAATAATGTCTGGCTTGTGCTTCGCGATAATTTGATAGAGAAAGAAAGACTTGAGTCTGTCTTCCGACGGCTTTTCAAAGACGCCATCCACAAATTGTCTGCGCAAGTCTGCATCGTCCAAAATCTCCGGACGCGAATGGTCCTTAAGTTTGGATGTCAAGAAAATGTCGCCCCATTCGGCAACGACCTCACAACCACCCCTAAAAGGCTGAAGCTCTGACACAGCGTCCTTCGCTTCATGCTCGCGCAGTGACAAAACCGCCAAATAGGACGGCTTCTGCGCCAATAGTCTCTTGCATACTGCAACACCAACCAGTCCCCAACCGCCCAAAACGAGAATTCTACTGTTTTTAATATTCATTAGTCTTTACTCGCTGTCTTCCGATATGTTCTTTGTGGTCAGCTTGTGATGACCATTGCCGGATTTCGGAGTGTCTTGCGTGTCCTCCGTCTCCTCCGGCAAAGTTTCTTCAGGCGCGTCAAGCAAGAGGCTCTCTTGTTCTTGCTCCGCGGCCCGCAGCTCGCCTAATTCGCGAGTCAGCTCGGCGTGTCTCGGCAAATCCGAAACACTGGTTACTCCGAAGTATTTTAGGAATTCATCAGTAATTTCATAGAGCAATGGACGTCCCACCAACTCCGCACGGCCCTTAACGCGAATGAGTCTGCGATCAAGCAAATTCCGCAATACGCCGCCGGAGTCAACGCCCCTGATTTCGTCGATGTCTACACGTGTAACAGGGCCGCGAAAAGCGATTACCGCGAGTGACTCGAGTGCCGCTCGTGACAGCTTTGTGCGGGCCTTCTCGGCCAAGAACCGCCTAAGCAAATCGCCGTGCTCGGGGCGCGTAAACAGCATGTAGCCGCCGGCAACTTGAAGAATCTCGAATGAGCGCTGTTGCGTTTCGTACTCGTGATTCAAAGCGGTCACCAAATCCGGAAGTTTGCCTTTTGCGCGTTTGCCCACAGCATTCACGAATGCCGCTTCCGTCAGAGGCTCCGTGCTGGCCAAAAGCAAAGCTTCAAGCTGCGACATGCGTCGTCTTGTGCGGACGTCCTCATCCGATTCGTCCGTGGACTCGTCTTCGCCTTCGAATTCTTCAGGCTCAGACGACTCTTGTTCGTCTTCGAATTGGTTGTATTCTTCTTCCGAAAAGGGCATTCTTAAGCGGCCTGTATTTCAGCGGCCTCAGGTCGGGCCACGTAAATTTCTTCAAAGGGTTGATTTTGATCCAGCTTGACTTTGCCTTGCCGCGCCAACTCCAGCAAGGCAAGCAGCGTCGCAACCCAGACTATCCTGTCGGGAATTGACCGAAGCTGTTCAAGTAAAGCAAACCGTTCCAAACGACTGAGATTCGTCATCACCCATTGTACACGCTCCTCGACAGACACCTTGAGGAGTTTGACTTCGTGAAAGACCTTCGATTCACGGCGGGCGAGAATCTCCTCCATGGCGCGGGCGAGATCATATATCGATATCGGGAACAAAAGTTCCGTTCCTTCAGGACGTGTCTCATCTGAAACCGCTTCGCGTGCAAGCGGCTTGCGATCATACATATCCATCTCGAGCTTGCCCAAATCCTCTGCCGCTTCTTTGATGCGAGAATAGATTTGGAGTCTGTTGACCAACTCACGGCGGGGATCATCAAGCTCGATCGCTTCGTGCGCTTCTGTGTGCGGCAAGAGCATCCTAACTTTGATCGACAGCAGAGTCGCGGCCATCAACAAGTACTCGCCAGCATCTTCCAGATTGTCTACACCGATAGAATCGAGCGCTTCAAGATACGACTCAGTGATCTCAGCCATAGGAAGATCAAGAATGTCGTATTCTTTGCGCGTGACCAAAAAGAGCAGCAAATCAAGCGGGCCTTCAAAGCGCGGCAGTTTAACTTGCCACATGCTCATGCGCCGAATCCCATCGTATTGTGAACTTCGGACATAGTTTGATCCGCCACTTTCGTCGCCCGCTCTTTTCCCATCTGAAGCACTTCGGCCACGCGACCGGGATTGGCTTCAAGATTTCTGCGGCGCTCATGGATTGGCGCAAGATGTTCGATAATCTTTGCGGCGCAGCGTTTCTTACAATCTACACATCCCAAGGCGCCGCTTTCACAGCCGGATCGAAGCTCAGGCGTTTCTGCTTCGTTAAATTTCTTGTGGTAACCAAAGACCAAGCAGACATCCGGACGGCCGGGATCATTCTTGCGAACCTTAAGCGGATCGGTGACGGCCTTGCGAAGTTTACTTGAAATCTCGTCGGGCGAATCGGCCAGCAGAATTGTATTTCCAACCGACTTGGACATGCGTTTGCCATCCAATCCTTGCAGTCGCGGAAACTGCGTCAACAGCCCTTCCGGTTCCGGAAACACTGGATGCCCAGGCGCATACAGATTGTTGAAACGACGAGCAAGTTCGCGCGTGACTTCGATATGCGGCAACTGGTCTTCACCGACCGGGACAACCTCGCCTTTGTACATCATGATGTCCGCTGCTTGCAAAACTGGGTACGTTAGGTGTCCAGCAGTAACGGCGTCCTCCAAACCTAAATCGCGAACCTGGTCCTTTAGAGTAGGATTGCGCTCCAAGCGTCCGGTGGAGATAATCATGTTCAGTATCAAATAAAGCTCGGCATGCGCTTTGATCTGCGACTGCACAAAAATCGGACTTTTTTCAGGGTCTATTCCGGCGGCCAGCCAATCGGTGACCATCTCGTGAATATTCTCGGGAATTTGGCGGGTATGCTCGAAATCCGTGGTCAACGTATGCCAATCGGCAACGAGGTGAAAATTCTCAAAGCTATCCTGCAAGCGAACCCAATTTTCGAGAGCGCCGACGTAATTTCCAAGGTGAAGTCGGCCGGTAGGCCTCATTCCGGATAGAATACGTTTCTTGCTGGTGCTCATCAAAAAAGGGTCGGTCTACAGGTCTATCTTTGGTAATCGTTGAAGATACGATATTTCCGACAGACTTGCAAACTGACCCAGCGCCTCAGTTGGATGCGTAAAATATTGTTTATTTAAGATATAGTATTTTCTTTGCGGTTCGTTCATTTTCTCCCTTCAGGCTAACAAAGTATGCCCCTGCAGCGACCTCTTGCCCGGCCCCATCATGGGCGTCCCAAAAGACCCTGTTTTGTCCAACTGCCAGGGGGAGTTCTGCAACCTGTCGTCCACATAAGTCGAAAATTCTTAGCTCCGCCGAGGTATGAATCTGCCCCTTAAGGTCGAAGGCCACTGTACTGTTGAAGGGGTTTGGAAAAGCTCTGAGTATCTCAAACTCTGATACGTCTTGAAGGTGCGGCGGGCTATCATCGAGCTCATCCCACCAGATACAAATCGCACCCGGCCCAGCGGACATATCGTACGTAACGAGAAGCTCTCCAGATGAACTGCGAATTTCTACCGTCGCATCGGAAAAACATGACACCGCAAAACTGCCATCGGACAGCGCTTGGATATCGCTGGCTCCCACTCCGCAAAATATGGGATTGTCGCTGTCATTTATCAGTGCTCTGGTTTCAACACTGTATTTGAATACGTAGCCTTCATTCCCCCACCCTCCTGCAGCAACGAAAGCCTCATTGCGAAACACCGAGACAGCTCCGGGAGTTCCGCCGCAACCAAGCGAAGAACGGTTCGAGTGATTTGTCAGATCGACTATGTCTATTTCGCCGGGAATATCGCCGTAATTCCCGGTGCAGGCGACATGAACTTCATTTCCAACAAACTCCATATATTGCGCGTTTACTCCCAAACTAACAGAGTCCGTTAGTGCAAATGTTCCGGGGTCATAGATCATCAAATATCCATTGCCATAAGACGGGAACGCGACGCCAGTGTTCAGCACAAAGATCCTTTGGTCCCGCACCGCAACGGATTGCGGACCAACACCCGTGGCAAACGTCGTGTCAATCACTCCGGTCGCAAAATTTACGATGGTCAAAGTGCCGCTGACCGACCCCGTGACAACAACATGCTCGTGATCCAGCACCGCGACGGCCCACGGATTTACGGTTCCAGTCAACTCGATCTCTCTCAGCGTTGTCAATGAATGCCGGTCTATGACCTGCAGAGTATTGAATCCGGTATTTACGACAAACAACTTTTCTTCAGTCACGGCCACGTCGTTCGGGATGTTACCGAGTGTAACGGCGTGCGCCTCGTATTGCCCCGTCTGAGTGTTTATCCATCCAAGGCTTTCGTCCAGCCCATTTACCACATAGATCGTTGCCGCATTCAGCATACTTGCCAAAAAAAGAATCAGGAAGCTAAGAACCACGTGAAGCGCTCCAAAGATCGCATGTTAAGGAAATTGAGTACTCACGAAGCGGCATGGGCGCGAACCGGATCACACGATAGTCTGAATTCAGGACATTCGCACAACGAAGCGCTGCTTGCCAACCGGCTCCCGCCCAGCGAAATCGCTGAGACCACTCCGCATTAACAAGCGTGTAAGCCGGAAGCCACTTAGAATTTGTTTCGAGCACCGCTTGTTTGCTTACCCACTTGGACTCGAGGACCACGAAGGACTGTCGATATTCTGCCGAAACGCGTGCATTAAGAGTCCGCAATGGCCGATAGATGAGGTATTTCCCGTCGGAAACGCGATCGCCGCTTCGATCACGAGCTTCAAGCCATTCCATTGAGCATTCCGCTTCGAGATGATTTGGAACTGCAACTTGTTTCAGGCCTACTGTGTAGTTGTCGAGCGTCGCGCGTCGCAGATTCTGCGGAGTCCAACGTCCGTCAAAGGCTTGCCTCCAGTAGATCAGGTCCTTCACAATGTTGTGCGAGGCATCGATTTCGAGAGACGTTGAATAGACTCCGCGCGATCCGATTTTCGCGTAAGCCTCATATTGGATCGATGACTCCGGGCGCAAATCCGGATTTCCTTGCGCGAGCAATTCGTCATTCCAGAACAGAGAGTAGAAGCTCGGAGCTCTATATGCCTTCGAGTACCGCCCCCCCATGGTGAAGGGGATACTTGTCTTGTTTGCGAAAAAGACCTCAGCTCCGGGAAGCGATTGCAATTGCGAATCACCGAAGCGCTCAACCGCAAAGAATCCGGTTATGCTCGCAACACGCGCAGCGCTCTGTGCAAGTTGAATATGGCGAGTAAATGAGGTTCCAGCACGCCATCTATTCCGCGTTGCTTGATCATTTGTCAAAACTCCGCTCGAAAGAGCCTCGCGCTCTAAGCGGCCGTCGGCTTCAATTGATATCGCTTTTGTGCCGCGGGACACCTGAGAAAACAGAGAATATCTGGATGAGGATTCGTGCGATTCGTGCAAGAAACTATATGGATCGGAGTCGTTGTAGTTCTTCTGCTGAGATTGAAATCCAGCCGCTGACTGCACTTCAATCTTGCTTGTTGAAGCATTCCAGTTCACTTGGGCGCTTCTCTTAAGCTCATCTTGGTTCGCTTCAGGCGTGGGGCGCGGAGCGAGGTATCCCGGCAAGCCGAACGCCGCCCGCTCGATTGAATATGTCCCGCTGAACTCATGTATTCCGAAGGTCTGTGCGAGTCTTCCGGAAACGTGGTCGCGCAACAGATGATTGTTGTCCCGTTTAAATACTTCTCCCAAATGCGCGGTGAATGGTCCGTTTCCATCCGCTTCCGTAATTCGGAATCGATAGTCTCCTTGGCCCTGCTCACGCGAGGCGTCAATGGAAGCCGTAAAGTCGTTGTTTCGCCATGTGCGAGTCGCACTCAGAGTGGATAACGTTTCACTTGTTTCTCCAGATAAGCGGAGTCCGTCTTGCTCCGGCGACCTCGTTCGAATAAGGATTGCCCCACCAATAGATTCGGCAACCGTACCGTTTCCACCGCGCACGACTTCAATGGATTCTATGCGTTCAACTGAGATCTTAGACAGATCGCTTTCACCACTGCCGACGTCGGAGATCTTCAGACCGTCTACCAGCACTGCAACTTGATTTGTATTCGATCCGCCGATGCGAGCGAACTCTTGTCCTCCCGAGGTGGCGTCTTTGCGGATCGAAATCCCGCCAACCATGTCTAAGAATTCCGCTGCAGAATGTGCGCCGGTTTTCTCAATGGTCTCGTGTGAAAAGACTTGCTTGGACCCGGGTTGTATCCCTCGAATCACCACTTCAGGAAGCGTGCGTACGGGGACAACCTTCTCCGCGGCGCGTGCCGCGGCCGTCACGAAAAGCAGCAGTATGAGCGCACGCGCAATCATAACTTGAACGTCCAGCGCAGGCCGAAATACTCTTCTTTGCTGATCAACACGTAACCCGGAAGATATTCGTAGTGCTGCCCTGTCAGATTTTCTGCTCCCCATATCAAGGTTACACCTTCGATGGTTCCCTCTACGCGGAAATGCAGCATGTGAGTCGGTCCGACATCGTAGGACGCATAATCTGAAACGGCGTCATGCTTTCCGATCATCTCATGCGCGACGTAGGAGGTGATGTGCAGCGGCGCTTTGAAGAAGTCGCGGCTGATGAGCAATCGAGTAAAGGCGCGCGTGTCAAGTGCACGGGTAAAGTCGTGTTCGTCGGTTTCGACCGAAGTCCATGACTGCAGACGGAAACTTGACGTCAAAGCTACGTCGCAATCCAATGAAACTCCATGCCACACAGACAAAAATTCGTTTTCCGGGAAGTAGTCAAGTGTGTCACCGCTTGATGTGAAACTATGCTTGTCATAGGCGATGCGAGTGAACTTAATGGTCGCGTTGGACGTGCCCCGATTTAGGTTGATGCCGCCTGCCATCATCCCTACCTTGTTTATCTCGTGCCGAGGTTCAAAAGCAGTCAGCGTACCTCCGTAGTACGATGAACCAAAGAACCTCTCGTCGACTGGCAGTTCACGGTATGCGAGCGGATACTTCGCGTACCGCCAAAACTGAGGCACAGATTTGTAACCGAAATTGCTTTCGGTCTGCACGCTCAGTCCTGCAACCCTTTTGCTTTCAAGTTTTAGCCAGATGGATTCGTCAGGGTAAACGTCTTGATTCTCAATTCTTGATTTTACGTCGATCCTCTGCCGATACAATCCTCTTAGGTCTGCTTTTAGAATTCCAAGATCGTGTCCGGCATTTACCTTCAGCGACAGAGCATTTTCCGAGCGCTGGTCGATCCCGGGAAAGGAAAAGTCCGACAGCTCGACCGCGGCGCGAGTGCCGAACGTGGATTTGTTCTTGCTGAAGTCCCCCTGCGCGTACCCGTACCAAAATTTCTCACGAAGCCCAAAATAGGACCCACGTGTTTCGCGATCTTGGCGGGCATGCAAACCAAACTCCCACCGAAACGATTGTCCCATGCGGTTTAGTTTTGCAGTTGCGTATTCGCGTTCGCTGTAAACTTGGGGGCGCTGAAATATGTTGTCGACACGAAATGCCACGGGCGCTTGAGCATCAACATCCGTTCCGCCATATTCCAGAGAGCCTCTCCACTGGTCAGAAAGCTGCGCAATTATTCTTCCGCTCATATTATAGAAGCGTGATTTACTAATGCCCAGACGCAGGCCGTCATACCAGAACAACCGACCTCTCGCTTCGGCGGATACCGATTTGGACAACTGCTGCGCTTGAGCAAAATCAATTCTGCCAAAGCCATAGTACCCTTCTCGCAGAACAACTTCCGTTGTGGTACTGTCACTGGGGAGCATGCGACTACGAAGGTCGAGCGTGCCGAAGGGACTTGTGCCGTCGAACCTTAATGACAGGGACTTTACTCCTTCGGGTGAGTCCAGATTCGAGTCATACAACCCGTCACTGACACGATGCCATGGAATACCGTCACGTTCAACTCCTATCAGCCACGGTTGAGCGTTCCACGGTCTGAACAAGACCGGAGCTCCGACGACTCCATAGTCCATGGGATAGAGTCCGGGCAAGCGGCGAATCCAGTCACTCATGTCTTCATATGCAACCGTTGACATGCGTTCGTAAGTCAATTGTTGAGCTGATGCCGCGCCGAACAGCGAAAAAAGCAGAACCGCTATGAGTTTAAAGTGCTTCAAATTGGATTCTCTATTAGGGTCGTCAGCCGCGGCAAAAGTGGAGCGACGACGAGCAAGAAGACAAGTGTATTCGAGACGAGATGAATTGCGGAGAATGGCGCCCCCAAAACCAGCGACGCGAACGTTTGGTCAGCGGAGAAACCGGCGGCAATGGGAAAGGCGAGATTTGTGAGGACCTCGAACCACAACGTTGCCGCGACGCCCAATAGAACCACAAATAGAGTTCTCAGCGAAATGGACGCCCGTCGGGCGAAGCCTGAGCAAATCGTTCCCGCCGCGGCCGCACCCATCATGCCAAGCGTTTGTGCGACGAGCGTGAGACCAACCGAGCTACCCATCGGGTGAAATCCGGCAAAAAGAACTTCAATCAGCATGGAGCACAAAACCCCCGTGCCGAACCCGAGCAAGTACCCCGCGCAAAAACATGTCGCGGTCACCAACTCAACGTTTGGAACAGGGGCTAACAAATATCCGAGCGCAACTCCGACGGCCACAAATGCGGCTGCGCGAGTTAACAGCAATGGCGGGACTTTGTGTCCGCCGAAAGAATCCATTATTTTCTCTTCGTTAACACGAAGAGCCTCCACCTTACTCCTTGTCTCCGAAGGTCGGTGAAAGCCGCAGGCAGGTCTCCTGGCTTGGAGTACAAAACTCCTTCACAGTTGCGGGACAGCGACGGAATCGCACCGTCTTCCCTATTCTTCCGCCCGTGGGCGGACACCTACAGCCGATATGCGGACCGCTGATGCGGACCTAAAGAAGAGCTTAGTTGTTGCTTTCCGTGACGCGAGCCTTCTCACGAATACGCGACTTCTTGCCTGTAAGGCCACGCAGATAGTGCAACTTTGCACGGCGAACCCGGCCGCGACGCGTCACTTCAATCTTGGCGATACGCGGTGAATGGAGCGGAAAGACACGTTCCACGCCGACGCCCATGGACATTTTGCGGACCGTGAACGTCTCATCAAGACCGCCGCCGTGACGACCGATGCACACACCTTGGAACGCCTGAATGCGCTCTTTGTCACCTTCAATCACGCGGACACTGACGTTCAGCGTGTCGCCCGGCACAAAGCTCGGAACGTCTTGCCGAAGATCGTCCATGGTCCAATTCGCGATGCGATTCATGATAGCCTCTAAATATTTTTTTCTTTGTTCTCGTTGTTCAGAAGGTCGGGGCGCTTTGCGCGCGTACTGTTTTCGCGCTGCGCTCGCCGCCATTCTTCGATTTTGGCGTGATGACCTGAAATAAGTACTTCAGGAACTTTTAGGCCCTCGAATTCTTCTGGTTTCGTGTAGTAAGGCGAATCCAAATCGCCCTGAACGAAACTGTCATTGTTGGCCGAGTCTTCGTCGCCCAATACACCGGGAAGCCTTCTGACTACTGCGTCAACCAACAGAGCAGCCGGAAGCTCGCCGCCGCTGACGACAAAATCTCCGATCGAAACTTCCTCCCAAGAATCACGCTCAAAGACTCGCGCATCAATATCCTTGTAGTGTCCGCACAGAATAATCAGCCACTCATCCAGCAGGAATTCATCCACGATGGTCTGAGTGAGTTTTCTTCCTTGCGGCGACATAAAGAGCAAGCGCGGCGTCTTGTTGAAGTCTGATCGATACCGCTTGACTGCGTCCAAACAGGCGAAGATGGGCTGAGCCATCATGATCATTCCAGCGCCGCCGCCATAGGGAATATCATCGATTTTTCCGTGACGGTCGGTGGTATAGTGCCGGATGTCATGGACCCAAATTTCCACTTTGCCTTCTTGCAGTGCGCGGGAAACGATGGATTCGTTCAACGGACCGCTCAAAAGCTCTGGGAATCCTGTCAGAATATCAATGATCACTTTCGCCCAGTGCCGGCGGTATGGTCTCGGGTTCGACCAACTCGGCAGTCCTTCTTATCACGATATATTTGTCCGTGACGTCCGTCTTCCCTACCCATTCGTCAACGAAGGGGACAAGAACTTCGCCTTTGGCAGTCTTAAGCACCAAAACGTCCTGAGATCCGCGAATGACGTCTTCAACCTCACCGAATTCGTCACCGGATTCAGTACGTGCGCGGCATCCAATCAGGTCACTGATATAGTAGGAATCTTCGGGAAGCTGCCAGCGCTCGCTTAATGGGAGTTCAATGGTCGCGCCGCGCAAAATGTCGGCATGTTCCCGAGTTCGAATTCCTTCAAGCGTCAGTAATATTCCGCGCGGAGCAAACTTGCAGCGTTTGATTCTGACTTCTTGGACGGAGCCGTCACGCTTGCAGAGCGTGCATACCTTTAGCCCTTCAAATCGTTCCGGAAAGTCGGTACGCAGGTCGATCTTGAGAGTGCCCTGCAATCCATGAGAGCCGACGACGACTCCAATGACAACCCGCTCTTCCGGCCCGGGGATATTAGGCATGCTCTCCGCTGCTGTCGTAGGACTCCAAGTGTGGAGGTTCTGCGCCCTTGGGCGGCATCGCCGGATCCACGATCTCAAATCCTGCACGGATTCCGCGTCTTGCAGCCGCTGCGAAGACCAGTGTTCTTAGTGATCGGGCGGTCCGGCCTTCTTTGCCAATGACTTGACCCAAATCACCCTGCCCTACAAAAAGTTTGTAGAGTACTCGCCCATTCTCTTCCTTGATCGTTTCAATCCTGACTTGTTCAGGCTTCTCGACAAGGTGCTTGACGATAAAGCTGATGAAATCTTCCATCGCAGTCTCGCTCGCCTATTGTGTAAGTGTAGTCAGAGGGCGTTAATGTGCTGTCGCGAATCTACTCGCTCGGGGCCTCGCCCGCGTCGGCAGGTGCGTCTGCGGGGGCTTCGGTAGCAGCGGCGGATTCCGCGGCGGCTTTTTCAGCAGCGGCCTTTGCCGCCGCTTCGGCTTCGGCAGCCTTGGCAGCATCAATGGCCTTCTGCTTTTCAAGTTCCTTGGCTTTCTTCCGGTCCACAGCGGTTTCGATCTTTTGCTGAGCGCGCATTGCGGCAGCGTTTTTAACACGGTCCGCTTCGGCGGCCGCTTGTTCCGCGGATGCGCCGCGCTTCAGAAGATCGTACTGAATCATCACTCCCTCGCGAGAGAGCAAGCTGCGAACTGTGTCAGAAGGTTGCGCTCCCTTGCGTAGCCAATCAATTGCCTTTTGAGCGGAAAGCTCCAAAACCGCAGGTTGCTGTGAAGGATAGTACACTCCAAGCTGATCCAGATAAGCACCATCGCGGCGCTTGCGTCCGTCCATCACTACGATGCGATAGCACGGGATTTTCTTGCGGCCTGCGCGCGTTAATCTAATGCGAACTGCCAAGGTTGTTGTCCTGTAATATTTCTTTCTTTGAAATCTCTTTTTAACGTCCGAAGACGCGCTTCACTTGACCGGGCCCCGCTTTGCGCAGCTTTTTCATCATCTGAACCATTTGGTCGTACTGCTGAATCATGCGGTTCACATGTTGTACGCTCAGACCTGCACCTGCCGCGATACGCTTTCGGCGGCTGGCATTCAATACTTGCGGCCGGTCTCGTTCAAACGGCGTCATAGACAAAATCAGGGCCTCAGTATGTTTCAGTGCACGTTCATCCACTTGGACATTTTTCATGCGCTGACTCATACCGGGGATCATTCCCAGAAGCTCTGTCATCGAACCCATCTTCTTGAGTTGCCGGAGCTGCTCGAGGAAATCACTAAGTGTAAACTCCGCTTTTCGAAGTTTTGCTTCGAGTTCGGCGGCTTTGTCTTCGTCAAAAGTAGCTTGCGCGCGTTCGACGAGCGTAACGATATCGCCGCGGCCGAGAATTCGTCCAGCGACACGGTCGGGATGAAAAGGCTCAAGTTGGTCGAGCTTTTCGCCGACGGATAGAAATTTGATCGGCGCATTCGTAATCGCGCGAATCGAAAGTGCTGCACCACCGCGCGTGTCGCCGTCCATTTTGGTCAGCACTGCGCCTGAAAAATTCAATCTGTCGTAGAATGCTTTAGCGGAATTCACGGCATCCTGACCGGTCATGCCGTCCGCAACGAACAAAATCTCCGCGGGATCCGTGGCCTTTCGCACGCGATCGAGTTCCGTCATCAGATCGTCGTCAACATGCAAGCGGCCGGCGGTATCGAGAATCACCGGATCAAGGCTAATCTTACGTGCCTGCCGCAGTCCAGCTTCGCAGACTTCAACGGGATTCTTGCTTTCGCCGCGAAACACGTTCACGCCTATGGACTCACCCAAAACCTGCAACTGATCCTGCGCGGCAGGACGCTGAAGATCGGCGGCAATCAAAAGCGGACGACGGCCCTTGGTTTTGAAATGGCGGGCAAGCTTAGCGCAAAAGGTCGTCTTACCGGAACCTTGCAGTCCGACCACCATTACGACCGTCGGAGGTTTCTTGCCGGTGTTTAGACGGGCTTCTTTTTCACCAAGCAGTGTGACCAGCTCGTCGTGCACAATCTTGACAAAGAGCTGCGCGGGCTGAAGCGACTTTAGGACCTCTTGTCCAAGTGCTTTCTCTTCGACGCGAGCCAAGAAGTCACGCGCAACCTGCAAATTAACGTCGGCTTCGAGCAGCGCGCGGCGCACGTCCGTCAGGCCGTCGCGGATGTTCGATTCCGTAATCTTGCCGACTCCGCGGAGATTACGAAATACCTTATCTAATTTTGTAGTTAGATCGTCAAACACGATTCAATATTACTTCGCGGCTCGCTTGATCATCGACGTCGTGGAATAGCCATCTCGAAACGGAATCGTCTGCACCTTGCCCCCAATAGACTGCATGAACTCGGCGCCCGCGATTTCCGAAATCTTGTAGTCGCCGCCCTTCACGAGAATGGTCGGCTTAATTTCGCGGATGAGTTCTTCGGGAGTATCTTCTTCGAAGATAACTACGGCGTCAACTGATTTCAAACCAAGCAGCACGGCCGCGCGGTCTTCGGCGGAATTCAGCGGACGGTCGGGGCCTTTCAGCCTTTTGGTCGAGTCGTCTGAGTTCAATCCGACTATCAAGAAGTCGCCAAGACTTTTCGCTTCTTCAAGATACTCCACGTGTCCGCGATGAATCAGATCGAACACGCCGTTGGTGAAAACGACTTCGCCATCGCGCAGTCTTTCCAAATAGCAACGAGACGCCGCTTCGCGGCGACTGATGAGTCCCTTCACTGCGCCTTCCGTTTCATTCATGGTGGGCGACACAGGATTTGAACCTGTGACCTCTGGTATGTGAGACCAGCGCTCTAACCAACTGAGCTAGTCGCCCTAAAATCATTCGAATCGATCGTATGCCGACGCCAGCCGGTTTGAATCTATCGGCACAACGCCGACCTGTTCACACACTATTCCCGCCGCAATATTCGCCAATGTCGCGGCCTGAACGACATCCGCCCCTCCCAGTTCGCACGCAACGAACGTCGAAATCACGGTGTCGCCAGCGCCTGACACATCCGCGACGTCGCGCGCATTCGTCGGTATTGAAGTCGTCTTTTCACGAGTGCAAATCGTCATACCTCTTTCGCCGCGCGTGACCATGAGGACATCCGGCGAAAGCTCTTTTTGCAGCCGTTCCAGAGCCACAGACAGCGACTCGTCGTCTTCAATCTTCAAACCTAACGCGCGTTCTGTTTCGCGCAGATTGGGCTTGAAGAGGTGGACATTTTGATAGAGCAAAAAGTTGTCAAACTTCGGGTCAACGTACACCGGCAGGCCGCGTCTGCCCGCCATCTTCAGAGCGCCTTCGATCACAGCCGACGTAAGAACACCTTTGTTGTAATCCTGAAGAATTACGCCGTCAAGGCTCGACAGAAAACTCTCAAACGAGCCCAGCAAACTCTTTGTATTTTGCGTTTCAAGCAGCGCGGTCGTCTCGCGGTCTACTCTGACAATGTGCTGGTCGTGTGCGATGACACGGATCTTTTCAGTTGTTTTGCGATCCGCAAGCTCCAACAATCCACCGCAATCGCATCCGAACCCGGAAAGGTGCTCGCGCATCAACTCGCTGGCTTTGTCCTTGCCGGAAACACCGAATGCCACGGGTTGAATTCCCAATGAAGCAAGATTGGCGACGACATTTCCCGCGCCGCCCAAACTACTGCGCTCATCCTCAATTTCAACTACAGGGACCGGAGCTTCGGGACTTATGCGCCGGACCGAACCGACAAGGTGACGGTCGAGCATGTAGTCGCCAACAACGGCGACGCGCTTGCCCTTAGCTTGCGCAAGTATGTCAAAGAATTTTAGAGCAGGCATAAAGGGTCTGAGCCAAGCTCAGATCTCCATGACTTCCTTTTCCTTCAGCTCAAGAAGATGATCCATCTCCTTGATGTGCTTGTCCGTCAACTTCTGTACTTCGCCTTGAGCGTCGTGCGATTTGTCTTCGGACAACTCATGATTCTTTTCGAGCTTCTTAATATGCTCGTTGGCATCACGTCGCACATTTCGGATAGCCGTCTTGGCATCTTCAACGTACTTCTTGACGACCTTAACCAACTCTTTGCGGCGATCCTCCGTCAACGGCGGAAGAGCAAGCCTTATCTGCTGGCCGTCATTGTTCGGATTAAGCCCGAGGTCGGATTTCTGAATTGCCTTTTCGATGGCACCGAGCGTACTCTTGTCCCAAGGCTGAATCAATATCGTCCGCGCATCGGGAGTCGAAATATTCGCCATTTGCGATAAAGGCATTTCAGAGCCGTAAGCATCCGCTTTGATTGGCTCAACCAAACCCACAGATGCCTTGCCCGTGCGGATTCTCGTCAACTCTTGACGGAGAACCTCCACCGAGCGTTTCATACGCAGATCACAATCTGCAAGTATTTCCTTAATCATGCTGCGACAGGATTCGCGATGAGCGTTCCAATCGGCTCTCCTTGGAGTAACCGCAGAAGGTTTCCGCGAACCTTAAAGTTGAATACTTGAATGGGAATCCCGTTTTCCATGCAAAACGTTACAGCCGTCGAGTCAATGGCCCGCAACTGACGTTCAACAAACTCAAGATAGGTAATGTGGTCGTATTTCGTTGCCGTTGCGTCAAGCACCGGGTCGGCCGTGTAGATTCCGTCGACCTTAGTGCCCTTCAAGAGCACATCAGCACGAATCTCCTTGGCACGCAGAGCTGCAGCGGTGTCTGTCGTAAAGAACGGACTGCCCGTGCCTGCTGCAAAAATAACAACCCTGCCCTTTTCGAGGTGACGCATTGCGCGACGGCGAATAAAGGGCTCGGCAACTGTTTGCAGCGGAATTGCCGATTGTACTCGTGTGTCGAGACCGAGTTTTTCAAGCGCATCCTGCACGGCAAGGCTATTAATGACCGTCGCCAGCATTCCCATTTGGTCCGCCGAGACTCGATCCATACCCGACGCGGCACCTTTCAGCCCGCGAAAGATATTTCCGCCGCCGATGACGATGCCTACTTCGACACCAAGCCTGCACGCTTCCGCAACTTCCTCGGCCATCGCATTCATTGTTGCAAGATCAATTCCGTAGGCGCCTTCACCAGAAAGAGCTTCGCCGGAAAGTTTCAGCAGAATGCGCTTATATCGCATCAGGCGCCTACGCGGACACGCAGGAAAGACTTGACGGAAATCGGTTTGCCAACGACTTTCTCCGTCGCCGCAACGACATCCTTAATCGTTTGCTTCGGCTCCTTAATGAAGGGCTGTTCCATCAGCACGATGCCTGCGAGCCACTTGTTGACGCGGCCTTCCGCAATCTTGGCGACGGCGGGTTCCGGTTTGCCTTCAGCGCGAGCACGGTCTTTTTCAAGTTCGGTTTCGGCAGCAATCTTGTCGGCGGGTACTTCGTCGCGCAATACAAACTCGGGCGTCGACGCGGCAACCTGCATCGCCAAGTCACGGCCCAACGTGTGGACTTCGCTCTTCGCGGCGTCGGCGCCGCTCATTGCGACCAACACACCCAGCTTGTTGTCGGAGTGAACATAGTGGCCGACATAGCCATCGGCAGCTTCGAGCTTACCGAACCGACCGATCTCAAGTTTCTCGCCGATCTTGCCAATCAAGGTTGTCAAAGTTGTGCCTACGTCCGACCCATTGAGGTTTTGAGCCTTCAGGTCTTCCACAGACTTGCCGCTGGCATCTTTCCAGTTCAAGACAAGATTGGCAAGGTCATTGGCAAACTGTTGAAATTCTTCGTTCCGACCGACGAAGTCCGTTTCGCAACGCACTTCGACCAGCGCGGCGCTCTTGCCGTCGGGAGAAGACACAATCGAAACAACGCCTTCCTCTGCTGAACGCTCGGCACGCTTTTCGGCGGCGGCCTGTCCCTTTTTGCGCAAAATCTCCATGGCCTTGTCGCGGTCGCCGCCGGCTTCCGCAAGAGCCTTCTTGCAATCCATCATTCCCGCGCCGGTTTCGCGGCGCAGCATCGCTACATCGGATGCATTTATCGTGACGTCAGACACTTTATATCTCCGTTATGAATTTTCGCTCTTGACTTCTTGGCCTTCCGGCTTGCCATCCTCACGCTGCGGGCGGCGTACGCGCCTGCGGCGTTGGTCTCCGCCATGGTCGCCGCCGCGGCCCCGTTCGCGCTCGCGAATCTTAGCTTCGCCGGTTGCCTCCATGTCGCGGGCTTCCAAATCGGCCTGCGCCTGACGCATGTCCGCATTCGCGCGGTAGCGGGCCATGCCTTCGATGACGGATTCGGCAATCGCACGCGTAATCAGCGCGATGCTCTTAAAGGCGTCGTCGTTGGCGGGAATCGGAAAATCAATATCCGTGGGATCCACATTCGTATCGCAAATAGCGATCACGGGAATTCCCAAGCGGCGAGCCTCGGCCACCGCAATCTTTTCGCGCAAGATGTCAACGACAAAGACCGCGCCGGGCAAATGACGCATTTCGCGGATACCACCCAGCGTGTGCATCAACTTTTCATGCTGACGCTGCTTGGTCAAGCGCTCTTTCTTGTTGATCTTCTCAAACGTTCCGTCGGTCATCTGACGCTCGAGTGATTCGAGCGTCTTCACGCCCTGGCGGATCGTCGCGAAATTCGTAAGCATACCACCAAGCCAGCGCTCTACGACATACGGCGTTTGAGCGCGCTTGCCTTCGGACGAAATCGCTTCTCTGGCTTGGCCTTTCGTGCCAACCAAGAGAACTTGCTGTCCGTTCGCGGTTATTTCTGAAACGGCGGCGCAGGCCCGCTCAAGTAAGGACTGTGTTTGGCGTAGGTCCACCAAGTGAATCCCGTTCTTATCCATCAGGATATACGGGGCCATCTTGGGATGCCAGCGGCGGGTAAGGTGCCCAAAATGAGCACCTGCAAGCAGAAGCTGCTGCAGAGTTACACGAGACATGAATACTCCTGTGATGGGGTTTGTCGCAGTCCGGCCCTCAGCTCTTTCCGCAATTCCGATTGAACGGAACACCCACGGTTTGATCAGACCAGACGGTGAATTCGGCGACGAATCGCCGTAGTAAACTTATCGCTTGGAGAACTGGAAGCTCTTGCGGGCGCCCGGCTTTCCGTATTTCTTTCTTTCCTTTTCACGCGGATCACGTGTCAGCAAGTCGTTTGCGCGCAGGACAGGACGATGAGCTTCGTCCAACACCGTTAACGCGCGCGAAATACCCAGCCGGAACGCGCCAGCTTGGCCCGATTTGCCGCCACCCTTGACCGTCGCTTTGATATCAACTTTGTCGAGAGTTTCGGTTACGGTCAAAGGACGTTCAATCAACATGCGGAGAACGTCGCGCTTGAAATAGCCAAGCACATCTTTGCCGTTCACGGAAACTTTGCCGCTGCCGGGAGCGAGCCAAACTCTGGCTATGGCCGTCTTGCGGCGACCGGTCGCGTAAATACGAGAATCTTTCATGGTCTATCTGTTTTGAGAATTAGATCGAAGAGGGCTGCTGCGCTTCATGCGGATGTGTCGGTCCGGCATAGACTTTCAATTTGCCGAGTTGCTTACGACCGAGACGCGTGCGCGGAAGCATTCCTTTGACGGATTCATAAATAATCCGTTCAGGATGTTTCTCCGCGACTTTGCGCATCGGAGTGTAAGACCCCGATCCCGGATAACGCGAATGGCTGAAGTAGATTTTGTCTTCCCACTTCTTGCCGGTAACTTTTACCTTGTCCGCGTTAATCACGACGACAAAATCGCCGGTGTCGACATGCGGCGTGAAGGTCGCTTTGGTTTTGCCGCGCAACATCGACGCGATGCGCGTGCTTAAACGGCCGAGAATCTGGTCGGTGGCGTCTACCACGACCCAACCACGCTCGGTCGTTTCGTTTCGGGCTAAGAACGTTGTCATTTATGGCTATCCTTTACGTGCAAAGTCTTGAAATTTAGTAGATGAGGCTCAAAATGTCAAGCGGGACTTGAGGGAAGTCCTGCAAACCCGAAATCTCTAAATGATTGATTGTGAAACACTTCTAAGAGTGCTATAGAAATTGTTGCAATTTTTTTGCAGCCTCCTCGGGAGGCGTTGACACAATGTGAACACCTGTTCCCCACTCAAACCCGGCCTGTGTGCTGATTCTGGGCAGGATGTCGACAGCCCAATAGCCCCTCGGCCGGCCCGGCGGCGGGCCAAACAGGATCAGGTTGAAATCAGGATTTCCGCAAGCTGCGCCGAGGGCTTTGAGTCCCTTGGTCAAATGCAGGGCAAGATTCTCGAGTTCCAATTCGCTCGCATCTTCAAACCGGGAATGGTCCTTGTTCAGAATCTGCCATTCATATGGAAATCGCGGCGCAAAAGCCATCAGGCTGATGAGCTTGTCGTCCTCACGCAAAACTCGCGCTCCTTCCCTGCTTTCGCGCTCGATCCATTTGCAGTGTTCGCACACTTCGCTCGCGGCAATCTCCAATCGTCGCGCAATCATCTCCGGAACAAGCGGCAGAGCGACAATCTGTTGATGCGGATGCACGAGCGTGGCGCCGCCGCGATAGCCTTGATTCCTGAAAATATGAACGTACTTGGTTGTGGAACTGTTGTAGTGCTCACGTAATCTGCGCTGCCAGAGACTAAACAATCCAACCCACTCATCAGTAGTATAGTTGGCGGCTTGCGCAAAATGGTCCGCGGACTCGACAACGACTTCGTGTTTGCCGATTGCAGCCTGTGTGAACTCGTTGTCGACGAGCGGTTTGGGCTTGGCAAGTACTGCGGGGAAACGGTTGGCAAAGATCCGCCAATTCCAGTCGGGAAGTTGATCTTGTTCAATAGAGGGGGGAGTGCTCTCTTCGTGTCCTCTGCAGAACGGACAGTTTTTTTCGTCAGGAGTTTCAATGTGCAACGTGAACTCGGACGGGCGGTTACCACGTTGTCCGTTAATCAATACGGTATGACCCCTCAGCGGGTCGGTGCGAAACTCCGCCACGTCTTGCTTAGCTGACCGACCAGTCCACTTCCAGTGCGAAGTCCACCGATCGCACGGAGTGAGTCAGTTGACCTATTGAAATCGCTTCGACGCCGGTCGCTGCAAAATCCCGAATATTCTCGTGAGTTATCCCGCCGGAGGCTTCGAGCGAAGCAACCGTTGCGCAGCGTTCGACGGCTTCGCGTACTTGCTCAGGAGTGAAATTGTCAAGCAATATTTGCTTCCATCCCATTCTTACCGCGAGATCGAGTTCGTACAAACTCGCCACTTCAATTTTGCCTTCACGCATATTCAATTGGGCATCAGGATCCTCTTCAAACCGTTTGGCAAGGGATTCCATCCCACCGATCACGCCAAGATGATTGTCCTTGATCAAGATCTTCTCAAACAGACTATCGCGAAACGTATCTCCCCCACCCGCCCGTACGGCTGCAACTTCGAGTTTTCGGAGCCCCGGCGTAGTTTTACGGGTGCACCAAATCTTGGTTCCAAATGCTCGCGTTGCATCCACCAATTCGGCAGTCTTCGTGGCAACGCCCGACAAGTGGGTTAAAAAGTTCAACGCGGTGCGCTCAGCTTTCAAGATGGAACGAGCTTTCCCGTAAACAGAAATCACTCTGTTCAGCGGACGAACGCGTGCGCCGTCGTCACACAATGGAGTAACGACGATTTCGGAATCCACAGCCTTGAAGACCTCCGAAACAATGTCGATTCCGGAAATAACTGCATCCTCGCGGGCTTCTATCCACGCTTCTCCGATCAATTCGGGATCCACAAGCCAGTCGGTCGTGACGTCCACTCCGCTGGCAAGATCTTCTTCAAGTGCAAGTCTGATGATGTCCAATTGTTCTGTAATCACGATAGCTTCTTCAGGTTTGCATACTTCACTGCCAATAACTTCGAGCCGAATCCCGTGAACGCGACACGGACTTTCAGCGAATCCAAATCTCCGGATTTCGCAGTCACCGTGCCGACTCCGAATTCGGCATGTTCAACAACATCTCCTATGCGAAACTCTACGCCATTTGAAGAATGCGCAGAGCGAGCCAAGCCCGGCTTGCGCAGTACAGGTGCCGAGGTGCGCGGTTTCTCCAGTCTTTCGTAGTTCGCATATTCATCATCCATCACGTAGCGCGTCGTCGATTTCGCCGGCAAGCCCGTGCCGCGCAATTTGGATGGCTCAATATCGGAAAGAAAACGCGAGGGAGTCTGGAAATCCAATCGACCATTCATCGGCCGCGCTTCCGCATATGACAAATAAAGTCTGTCCTTCGCCCGAGTCATTGCTACGTAAAGCAGTCTGCGCTCCTCATCAAGCGCTTCAGTCGACTCTTGGCTGCGGGAATGCGGGAGCAGATTTTCTTCCAGTCCCGCAACGAAAACAACCGGGAACTCCAAACCCTTTGCCGAGTGTATCGTCATCAACGGCAGACGGTCGGCCTCTTCTTCAAGGTCGTCAAGATCCGATACTAACGCGAGTTCGGAGAGAAATTCCGCCAGGCTTAGCTCCGGGAACTGCTGCGCGCGTTCCCACGCCCCCGTTTGAAATTGCCGCAAGTTGTCCAGTCTGTCGCGAGCTTCGTCGTCATCCTGATTTTCATAATAGTTTTCAAGTCCACAGTCTTTCAGGGCGCGGTCAACGATTTCCGAAAGCGTCATGTTAGGTACCGCTTCCCGCAGCAGGGCAATTTTCGCCACAAACTCCATGACTTTCGCACGAGGCGCTCCGGAAACGACTCCCTCCAGCCAGTTTGCGTCCATCACGGCCGCGCAATGTAAAGGATGCGTACGCGCGGCAGACATGATTCTCTCGATTGTGGTAGATCCGACTCCCGCGGCGATTTCGCGAAACACACGTGCCCACGCCTGTTCATCTGTGGGGTTCGCGATCACTCGCAGGTAGGCGATGAAGTCTTTTATTTCTTTTCTTTCGTAGAACTTCAATCCGCCGACAACCGTATACGGAATACGGTGCTGAACCAACACTTCTTCGAAATAGCGGCTTATGGCATTTGTTCTAAACAAAACCGCGAAGTCTTTAAGGCCCAATCCGCGCTTCTGCCGTATGAATTCGATTTCACCAATAATCTCATTCGCCTCATCGGCGGGACGACTGTACGACCGAAGTGTTACTTTATCGCCGCTCTTGCGATTAGTCCAAAGGGTCTTTTCATGACGGTTTTCACTTGCGGCAATTACATCGTTCGCGGCGTCAAGAATGGGTTGGGTCGATCTGTAATTTTGCTCAAGCCTGAAGATGCGCGCGCCTTTCAGCTTCTTGCCAAAGTCGAGAACGTTTCTGTAGTTCGCGCCGCGCCAACTGTAAATGGACTGATCGTCGTCACCCACCGCAAAGAGATTGTCTTGCGGGCTGGCAATCATGCACGCGAGATCAAATTGCACTTGATTCGTGTCTTGAAATTCGTCGATCAAAAGATGATCAAACTTGTGCTGAAGAAGCTCAAGAAACTCTTCATTCTTCTTCATCAACTCGAGCGGCGTCAGCAGAAGATCGTCAAAATCGTAGGCGTTGGCATCAGAAAGCCGGGAACGATATTGCTCATATATGTCGTCGGCAACCATCGTAACCGGTGAACGGTGATCTGTTCTACTGCCGTTCTTTATCCGTGAAATTGCAGACCGCACTTGACGCGGCGTAATGCCTTCGCGAACGATTTGTTTTTCACGCAACAGTTCATTTACGACACGGACACTGTCATCCTCATCGTAGATTGTAAAATCACGAGACAGGCCGGCCCGTTGTCCATACTGACGAAGAATCCTGACACAAAAGCTGTGAAACGTACCGGCCCAAGGCAAGTCAATCGAGCCTTCCAGATAGGTGCTCAAGCGCTCCTTCAGCTCGCGTGCAGCCTTGTTTGTGAAAGTCATCACTGCAATGGATGCAGGCGGCACGCGCAACTGGCGGATAAGATGAACGGCGCGCCCCGTGAGCACACGCGTTTTGCCGGAACCGGCACCCGCCAGCACGAGGGCAGGTCCAAGCTCCGCAGTTACCGCTTCGCGTTGATTATCGTTTAGCGACTTAAGGAACTCGGAGTGTACGTCTTTTTCGAATAGCGACATCACCCTTGGTCGCCTGCCTCTGCTTCCATCACCGGTGCGCGACGCAACTCGTCAAGTATTTCTTTTGACTGCAAGTGGTCTTCAAAATTGCTGTTGAAAGCGTGAGTACCATTTCCTTGAGCAACAAAAAACAGGTAAGGAGTTTGCGCAGGATTTAGCGCTGCGTCTATTGCTCTTTTACCGGGGTTGTTTATGGCTCCGGGAGGAAGTCCCGGATATTTGTAAGTATTGTATGGACTGTCCACACGCAAATCACTGTAGTAAAGACGGGAAGGCCCCTTCCCGAGGGCGTATGCAACCGTCGGATCTGCTTGCAAGAGCATTCCTTTTTTCAATCGATTGTGGTAGACAGACGAGATGACGCGTGCTTCGCTGGGAACCATGCACTCCCATTCTACGATGCTTGCCATGGTGATGGCTTCATTCAGGCTCATCCCAAGTTTTTGAAGCTTCTCGTCAACGTCTGAAGGCAAGTGCACACGGAAATTCGCAACCATCCGCTCAATCATTTGATCAGAAGATTCGTTTCCCGTAAAGAAGTATGTGTCGGGAAACAAATATCCTTCGAATGACGGTGAATGAACATCAAGTTTCCGCAAAAGTGCTTCATCATGCACTGCAAGCACAAAGGCCGTCGAGTCCATTCCAAACTCACTTTGAAGCACGGATGCGACTTGGTAAGACGTCAATCCTTCACGAATTGTTACTGGCAATCCGACGGCTTTCGCAGTGGAAAGCGCTTGAATCAGCTCGACAAGAGACTGGCCAAGTGCAAGCCTGATTGTTCCAGATTGCAGTTTCGTGTCCATTCCAAGAAAACGCGCGGCAAAACCGAACAGCCGTGGGTGCTCGATCAACCCTTCGCGATAAAGAATCCGCGAAATGTCGTCAAGCGATGCGCCTTGCGGAATCTTTACTACCACTTCGCGCCGCGCACCTTCGATGGCTGCACCTTCCAAAAAGAAACGCGACCACAACTCAAGCGCAGCCAACACGACGAGGATGACAAGCAAAATCCCCAAGCTGGTAAACATTCGCCAACTTCGGCTTTTCACGAAACGGCTCCAGTACTCTTGGGAAGCACAATTCGCATCGTTGTTCCTTTTCCGGGAATCGATTCTTTGACGCTCAGCTTGCCGCCGTGATACTCATCTATGATTCGTTTCGCCAACGAAAGTCCGAGACCCCAACCACGCTTCTTGGTCGTAAACCCCGGCCGGAATACTTGCCTTCGATTTCGAGACGGAATACCGGCACCGTTGTCTTCAACGTCAATAATCACGGTTTCCGGAGTTTCCACACAGTTAATGCGAATGAAGCCGCCGCTTGAACGCATCGCGTCAATACTGTTGCGAATGAGATTTTCTAACACCCAGCCGAAAAGCTCGACGTTAATCCCAACGACGGGGTCGCCCTCACTATTGGCATCCAGCTCTATGGGATTGGCACTGCGCGGCAGACGCATTCTGAAGTAGTCGATCGTTTCATCAATGACGTGCCGAATTCTCGTCGGAATCAAGATGGTCTTGCTTCCGATCTGAGAAAATCTCGAGGTGACACGGTTTAGTCGGGCGAGATCACGCTGCATTTCCCCGATTGTGTGCGGACTGAT
The DNA here is from genome assembly GCA_020637445.1 of Calditrichota bacterium. Lineage (NCBI taxonomy): Bacteria > Pseudomonadati > Calditrichota > Calditrichota bacterium. The sequence continues at coordinate 913,416 of JACJVZ010000001.1, read as the reverse complement.
GTCTTCCGCGCGCAGAAGCTCGATCCACCCCATGAGCGAGGTTAAAGGTGTGCCGAGTTGGTGGGCGGTTTCTTTGGCCAATCCGACCCATACCATACGTTCTTCGCCCCGCCTTATATTCTGGAAACCGAAATAACCGACTAAAACAAACAGCGCTGCCGCGAGAATTTCGATCCAAGGCAGCCACTTTAACTGCTGAATGACAACCGAATCACTGTAGTGAAACCAATCCGTCGTGCCTTCCGCCACCGAAATTGGCAAAGGAGGGTTTCCCTGATCATCCATTTCTTTGGCGAGCTCTGCAACTTCCTGCCGCGTCTCCGAAGTCGTGTCGGTTGGCAGAAAAGAAAGGTTCTTCCATAACTTTGCATTTCCCAGATCATCGGTAACGATGATGGGAAATTCTACGTCTTGGATCTGCTCGAGTGCAAAACCGATAAGCTCCGGATTGTCGCTGCGGATCAACGCGGAATACGTCGCGATTTTCTGCGTCAGGGACTGCCGGGTGCTGTCTCTGAGTTCATTGACGAGGTACTGAGAATAAACCAGTACCGAAACAACAAGCACGACAGCGATAAGAAAGAGGACGCCTTTGAACGTCCCCGCATGGCCGGTCGTCACGTGAAGTCACCTCGTCGCACGATTAAGCGCTTATCTCGCTGGCAAAAGGATTCTTGCTGTCATATTTTATCGGATACGTTCGCTGACGTTCATTTGCATGAGTCAACATTTCGCCGATCAATCCAAACGAAAAAAACTGCACGCCGATAACCATCAGCAAAATACCCAAGAACAGCAATGGTCTATTGCCGATGGGATTTCCCATTATCCACAAAATTGAGAGGTAGAGGTTAATCCCGAATCCGACGAAGCCGCTCAGCAGGCCCATAGTCCCGAAGAAATGCAACGGCGCTCGATTGAATCCGGATAGAAACACAACCGTCAATAAATCCAAGAAACCGTTCAAATATCTCCGCATCCCGAACTTCGAGTGTCCGAATTGGCGCGCTCGATGTACTACCGGGATTTCGGTGCAGCGGTAGCCCATCTTGTGAGCAAGTACGGGGAGAAAACGATGCAATTCGCCGTAAACAAACAAGTCCTTTACGACGTTTCTGCGATATGCCTTCAGTCCGCAATTAAAGTCATGCAGTTTGATACCCGAGACTTTACTTGTCACCATGTTGAAGAACTTCGAGGGAATTTTCTTCTCCAGCGGATCATGGCGAACCTTCTTCCAGCCTGAAACGAGGTCAAACCCCTCGTCGAGTTTGTTCAGCAACGCTTCGATTTCTGCGGGATTGTCTTGAAGGTCCGCGTCCATTGTAATGACATACTCGCCCGCGGCCTCGTGAAATCCCACAGCCAGAGCCGCGGATTTGCCGTGGTTCCTTCGAAGTGAAACGATGCGAATGTTCGGATCTCCACTTGCAAGTTCTTTCAACAACTCAAGCGATCCGTCGCGGCTTCCGTCATCAATAAAGAGCAATTCATAGCTCCGACCTAATTTTTTCAGGGAGTCGTCTAATTGATGATGAAGATCGCGAAGCGATTCGACTTCGTCCCAAAGCGCGATGACCACGCTAATATTCGGCGAATTCATGTTCGTTGGGCTGGCTACTTTTTTGGCCGGCTAATTGGTTTCAATGTCCAGGTCAGACGTGAGTCGCCCTTTTCTCCTTGCAAGACGACTTTGAAATACGGAAAGGCCGCATTTCCCGACGCAGACTTGAATGTCTTGTAAATAGTTTCTTGATCAGTACGAGACAATCTCTCGCTCGGTTGTTCTTTCGAATTTGCCCGCCATTCAACATTGAGTTGGTTGTCGTCGGGCACAAGCGGAATCGGCAAAACGTCGTCCAACCTCCAATCAGGCAGGAGACTGTGTACACATTCACGAAGCGTAGGTGTGCTGTCAGGCGCGAAAAATGACGGGGCTCCAACGGCGGGCCAGAGAATTGTTTGCTGGCGCGTAAAATAGACTTTCAAGAAAAGTTCATTCCGACCGTACAACTCTATCAAATACTGGCCTTCTTTGGCGTGGCGCAAAATGCCTGAAGCGGAACCTCGCAATCCGGGTACTTTTAGCCCGATTTTCGCATTCACTTGGCTTGATTCATTGCCGATGTCATTAAAAGCAACGGGCCGCGAATCAACGGCTCTTAGCTTTTCAAATCGAACAGCCGGGCTCGTCGCCGCACAACCGAGCAAAGCCAAACACGACGACAAAAGAATTAACCTGCTACCGCGCAAGTTTCTCCTTCAAAACAACATTTTCAGGGTCACTTTTCAGAGCATCTTCCCACGCCGATTTTGCCCGCGCCTTCTTCCCCATCGCGTTATAGATATCACCCAAGTGTTCAAGTATGGGGGCGCTGTTCTTATCTACTTTTAATGCCGCCTTAATCCACTTCAGGGCATTCTTGTGGTCGGTGTTCTGAAAGTAAATCCATCCTTTGGTATCCAAATATGACGAATTGTCCGGTTCGCGTTCTATCGCGCTATCGACCAATTGCATCGCTTTGTCAAGTTTAATCGCGCGAACAGCGTACATATAGGCGCAGTTGTTCAGGTAGATTGCCGCACTGTCAGACTTTTCTATGGCGAGCTCATAATATTTTTCGGACTGTTCGACACTTCCTTGCGCATCATATAACAGCGCCAAACTTCCGGCTGCAGGATATAACGTCGAATCCAACTCCAAAGCCCGGGTGAAGCGCTCCATCGCCTGTGTGGAGTCGGCAAGCCTGATATATGAAAGCCCTTCAAGATTCGCCGAACGCGCGTCCTCCCCAGCCGCGGCACGGGCACGTTCCGCTAACGAAATGACATTTTCAAACCGGTCGTGATCGAACTCCATGACAAGTTTCAAATACCAAAATCTGGCGTCCATTGAGTCAAGAGAGATAGCGCGATCGACTTCATGCTGCGCTCGTGCCGAATCTTCAGTCTGCAAATAGAGAGTCGCAAGCGTATAAACCACTGCGGCGTCCGTTGAGTCATCCTGTGCGATAATCTCCATATACGGCAGGGCGCGTTCGGATTGGCCCGTAATCAAGTAGATCGCGACAATTCTCCGGGCAAGCTCGTTCTCTTCGTCGTCGGCAGATAATATTTGGTAGAGCGAATCGACCTCGTCGAGGTCTCCGGACGTTAGACAAAGTCCAAGCAGTTCCGCACGGTAGCCAGAATTTGTGGAGTCAAGTTCACAGAGAGTCTCAAGAACTTCCTTGGCTTGCTTCGATCTGCCTTTCGAAGCAAGCAACCTGCTTTTCAGCTCCAGCGCGGGAATATGCCGCGGATTCAGTTCGAGAGCCTTATCGATATTTTTCTCGGCACGCTGCAGAGAGACCGCGGTCTCATCTTCTTGAGCGAGTACGAGATATTGTTCGGCGAGTGCCACGTACAGGAATGGCGCCGACGGATCAAAGTGTGTTGCCTCTTCGAAACAGTAGATCGCCTGATAGGGATTACCTTGTTGGGCGGCCACGTTGCCTTTGATGAACTGGTCCAAGGCGCGAGGATCCGCGGTTTCATTCTCTTGGCTGAATGCGGCAGAAACAACCAGAACAACAAGAACTAAGATCAGCCGCGAAAACCTTTTGGTCATTGGCCGAATATCCTTAGTATGTCATGATAAGAGACGACTACAATCAGCAACAAGAGAAGAACCATGCCGGCCTGCTGTATTGCAAGTTTGACTCTTGTGGATACCGGCCTCCTGATTATCGCTTCTATGATTACGATAGTGATATGCCCGCCGTCCAAAACAGGGAACGGCAGGATATTAAGAAAGCCGATTGATACACTCACAAACGCAATAAAGAACAGAAACTCTCCTGCACCTTGGCGCGCGCTTTCGCCCGAGAGTTGTGCGACTCCGACGGGGCCCGACAACTGCGAGAGGCTTCCATGTCCAGTGACCAAATCTCCGATGAACCCGCCCAAGTTGGTGGTTGTCTGCCAGCAAAAACTGACTCCGCCTGTTATGGCTTCGCCGAAACTTGCATTCCGGTATTCGACTTTGGGGGTAATGCCGATTACCCGCCGCGTCGTGTCTCCGGCTTGAGTAAGCTCCGTTGGAACGAAGAACTCAAACGTCTGGCCGTCCCGTGCTACAGTCAAGTGCACCGTATCGCCCGTGGCAGTGATGTACTTTATAACATCTTCCCAACTCTCGACCGAGTTCCCGTCAATGGACGTGATTGCGTCGCCTGACTGAAGTCCGGCGATTTGCGCAGGTTTGTCAGCGATCGTCTCGCCAACCACCGCCTTGTTCACTTCAGGAAGCCCGATCGCGAGTGTCAATCCGATGATAATCACTATCGCAGTGAGATAATTCATCATCACACCGGCTGACAATACGAATATCTTCTGCAACGGATTCTTCGACATGAACTCGTCAGGTGCTCCGGTGATCCCCTCATCGTCCATGGACTCGTCCACCATTCCCGCGATCTGAACATAGCCGCCGAGAGGTATCCAAGAAAGCGAAAACTCAGTCTGACCTATCTGCTTTGAGAAAATTCGCGGCGGAAATCCAATTGAGAACTTCTTCACCCGCATACCGGTCAAGCGAGCCGCGAGAAAATGCCCGAACTCGTGGATCGTTATGATAATGCCGGCGACGGCGACAAATGACAAGAGTGTGATTAGCATGAAACCTGAACTCGGGCAAACTCGCCCGATTGAATGAACTCGTTGGCTGCACGACGCGCCTCTTCGTCCGCGGACATCACGACATCAACGTCAGTCGCGGAATCAATTGTGATGGACTCTAAGGTGCGGCGAATGACACGCGGGATGTCGGTAAATTCGATCCTCTCTGCCAAAAACGCCTGCACGGCTATTTCGTCCGCCGCCGACAATATCGCGGGAGCGGTTCCGCCTGTCCGAATGGCGGCAAACGCCAGCTCCAGACATGGGTACAACTGCCTATCTACGGCTTCAAAATGCAGCGCGCCGAAACTTGCCGGATGGCTTTCAACGAGGTGACTTTCAACACGGTCTGGATACGTTAAAGCATACAGAATCGGAAGCCGCATGTCCGGGACAGAAAGTTGTGCCTTGAAACTTCCGTCAGAGAATTCGATCATGGAGTGAACAACGGACTCACGTTGACGTACCACATCTACGAAGTCAACAGAAACATCGAAAAGACGGCACGCTTCTATGACTTCAAGTCCCTTGTTAAAGAGTGTGGCGGAGTCAATCGTTATCTTCGGTCCCATTGCCCAAGTTGGGTGCGCAAGCGCGTCTTTCGATGTGATCGATACAAGACTTTCTTGCGACCTCCCCCAGAATGGTCCTCCTGAGGTCGTCAGCCAGTATTTTCGCACGCTGGGCGCGCTTTCACCTACCAAGCACTGCTGAAGCGCGCTATGCTCCGAGTCGATCGGAAGAATTGCCGCGTCGTGTTCTCGCGCGCACTTCATCACAATTTCGCCTGCAGCAACCAAAGTCTCTTTGTTGGCAAGCGCTACATTCTTGCCTCGTTCGAGCGACGAGATAGTCGGACGCACCCCTGCCGATCCCATGACGGCATTCAGCATTACGTCATACATAGCTTGTTCCGCTTGATGGCGGAAGGCGTCCTGTCCCGTAAATACTTCCTTTATGCCAATCGACTTGGCCTTTAGGGTAAATGCTTTGGGATCGCTTGGTCTCAGAAGCGCGACACTCGCGGGCTTAAGCAGCGAAGCCTGTTCAAGGAGCAGTTGTTCTTTGTGTCCCGCCGAAAGGCCGACAACGCGAAACCTGTCTTTCTGCTCTGAAATGACGGAAAGCGCCGATATACCGATGGATCCGGTGGAGCCTTGAAGCAGTATGTCCTTCACTGCTCGACCGCGTCATTCACATGATTGACTCGCTTCAGGAAACTGTCGTATCCGCTTTGAAAAGCGGTTTCAAGCGCGTGGCGAAGTTCCTTGGCGTGGTTCCCCTGGCCAATTTCATTCTCCACGCAAGTCGCCTTCTTATCAAGCCGTGAGCGCAAAGACTCGCGATCCGTTTCTTGAGAAACCGTCAGGAATTCCACGATTCTCAGGTGATCGTTACCCAGCAAGATCGAACCGTGCTGCAAAAGGGCATTCCCGAGTCTCCGCTGCGCGCTTCCGACAATCTTGCGCCCGTCGACTGCTACTTCCCAACGTGACGTGCGCGCAAAACAAGACGTCCTATTCGCCAAAGGCGAAAGCGACTCACCGCGCTCATCTAATTCCGCATTCACTCCGATGGCCTGCAAACCCTCGCTGATTGCCCGTCCTACATATTCCAAAAGATATTGCCCGGCTCTTAGCTCGACAACATCTGGAACTACTATGGAGTATGTCAGTTCTTCGCTGTGCAGTACCGCCGCGCCGCCGGTCGGGCGCCTGACTAAGGGCACACCTGCCGTTTTCAGTCGCTCAAAGTCCACCTTGGAGTCAACTTGGTGAAAACCAAGCGAAAGAGTCGGAACTTCCCATTGATACAGCGAAAGTCGAGCCTCAATCTCTGAGTTCGCTGCGGCCTTGAGATCGTCAGAATCGCGATCCATGAGCCACTGCCCCGGCATTGGCCCGTCGTGGCGAACAACCAAAGTCATAGATCAGTCGTCTCCTCAGACTGTCGAGCGCGCCCCGGCATCAGTCCTCTTTTTGAAGCCTTAACGAATGACATGATCTCTTGGGCGAACCGATCATTTGAGAAGCTCTGTTCCATTTCAGCAACGGCTTGGCTCACGTTGTACTTGGAGCGAAAGAGCAAATGATAAAGTTGTTTCAGCGTGCCAATCTGGTCGCTCGTGAAACCTCTGCGGCGAAGTCCGACGACATTCAAACCGGAATAAGACAGAGGATGCCCGGTAGCCATAACATATGGCGGAACATCTTTAGGAACTCGGAAACCGCCGCCAATCATACAGTGTGCCCCAATTTGGACGAACTGATGAACAGGCACCATTCCGCCAAGGATCGCATAGTCGCCGACATGAACGTGCCCTGCCAGCTGCACTGCATTTGACAAAATCACGTTGTCGCCGATGACTCCGTCGTGGGCGACGTGAGCGTAAGCCATGATCAGACAATTGCTGCCTACGGTAGTTTTGCCCGTTGCCGCCGTTCCGCGGTTGATCGTCGCGAATTCTCGAATCACCGTGTCGTTGCCGATAAAAACATTTGACGGTTCACCTGAAAACTTCTTATCCTGCGGCTCACCGCCGATAGATACCATGGGCGAGATTTTTACGTTCTTGCCTACCCTCGTTCCAGAAAACAATCGTGTCGAGCTACCGATGATGCTACCGGATTCAACTGCTACGTCATCATCAATGACCGCGAAAGCCTCGACTGTGACATCGTCTGCCAACTGAGCTTTCGGAGAAACTGCGGCTGTCGAATGTACTTTTGGCATGTGCTTATCCTTGGCGGTCAATTACTGCGGCGGTCATTTCAGCTTCGGCGACCAAAGTCTTGTCGACGTAGGCCGTACCCTTCATCTTGCAAATCCCGCGGCGAAACAACAGCATCTCGACCGTGAATCTTAACTGATCTCCGGGCGTCACGGGTTTGCGGAATTTGACGTTTTCCAGCCCTGTGAAATAAACCACTTTTGTTTCAGGCTGCTCAACGGAATTCAAGAGCAGCACTCCCCCCGTCTGCCCCATCGCTTCGACGATCAACACTCCGGGCATCACCGGATGCCCCGGGAAATGTCCACTGAAGAAAGGCTCGTTGCGAGTCACGTTCTTGATTCCAACAACACGTTCGCTGGGAACAAGTTCGAGAATCCTGTCGACCAAGAGCATCGGATATTTGTGCGGAAGGAGCTTTTCAATTGCCTCGGAATCAAAGACGTATCCTTGACCACTTTTTCCCCCGTACTTGCGCGCGACTTTTTGCGCTTCAAGCAATCGACGGAGCATTTTCGCGACTTCCACATGCGATGCATGACCGGCACGTGCCGCCAAAACGTGGCCACGGATCGGCGCTCCGACCAACGCCAAGTCACCCACGAGATCCAATGTCTTATGACGAACAGGTTCATTTGGATAGCGCAGTTCCACTCCACCAAGCACTGGTCCATTGTGGCGAAGCTCTCCTTCGTAGTGGAATGCGTGCTTTAGATCTTCGTAGCTCTCTTCTTCCAAATCTTGATCCACGAACACTACGGCGTTGTTGAGGCTGCCCCCTTGGATCAAATTGCGGTCTTTCAAGCTGCGCATCTCAGACATCAGGCAAAACGTGCGCGCCTTAGCGAATTCTTCGGGGAATTCGCAAATCGAGTACATAGACGTGTACTGAGTTCCCAACACGGTATTGGGATAGTCAATCATGTACGTAACCCTGAATTCCGATGACGGCACTATGACGATGTCAATGGCCGCTTCGTTATCCCGGTAGGTTAGTGTCTTCTCCAGATCAAGGTAGACACGCTCAGCATCCTGCTCGACGATTTCCGCCTTGCGCAATGCTTCCACGAACGGATACGCGCTACCGTCCATTGCCGGAGGTTCTTCGTCCGTAAGTTCGATCAGCAAGTTGTCGATGCGCAAACCGGCCACTGCCGCAAGAACATGCTCAACCGTGTGAATTCTCGCGTTCGCGATTCCGAGAACCGTTCCGCGCGCAATTTCGATAACATGGTCAACAAGCGCGGGAATGGGCGGAGAGCCAGGAAGGTCAGTTCGAACGAACACGATTCCATGATCCGCTGGCGCGGGTTTGCAAGTCATACTAACCGGCTTACCCGTATGCAGGCCGATCCCTGAGACACTAATGGCAGCGCCAATGGTTCGCTGCTTATCGCTCACTCTTTTCCTCCCTCGCTGGGTTGTTGATACCCAGATGTTCTTCGAGTCGTTTTACTCTTCGCAATAGTTCAGGCAGACGCGGAAGCGCTACTTCCATTCTTTTCCACAGTCCGTGCGGGCGAGCAGGACTTCCCGACAATATCTCGCCGTCTTTCACATCAGACGAAATACCGCTCTGCGCACCAAAAGCGGCGCCATTTCCAATTTTGATATGGCCCACGAATCCTGCCTGGCCGCCGACTCGGCAATAGTCACCCAATTGAGTCGAACCGGAAACACCTGCTTGCGCCGCGACAACGCAATGGCGGCCAATTTTGACGTTGTGAGCAATTTGCACCAGATTGTCAATCTTCGAACCTTGTCCGATGCGAGTTTCTCCCATCGTCGCGCGGTCAATTGTCGTGTTGGCGCCGATTTCAACGTCGTCTTCAATTACAACATTTCCGATTTGCGGAATCTTCTTATACGTCCCGTCCTCCGGTGCGAAACCAAAGCCATCGGAACCTACGATGACTCCGCAGTGCAATGTCACTCGGTTTCCGAGCTTGCATTCATGTCGAATCGCCACTTGCGGATGCAAATGGCAACCTGATCCAATCGAACATTTCCTCCCCACAAAGACGTTTCCCTCGAGCACAGTGCCGTCGCCTATGTGCGATTGCGATTCAATTACACAATTGGGACCAACGTAAACGTCTTTTCCAACCACTGCGTCATTTGCGACCGTGGCAGACGGATGTATGCCCGCCTCAAACTTGGCGGGTGGGTTGAAGTACTCGAGCGCCTTCACAAAGGCCGTGTATGAGTCGGCAACTTCTATGTAGTCGCCGCCGGACCGAACTGTTCCCACTGTGACAAAAACGACGCCCGCTGCCGTGCTCTCAAGCTGCCGGAAGTAACGCGCATTCGACAAAAACGAAGCACTTTCCTGCACCGCCAAGTCGAGGGGAGCGACTGAAGACAGCACACGTGTGCCATCTCCGACGAGTTTTCCGCCTACAAGTTTCGCCAAGTCCGCGGCGCTGATGGTCGGCAAGGACTACTCCTTTTTCAATTCAGCAACAATTAGATCGGTGATATCATGCTGCGGAAGTGCAAATACAATGTTGCCGCCTGCAGCGTCAAACACCATGTCATAGCCGTCCTGCTGGCTGATCTTCTCAATTGCCTGATTGATCTTTTCAAGAATGGGACGAGACAACTCGAGGTTTTTGGTGTAAAGTTTTCCGCCTTCACCCCAAGTATCCACTCGGAACTGTTCCAACTCGCGTCTTTTTTCGTCAAGTTTTTGCTCACGTTCCGCGCGCGCTTCTGCGGAGAGCATCAGGCTTTGCTGTTGAATCTCGTCCATCATCGTGGTTACAACAAGCTCTTTCGCCTGAGCTTCGGCAACATATTTCTGCTCTTCTTCTGCCAGCTTCCGCTGGGCTTCTTGATAGTCAGGATATTGGTTCAGAATCGCTTCGGAATCAATATACCCGATCTTCATTTCCTTCGCCATGACGGGCAAAGCCATCATGAAGATTGCAACTATCGCCACGATACGTCGTGTCATAAGAGATCCTTGTTTAGGCTTTCTTAAAATGTTCTTCCAAATTGAAAGTGCGGGAGCCACCTGCCGTAGCGAAGCCCCCGATTGTCGTAGTAGTCGATACCATAACCGTAGTCCAGACCAATCATTCCGATGAACGGCATAAAGAGACGCGCGCCAAACCCCACAGACTTGCGCAAGTCACCGGGATTGGTGTCCTCAAATCTTGACCAAACGTTTCCGCCTTCTGCAAACCCGAGTACATAAATCGTGGGATTTCTGACGATCGGATAGCGCAACTCGAGCGATTGCTTAAACATGGTTTTGCCGCCGAGAGCGAACGATCCGCTCTGAGGACCGACATCGCCTTCATCATATCCGCGTAAACTGGTTCCCAGCGAAAGTCCGGCGCCGCCCATAAAGAAATAATCAAAGTATGGAATGTCGCGTGGATCACTGCTCAATCTTTCCACGACTCCGGCTTTCGTATCGGAAACCAACACGAGGTCTCCGAGCAAAGGCGAATACCATTGCGTGCCTAACTCGCTCTTGAAGAAATTGTCGTCACCCAACATCGGGCCGCCGGTCAGTTCAAGCCGCAACGTATTCACCGAACCCTGAGAAGGAAATTCCGCCTCGTTCCGGCTATCTCGAGTGATGATTTGGGTTATGCCTGAGGAAACTCGCGGCACGTTTTCCTGAAGCTGTCTCAGATTTGAAACCTTAAAGGCATCCGTAAAACTTGAGTACTTCGTTCTGTCAAGACGGTAAATGTAGTCGACTCTAAAATAGTCGTCTGGCCATCTAAGCCTGCGTCCTATGCGCAGCGTGCCGCCGATGATGTCTTCATTGAATCCGTAATAGGATTCGCCGTTACGGTGAGTGTCGAAGAAACTCACCCCCAACAGCGTGCGCGTGTTGCGGAACCACGGCTCGGTGAAACTTACTGAAAACGAGTTGTAGTACTTTCCGAAATTCCAGTCTAAACCAAATTGCTGGCCATTGCCGAGCAAGTTGTTCATCTGGAACCCAACTGAACCAATGAAACTGTCGCGCTGGCTGTATCCGGCGGAGACGTTTGCTTGATCCGTCGATTTCTCTTCAACGTCGATGTAGAGGTCGACTTGGTTGTCGGATATGGGCACGACGTCCGGGACGACGCTTGCAAAATAGTTCAAAATCGTGACTTCGCGAATCGATCTGCGTAGTTTGGACACGTCAAAAGTTTCGCCCGGATACAACACCAACTCGCGGCGGATGACCTTTTCCTTCGTCTTCGTATTTCCAGTGACGTAGATTTGATTGACTTTGAACTCGCTGCCTTCTGAAACTTCAAATGCGACGTCTACGACATGGTTGTCGCGAACGGTCTCAATTGGAGTCACTGCGGCATAGATGTAACCACGATCGTAGTACATTGACCCGATGTCCGCCAAACTCCGGTCAAATTCAGCTTTGTTATATTGTTTGCCTTCTTCGACGCGGAGTTTTCTTTTCAGCTCGTCTTCCGTAAAGATACGCTCTCCGGACCACGAAAATTTTCCGTACGTATAGGTCGGGCCCTCGCTCACCTTGTAGGTCAGCAACAGCCCGCGTTTGTCCTGCGTGTAAACAGCAGTGTCGCCCAGCACTTCTGCGTCGCGGTAGCCTTGGCTCTGATAGAATGCAACAATCGCGTGTTTGTCTTCTTCTATTTTCTCACGCTTGTATTCACCGGAACGGAAGAAAGTCTTTTTCGTCGTGCGTATCTTCTTGCGAAGTTTCTTGTCCGAAAAGGATTCGTTGCCTTCAAAGTCGACGTGGCGAACCTTGACCCGCGAACCCTCTTTGATCTCTAAGTCTACCCTGACCCGTCCATTGCTTTCAAGAGTATCTTGTTCAACTTGAATCTGCGACAGCAGATAACCCATCTCTTCATACTTCTTGGTCAGCGATGTCTTAAGGCGCGTCACGTCGGATTGCCGGACGACTTGGCCGGGCGACAGAGAAACTATCTTCTCCAGTTCCTCGCCTTTGAGCTTCCGGTTGCCGTGTACGTCGATGCGATCGAGCCTGCGAAATTCCGTCACATCAATTCGAAGGTAAACACCCTCCGAAGTGCTTCGTTCTTCGACAATTTGAACGTCGCTAAAAAGATTGAGTTTCCACAGTTGTTTGATCGCACTCTGAATATCGTCGCCGGTGATGTCCTTCCCGACGGACAAGCCAGAATGAGCGCGTATCAAACCCGCGTCAGTATTTTCGTTCCCTTCGATTGATATTCCCAGAATTCTCAGTCTTTCTTGGGCATGTGCCGATGTTGCTATGGTCAGGGCTACAGCCAGTAGCATCATGATCTTGAGCACATTTCGAACCATTAATTAAGGCTCCAATACAAATGAATATTTTAGGGCCACGGACTCATCCCGTTTGCGGCTGGCTTCGTCATATTCGACAGCAAAATCAAGCACAAAGTCTGGGCTGACCGGCGCAACACGGTACTGCAAGTTCCAATAATGAATCAAACCCAATCGTCCCCCCTCTACTTCACCCGCCGCTTCTGCAAGTTCGCCTGTGTAAGTCAAGAATACGTCCCGGCCGAAGTACTTGCCGACCGTCACGTTCGATCCGGTCAGAAATTTTACAGCCGTGTTTGACTCAAGAGTATCGCGCAGCACGGACTCCCGTTGCTGCCGAAAGATACTCGCGCTTGCTCCGCCGCCGGGCGCCAGAGATATCTCGTCAAAGAAAGTCGCACGTTCGAGCTTCCTTGAGATCGGATCCAACCAAACTCGCTTCGCAGCAGTTAATGCCGTTCTCGTCAAAAGCTGCTCTGCTTTGCCTTGCGACATATTGGTCAAGTCGTAGCCAAGAAGGCCTAATACTTGTTCTTGATCCGGGTACCCGTCGGCTTCAAGGACGTATGTAACATCTTCGAATCGTCCATACGGAACGCGTGTATTTGTCTCTTCGTCGATTTCATAAATCGTCAGATAGACGGGGACGGTCCTTCCGACAGAGTCTATCCCATATGTGGCCGAGCGTCCGCTGATGATCGGAAAGATATCCGTTTCATCGAACTCGGCTTGCAGTTTTTCTATCCAAAAGGTCTGGTCAAGATAGTCCGCCTTGCCGGACGCTGACCCGAGTTTGCCGGACAGCCGCATCGTCGAGTCGACAAGTGAACCTTCCATCACAAGTGGTCTTTCGGTCGGCGAAACAATCGCATCAACTGAAATATGATCCAAATATTCCGCAACTGTGCCGACGATGAAATTGCCCCCCAGCCGGGAATACAATTCAGAGTCTTTGAATCCCGTAATCTCCACGTCATAGTGTGATCCACTGCCCATGGAAACGTCGAGGTTCCACCACGTTTCGTACAGGCGATCCACTAGCCACTTTGTTACGGGCCGCATTTGGCCGCCACCATACGATATGAACGGAAAAGTGAACCGGGCATCCCGGATCTGGGCTTCACCACCGATACGAAGGCGAGTTGAATCGAAGGCGGAAATTGTGATCGGGGAAAATCCACCGGCACCGGTTGTCATTCGCCCCAACCACTCGGGTTTCATGAATCCCGGCAGACGAACAGGCAGACCGTTTTCGGAAGTGCTTAGGACAATAATACCCAACTGAATTCCCGGGCCGGGAATAGTCAAAGGAGAGAGCATACCTGCACGTCGATCATCTGTCCCGACAAGATCAACTCTGAGGAACTCGGAGCCCGCGTTGACTTGAATACGGCCGGTATCGACGACACCTTCGGAATTCAGGCGCAGCGTGGTGTTCATGAAAAGCAAACCGGGCGTGGCAGGCGGATACGTGAACTTCCCGTCGGAAATCGTTAGCTCTGTTCCCTCGAACTGAGGCTTGTCCCACGTCCCGCCTACTTCCGCTCGCAACGTGCTTTGGCTGCCTTGAGAAGTAAAATCCGCGTCAACTTGCTGGATCAGGTCCAGAAAGTCTCCGCTTCCCTCCAAGTAGCCCCTAAAATCGCCGCCGCTGCGCGGTTCCGCAGATAGCTCTCCGTAGAATTTGTACTTGTCTTCTTTATAGAAGGAAAGCTGCGGCACAGTCAGTAACCGCTTTCCATTTCGCTCTGTCGCCAACGCGGCGTCGATCGCAAAACGGTCTACCGCGAGTTCACCCAGCAATTCGCCGTGGGATACTCTCATGCTGGCAACAACATCTGGAGCAGACAATTTGCCAAATACAAGCACCTCGCCGTCGAGATTGCCGGACAACAAGCCGGTTCGACCGGAAAGCGCCTGAATGAAGTCGGCACACTCCGAAGCTGGGAAATTCAATCGCATGTCAACGGCGTTCATACCAAAATCAAGCGATCCCGCCAACTCAAAAATACTCCGAACGCCGCGGCCGAATGAGCTGCTGACAGAGTCCACGCGTTCGCCCGTTCCCTTCGCCGCCACTAATCCCCAGTAGCCGGGAACGCCTTGGGCGACGCCGTCTACGAGGCTAAGATCAATTTGCCACTGAAGAGAATCTTTCGGACCGACAAGCGTCATTTCACCCGAGATTACACCGTCGAGCTTCCAGTCATTCGTCGTCTTCGCCACAAAAGGCGTTTTTGACAAAGGAAGTTGCTCAACGGAAATCTTTAGATTGACAAGCGGGGAATCGATACGCACGCTTCCTTCGACAGAGCCTGCTTCGTCGAAATAAAGGTTGTCAACGGTCAGTAAGTCGTCGTGGATCGTTACCTTCCCTTGTCCGAAAAACTCCTCGCCTTCCCCCGAAAGACCAACCCAGCGTCCGTTCAGATTGTACGCGCCGACAGCGTCTCTTGCATAGCTGCCGTCAAACTGCAATTGCCTCAAGACTTGAGTCAATACGCTATTTCCGAGGGTGTCGCCTCCAACAGACAAGTGACTTGTACCGCTTGAATCGTTGCCAACGAACTCAAACTCAAGGGATGTTACGGACTTTAGCGCATTCGAGGAGGTCGGATAGGCAACAGGCACGACGATATGAGCATTGGAAGCAGAGACATGCCACTCGCTGGAATCTACTGAGATGGTGACAACACCCGTTTTACCAGAAGGATCGGCGAAGCTCAATGTCCAACTGTTTGCTTCGACCGCCGCAGAACCGTTTCCCAAAAGTTCACCGACGCTATCGCGCGCAACCCAAGACAAACTTGGTGACGACGCCGCACCCTCTACTGCAAATGCCAGCTCGCGCACGCCAAAGGCCTGTCCCAATAACTCAGGCACCGCCTTTGGCCGCAATAAACCGTTTAGAGATACTTCTCGCGAGCCTTTGAGCCAAAGTTCACCATTGACGGATGCATCCACGTTTTCATTGGCCACTTCAACATTGTTCAAAGACAGAGTGCCAGAATCAAACCTAACGTCTGCCTTAAGGTGGTCAACTTTTACTCCCAATACGTCGGCGTTTTCGCTCACGGCGCTGGCTTCAACAATTGGAGCCTTCGCAGTCCCAGATATAGCCGCGGTGAATTCGACACTGCCTTGCAAACCGCTGTCGCTGATGGAAAGTGAACGGAAGAACTCTTTAAGCCCGATATTTCCCTGCAACACTCCAGACAGCCGAAGCGAATCCTGAATGTCAACTTTACCCGAGGTTACTGCGACCACACCGGGTGCCAACACGTCCATTGAGTCCCAGGCAAGTACATTGTTGCTGAGCACGATTTCCGCTGACGGGATGGACACGGAGTTTGATGCCACCTGAACGTTGGCACCCTGCAAATCAGCTACTCCATCGATGCTCGACAGCCCGTCGGATTGGCGCAAAGTTATCCTTGCCTTCCCCGACTCAAGACTGACTGTAGCGGGAACGGTGCTGTCCACTGTAACACAACTCTGCGCAAACTCTACGGTTGCGCTGAGGTCAAGAGTGCGTGCCGAGGTCTTTATGTCGCCGTTGACTTGAAGCTCCATTCCAATGGGAAGATCGCCACGGCCACGAAGACGGATGTTAAATCCATCGCCTTGGTTGGCGAGAACACCAAAGATGTCGTCCACCTTGGCGTACGTGGTGTCAGTACCTAAGACCCTGAGTTTGCCGTTTTCCAATGTTATGGAACGCAAGCTGTCCACGCGCGAGAGCACGCCAAAAATCACATCCGGGACTAAGGGCTTCGTGGCGGTGTCCGGATCCGAGTTTTCCCTTTTAGCAACAATCAACTTCAATTCCGGATTTACGACATTCAGAGACCGGATTATTCGCGTATATTCGCGAGGTTGTGAAAGAGCAATTAGAGGATCTACGGTGGCTTCTATCCGGGAGATCGATAGAACCGATCCGTGATCATCGATCGGAAGCATGACGTCTTCAAGTGAAAGATGTTTCCACCCCAAATCAACCGAACCACAAATTGCTTCAGGACCCAGCTTCGTCACCATGTAGTTGGTTAGGCTGGCGGCAAGCTGTTGATTGACGATGGAATTAGGGAAAAATACTATGATGCCGGCAATACAGCACACCGCGGCGACGACCAGCCAAACAAGTTTTCGCCAGCCTCGCCAGTTTCCTATCCCCCTTTTTCCATCCATTACATTCTACCAATCAAAAAGCGAGAGCGCGTCTGATCCCCGATAACTCAGTTGCCGGCTGACCGGTGACGAAAGATTCTCCGCGGCCGAAGCTCCAAGCACTTTGTGACCAAGATCAAGCGGCAAGTCGTCGGCACAAAACTCGATGCCAACAATGTAGCCCGCCTTGCCGCGCGACTCCAAGAGCATCGCTGATCTTGCGCTCAATGGCTGCTGCGCCGAAGCGGGCCCAGTGAGCGAAACCGTGTGCCCCTTCGCGTCGATTAGCTCTACACACTGCACGGTTTGCCAAAATGACTTCGCCGCGTTTCGCGTTGCCAAATCACCTGAACCGCAAATCAGTCCGCCGATAGTCTTGCGCTGTACCGACGAATCCCCCAGCAAAACCTTATTGACAGAAACTCCGGGCTGGCAATAGACACGGCCATTCGATAGCCGTGACATTTCGCGAAGCCTTGAAGAAGCGACCGCAAAAGTACGATCAGACTTTAGCGCGAAGTTTTCCGGGAACGAGCTTCCTGTTCCAAGAGGCAAAATTCGCCAGTTCGCTTCCGAGCACATCCGAATAATCGCGGCCAAAGCATCGATAGTCGTTGGCGATGAAACCGGATACGGCTTAATCTGCATCAACCCGAACGACGCGTCGCTAAGTTCGGTTTCCCAATCGATTTGTACACTCATGTAGGTCGCGCTCCAAATCGTCTTTCTCGGTTTGAGTACTCTCGCAACGCGCTCATAAACTCCGCGCGGCGGAAATCGGGCCACAATGTCTGAGAAACGACGATTTCCGCATATGCTGCTTGCCACATCAAGAAATTCGACAGTCGAAACTCTCCGGATGTCCGTACAACCAAGTCCGGATCAGGAATCTCCGAGGTATACAATGCTCCGGACAATGATTGTTCGTCGACTGATGCCGCGCCCGAGTTCAAGAGCTTGTTCACTGCGTCGACGATTTCTTGTCTTGATCCGTAGGCAATGGCAAGAACCAAATGAAGGCCCGTGTTGGCAGACAGCTTCTTGACGGCGGATTCAAGTGCTTTACGTGTCCCGCTCGTAACTTGATCGAGCTTGCCGATTACGGTCAGCTTGACGTTATTCTCCATTAGGTTGCGGACTTCTTTGCCAAGCGTTGTGATCAAAAGCGTCATTAACGCATCGACCTCAATCTTCGACCTGCGAAAATTCTCGGTTGAAAACGTGTAAAGAGTAAGATATTCAATTCCAACCTCACCCGCGACGCGGACGATTTCACGAGCCGATTTGACGCCTTCTTTGTGCCCTGCAACCTTTGTCAGTCCACGCGACGCTGCCCAGCGACCATTCCCATCCATGATCACCGCAACGTGACGCGGTATGCGCAACTCTTCGTCCGTGGACATCTGATCGTTCAGTTTACATCAATTCTCGGAAAGCTCCGCGCCCTTTGCCATTGCGGCGGCTCCTTCTTCATTCTGTCCGTTGCGCAGCAATGCAATGCCGTAATTCGTCCAGAATGCGCCATTCTCGGGATCAGCTTCCTTCGCGGCCCTGAGTTTTTCAATTGCCTTGTTCAAATCCGAGAATTTCTCGCCTTCAAGGTAGATGACGCCTTCAATGGCTAAAACGACGCCGTCATCCGGAACTTTAGAAAGGTACTCGTCAAACGCCGTCAAAGCCGCGGCCGTGTCTTTCAGCTGCAAATTAAATTGACCGATATAGTAGACAATGTTTTCGTCGTCTTGGTTAGAATCTTTGGCGTGCGTGAGCGCCTCAAGGGCGACGTGCTTTAAAGAATCTCTTTGGGCTTCAGGACGACTCTCGTCATTGGCCAGGGTGGCGAGAGCGTACGCTTTGTATTGTACGGCGTCGATCAATCCGGGCTCGTTTGACAACAATCTGTCCGCGATACGAAGTGTGTTCAGATAGTCCTCGCCCGAGTAGTAGTACTGAATCAACTGCAAGTTCGCATAGCGCATGTTGTTGCCGAAGTTTTCGGGTTCCTTCTTCTTGAGTTCAGAACCTTCCAACGCCATGATCGCGTTTTGCCACGCATCCACGAAAGACGAATCCTTTTCTTGATAGCCTTTCAATTGAGCATAGACAAACCTGCTGCTCCAGTTGTTCGGATCAAGTAAGTTCGCCACCGAGGCTGCGGCGAGACCTTTCGTGATGTCTTTCTCGATTCCTTCAGTGTTTCCAGACTCCGCTTTTGCACGGTAGATTGAATCGGCATCCACGGCAATGCTATAGAAATCCCACCAATATCCCTCAATGATCTTATCTATGTCTTTGAGGTGCTTCTTAGCCTTCTTGTCGTCCTCTTTTGCGCGTAAGACGTCGAAGTCGGAAAGCATCATCTTGATCACGGCCAATTGAGGATTCTCAGCATCGCCGGCAATCTTCTTTCTAAGACCGATGTTGGCGGGTTCCATGGCAATCATACCGAGCAGCTCGCCGCGTTCAAAGAATACGTCAAGATTGTCGGATTCTTCAACCGCCGCTTGATCGTAAAACTCCATGGCCTTGGCGAAGTCGCCTTGCTTCTTGTAAATCTTCGCAGAAGTGAAAGCCACTCCCGCGTAGGCAACAGAAATGACTGCTGCAATCAATGCAAATTGAATGAATGTGCGTTTCATGCTATGTCTCGACAAATTGTTTTTCCACATGGTTGGATCATCCCGGAAATCGGTAAGGCGGCAAATGGACGCCCTTTTCCGTGATAATAGAAGTAATAAACTTGTTAGGCGTCACGTCAAAGGCAGGATTCCACACCTTTACGCCTTTCACTTTCGCCAAACCCGGGGTCGCATTTACTATCTCGGCCGGATTGCGTTCTTCAATGATGATTTCATTGCCGGACTTAAGTTTGCTATCGAAAGTAGAACTTGGCGCGACGACGTGGAACGGGATATTGAATTGATGCGCAAGCATTGCAACGCCGCACGTTCCGATCTTGTTGCTCGCGTCTCCGTTGCGAGCAATACGGTCCGCACCGACGAAGACCCGCTGCACTTTGCCTGCCGACATCAGAGCCGCGACCATGTTGTCGCATACGAGCGTAACGGGAATGTGGTCATTCGCGCATTCCCAAACGGTTAAACGCGCTCCTTGTCCCACTGGACGTGTTTCACAGGCGAATACCTCGCGCACGACTTTCTTGTTGTATCCAGTACGTATCACCCCGAGCGCTGTGCCAATCCCACCTGTCGCTAACGCTCCCGTGTTGCAGTACGTCAAAACCGATTCAGGTTTAGCAATTAGGGCCGCTCCGAACTCCCCCATTCTGATGCAGGCGTCCGCGTCTTCTCGATGAATAAGGCGCGCTTCCCGCAAAATTGTTTGCGCCGAGATAGACTTCATGGACTCGATGCGCTCTGCCATGCGCTTGAGTGCCCAGAACAAATTGTATCCCGTCGGCCGCGTTACCCTAAGTCGTTCGATCGCGTCTGACATTGAAGCGTGCGTCGCGTTTCTCGATTGAGCTGCCAATGCCACGGCATACGCTGCCGCGATTCCAATTAAAGGCGCGCCCCGTACCGCCAGCGACTCGATAGCTTTGGCGACGTGTTCGGCCTTTTTTGCCACGATCCACTTTTCTTGTCCGGGAAGTTTGCGCTGGTCAAGGATTAGCAATTCGCCGTTCAGCCATTTGAGCGGTACTATCTTGCTCATGGAACCCGCGTCATCGCCGCCAATTCACCGTGACGTTTGATGAGCTCTTGCCGAGTGCGATCCTTTAGTCCATCCGGTCCAAAACCTTCAACGTAAAAAGAACCAATTACACTTGCCCATTGCATTCCGCGGCGGATGTTGGTGTCGTTGATTTCACCGCAAGCAGCAAGGTAACCAAGCAGCGTTCCCGCGTAGGAGTCGCCGGCTCCCGTCGGGTCGACGACTTCCTTCACCGGGTAGGTCTGAGACATGAACATCCCGTTCGGTCCCATCAGGAAGCTGCCGTTTTCGCCCTTCTTGACGATCACCCACTTCGGCCCCATGGTCAACAACTCGCGTGCGGCGCCGGTTAGGCTCGTCGCTTCAGTAAGCCATCGTGCTTCAAATTCGTCGACGAAAAGCAGATCAACTTGTTTCAAAACTTTCAGGAAATCATGGCGGGCAATATCGATCCAAAGTTTGAACGTATCTATCGCGACGAGCTTCGGGCGCTTTACTTGTTTCAAAACGTCTAACTGCAAGCGCGGTTCGATGGCGGCAAGAAAAAGAATCTCGGGTTCGCGGTAGGCTTCGGGAAGTTTTGGCGAGAAGTGCTCGAATACGCCAAGTTCAGTGCGGATCGTCTCGCGAGTGTGAAAACCCTCGTGGTACCGGCCTTCCCACAAAAACGTCTGGCCATCGACCACTTCCACTCCGTGGAAATCCACGCCGCGACGGCGCAGGAACTCCGCTTGTTCAAAAGGATAGTCTTCTCCGACGGCTCCTACCATGCCGACTTTTGCAAACCTGCTCGCGGCATTCGAAAAATGAAATGCCGAACCTCCAAGCACAACTTTTCCTTCGACACTTGGTGTATGCAAAACGTCAATCGCGACGCTGCCTACGACGACCACGTCCGGCGACGGCGCTCCGTTCAATCTGCGAATCTTCTTCGTTCCTTTAGCTGCCAAGATTACATCTCCGTGGGTGCTGATACTCCGCAGACGGAAAGCCCGCGCTGCAAAGCAATTTGAGTGGCACGACATAGACAAAGTCGCGCCGTTTGCAATTCGTCGGGCGTCGTCAACACCCGGCAATGATGATAAAATCGATGGAACTGCGCCGCGACTTCGCGCAGCCAATTTGTGAGCGCGTGCGGATCACGCGCATTCGCGCATTCAAGCAACACGTCACTCAGTTCGCGCAGTCTGCGCAATAGCGTCAGCTCTTCTGGATGAGTGAGCAGATCGAGATGAGACGGCGTATTCGGTGCCTGCAGTTCTCCCCGCCGGAAAATTGATTCGATGCGAGCGTGTGCGTATTGCACGTAGAAAACAGGATTGTCGTCCGATTGGCGTTTCGCAAGCTCTATGTCGAAGTCCAGCGGCGTTGAAGTGCGTCGCAACAAGAAAAAATAGCGTGCAGCGTCGACACCGACTTCTTCCACCAATTCGTCCATCTCGATTATTTGCCCGGCACGTTTAGACATTTTCACGGGCTCACCGTCGCGCAGCAAATTGATGTGCTGCAAAAGCATGATTTCGAGACGCTTCGGGTCTTCTCCCAAGGCTGACATCGCGGCGGCCATCTTCGTTATGTAAGCATGATGATCCGGTCCGAGAATATCGATGATATTATCGTAACCGCGGCGAAACTTGTCCCAGTGATAAGCAATGTCCGGCAAAAAGTAAGTCGGTTTGCCTTGTGACGTAACCACGACCCAATCTTGACCGTCGCCAAACTCTGACGTACGGACAAATTTTGCCCCGTCTTTTTCAAAGATCGTTCCGCGGGCTTCCAATGCGCGATAGGCTTCCCATTCAGCTTCCGATTCACGAAGAGAACTTTCACGAAACCAACGGTCCATCGAAACGCGAAACCCCTCGAGGGATTTTTTTTGCATTCCAATGTGTTTTTCGACGGCGAGTTTGCCAAGCTCTTTTACGACTTCTGCACCGAAGATGTTCGCTTGTTTCCCGTCTTTGATGGGTTCAAGCAGCTTCTCTAAGTCATTGCGGTCAGCTTTTTCACCGTACTCCTTCGCTATTCGCAAAATATAGTCACCGTGATATCCGCCGTCGGGAATGTCGGTCGGATATCCGAGCAACGTGAGAAGTCTTGCAAACACAGATTGTCCGAGCAATTCCACTTGATTGCCGGCATCGTTGACATAGAATTCGGCGTCGCAAGAGGCTCCCAGCGAACGGTAGATTCTGGTCAGGCTGTCGCCCACTGCCGCCGCACGAGCGCTCACGACATTTAACGGCCCGGTTGGATTGGCCGAGACAAACTCGATCAAGAGTTTTTGGTCTCCCAAGTCGCTCGTCGTGCCGAATGTCTGGCTATTGTTCAGAGCAAGCGCCGCAATCGATTGCAAGTATGCGTCCGCAAAGCGAAAATTTATGAACCCCGGCCCGGCGACCCCTTCACACTTCACGAGAGTCTCGTCCAACTTCGCTTCGGCCACAATTGCGTCGGCAATTTGCCGCGGCGGCTTCTTCAGTTGTTTGGCGTAAACAAGCGCGGCATTGGTCGCAACATCGCCGTGCGTGCTGTCGCGCGGTTTTTCAATTGTCACCGCGGGAGATTCTACACCAAGTCGCGCCAACGCATCCGTGACCGCAGAGGCTACATGCAAATGCGCGCGTTTCAAGCCTTCTTCGCCTTGCTTTTCTTGGCCGGAGTTTTCGCCGTCTTCTTCGCTGTCTTCTTGACAGTCTTCTTCGGACGGGTTCTACTGACCGACGTGCCCGGCGCTTTCTTTTTGGCTTTCTTTGCGCTCTTCTTGACCGTTTTCTTGCCTGAAGTCTTTTTCGCTGCTGACTTCTTCTTGACTGCCTTCTTAACGGTTTTCTTCACAGCTTTTTTAGGAGCCTTCCCCTTAACCGAAGACACAACAAACTCTCCGTCGTCCGTGAGATCAATCACGTCGGCGTCACTCCACAGGTCTTCAAGCCTGTAATACTCTCGTGACACCGGACGAAAAACATGCACCACAACGTCGACGAAATCGATTAATACCCAGTTCAACGAATCGTAGCCTTCGGTATGAATCGGGCGCTCACCAAGTTCAGAGCGGGCGCTCTTTTCGATGTGCGAAGCGATCGCTCTTACTTGCTGGTTTACTTCTCCGGTGCAAATCACAAAGTAATCGGTCACCGTATCGAGCTTAGTCAGATCGAGTATCCGAATTTGCTCGGCTTTTTTTTCAAGTGCGGCCAAAGCTGCATATTTGGCCAAATCAAAAGGACGAACCGTGCTCAGACGACTGCTCCGTCGTTATTTACTGAAGTTTCCATTTTAGCTTTCTATAGTCCGCGCCGACAATCAAAGATACGTCCGCGTTTTTGTCGCTGCGAGTCGTGTCCCACGCCGCAAGATCTACGGGAATTCCCAACGAATCCGCCAACACTTTTCCGTAGGCTCTGCTTTCCCGTCGGTCCAAGACTTCACTCTTGGCATATTCAAAGCTGCGCGCGTTGCGAACCTCGACGATGTCAAATCCCATTTTCTCAAGTGCCGCCTTGGCCCTCTTCCCTACTCCTTTGACACCACAGCCGTTGAAAAGTGTAACTGACGGCAGTTTTGCGGCAGCTACCTTCTTCTTGATTTCTTTCTGAGAAGCGGGAACTTCCTCGTGAATAGTGTCCGGCGAAACAGTATCCGCATTTGCAGCCAGAATTGAATCTACAGACACCGACAAGTCGTACTCTCCCGTGTCGGCAGGCTGAATGCTTGCAAGTTGAGAACTTGTTTCCGTCGAAGCGATGGTTTCTCGCACCGGTCTGACGCGCGGACTCGACTCACCAGTCCAGTCACTTCCGCTCGAAATCCAAAAAGCCGCAACCAAAAGCAGCGCGGCAAATCCGTACCACGGCCAGCGTGGAAATTTGCGCGTTTTTTTTGCGTGTGCGAAATCTTGAGTCGGATAAAAGCGCTTGGACACCGTTCAAAAAAATGACCGAGAACTTAGGACTCTCGGTCGCTTAATGTGGCCAACCGATGCGGCGGGCAAATTGAGAGAGCGGCTTGTGCGGATATCTTCGGGCTCAACTCACGGCCTTCCCGGAAATGCCCACGGCGAGTAATCGTATCCGCCATAAAACGGACTCCCCCAACTGCGGTATGGACTCATTCCTTTGTATACGGACAATCGAAAAATCGAATTGTTCGAAGGCACCCACGTCAGATCGGCACCGCCGACGAAATCATTGCCCGTATTCGCGGGATTCCACTCCGCCGGTCCGCTGGGCTGAAATTGATAACCCAAATGAGTCGTCAAAAACAGCGGTTTCAAGAGTTGATAATCAATTCGGTTGAGGTACAGCCCGCGTGAAACACTTGTTCCGCCGCCGTTCGCATATCCAAAGCTCACTTGATGCGACATGTGCATGCGTGACGGATCAAGCAAACCACGGACTGAGCTTAGTCCGATGTTCTGCTGATGATCACGAAGGTACTCGGACGTTTGTCCGCTGGTCGGCTGACTTCTAAATTGCGCCATCGTCGGGATCGCGCAAAGCATTGCCGCCAAAACCACCCAAGAAACAAGTGACCTCATAGGTCTCTCCAACTTCTTCCCAAGATTAGGTAAGATATGCACAAACATCATAATAATCAATATCTCAGGCCGTCCGCCGGGCTAACCAAGCTGCCTCAGCGAGCGCAAGTTCTTCGGCGGTATTGATGCCCTGAAGCTCTGAGAAATCCGCGCAATTTACGGCCTGAGTGTCCTTGCCAGCGTTTGCCATGATTCGAACAATGTCGGTCAGGTAGTACTCGCCCTTGGCATTGTTTGGCGTCACTTTGTGGAGGGCCTCAAACAAGTCCTCCCTATTTACCACGTAAACACCGCTATTTATTTCACTTATACTTCTTTGTTCGGGGGTCGCATCCTTCTCTTCAACGATCCCAGTGAAAATCCCGTCAAGATCCCTGATGATTCGACCATAACCGAAGGGGTTCGGTGCGGTCGTCGATAGTACGGTTAAGTTGCTTTCAGATGCCCAGTGAGAGTCTAAAAGTTGGCGCAGGGTCGTCTCCTGAAGAAGCGGTACGTCTCCGGAGAGGATCAAGACATCATCGCATACGGCGGACACGGCCTCCTCTGCTTGAAGTACGGCGTGTCCCGTACCCAGAGGCGGGTCTTGGACGACTGTCGCATCCGCGACACCCCGGACGGAGGATTCGACCAGTTCACGTTTATGGCCGACTACCACGATTTTTTGCTTGGCGCCGAGTTTTTCCGCCGTCTCCAGCACACGCAAAATCATCGGCCTTCCGGCGATTTCATGCAGAACTTTCGGCAGGTCGCTATTCATTCGCGTGCCTTTCCCCGCCGCCATAATCACAACCGCAAAACTGTGTTCACTCACTTGAAAAACTTCTTCAGACTGTTGAAAGTTCCGAACTTGCGTCAATTGCTGGGAGGTTGTCAATCAACCGGACACTACCTATGCGGATGGCCCCGATGAGGCGCCCTGTGGGCCCAATAATCGCACTTTCCTTCAGGGTCCTACTGTCCACCACTGTCAGGTAGTCCACGGAAACTTGAGGGGCTCCTGCGACCACTTCCGACATCACATTTTTGACTAATTCTAATCTTGATTCACCGTTTTTGATGATCTCTTGGCCGGCACGTAGCGCGCGATACAAGACGGTCGCTTGGCTTCGTTCAGCATGCTTGAGAAAACGGTTCCGCGAGGACATCGCCAACCCGTCAGGTTCGCGAATGATTTGACCCGCAATAATAGCCACCGGCCAATCGAGTGCCTCCGCCATTGCTCGAATCAAGATCAGTTGCTGAAAGTCCTTTTCGCCAAAGACCGCTGCGTCAGGTTTCACCTGATGAAAGAGCTTTCCCACAACAGTCAGGACTCCGCGAAAGTGAGTAGGTCTAACCTTGCCTTCCCAAATACTTCCAAGCATGCCCGGGTCAATTTCGATTTTCGAAGCGCCGCCATACATTTCGTCTGCCGACGGAGCATATATGAAATCTAATCCCTCTTGCTCGCAAAGGGACAAATCGCGTTCGAGATCGCGGGGATAGCGTGAAAGATCTTCGTTTGGTGCAAATTGCGTCGGATTTACAAAGATCGACATGACACGTATGTCGCACGGGCCACACAATCTGGCTAAGTTGAGGTGACCTTCATGCAGTGCACCCATTGTAGGAATAAGACTTATGCGCGCCGCACACTGCCAAAGCGGTTCAAGTTCCGAAATGAGTTCCGCGCGAGTTCGAAGCAGTTTCACGTCAGGATTTTCGGCTGCGTTTTACCGGCTTCTCATTATCCGTTCGTTCCGGTGTTTCATAGGACTCGTGCTTTGCCGGAAACGATCCTTCACGCACATCGTTCACCCAACTGGTCACTGCATTGCGAATCAGGTCGGCGCCCTGCATGTAGTGACGAACAAATCTCGGTTTGAACTTGTCAAAGATTCCCAGTAAATCATAATTCACGAGAATCTGACCGTCGCATTTTGCTCCGGAACCTATTCCGATGGTCGGAATACGGAGCTGTTTTGAGACTTTCTCGGCCAATGCCGCCGGAATCTTCTCAAGCACAATCGCGAAGCAGCCCGCTTCCTCAAGCGCGAGCGCATCGAGCAGAAGCTGTTTGCCTTCTTTCTCAGTGGTCGCTTTGACTCCATAGCCGCCAAAGACATTGATCATCTGAGGTGTCAACCCCAAATGTCCCATGACCGGGATGCCCGCTTCAACCAACCGCTTCACCGTGGGGATCAAATAGCCTCCGCCTTCCATCTTGACGGCTTGTGCACCGCCTTCTTTCAGGAAGCGAATCGCGTTTTGCAGCGTGTCTTCAATGGAAACCTGAAATGCGCCGAACGGCATATCTGCGACCACCATCACACGAGAAGTACCGCGCGAAACGCATCGAGTCAAAAACAACATGGCGTCCATGGTCATTGGCAGAGTCGTGGCATGACCGGCGACTACGTTTCCGGCACTGTCGCCTACGAGCAGAAAATCCACTCCCGCTTCTTCTTCAAGACCTGCAAACACGGCGTCGTAGGCCGTTAGGCCAACAATCTTACGACCCTCCGCTTTACACGCTACGATTTGCGGCGCAGTGACGCGCGGAAAAGCTCCTGCTTTGCTCATTGTTCTTCTCCTTCCGTTCCCGAAAGAATGGCTCCACCGAGTACATAATCTTCTCGATAAAACACCGCAGACTGACCGGGCGTAACGGCCCGCACAGGTTCGTCAAACTCAATTTTCACACAATTGCCCGCAAGAGGTGTAACGGTTGCGGACACGGCATCCGACCGGTAGCGGATCTTCACGTCGCAGCGCACGGGTTCTTTGGGCTCGGCAATGGATACCCAATTCGTGTCGTGACCGAAAGCCTGCGAACTTGCGCAGTTCTCATCGTAGTCGACAAAAACACGGTCGGTCGCCGGATCAATCCGCGTAACATAGAGCGGTCGCCCTGCAGACAACCCAAGTCCCTTGCGCTGCCCAACCGTGAAATTGGCAATCCCGTCGTGTCTTCCCATGGACCGACCGTCGGGACCGACAAACTCGCCGCCGCCGAGAACTTTCAATTGCGACGGGAAATTATCCTGCAAGAAACGGCGGTAGTTGTTATCCGGAACGAAACAAATATCTTGACTCTCGGGCTTGTCTGCCGTCACCAAGTCCAAGCTGCGGGCAAGTTCGCGGACCTTTGATTTTGGTAAATCACCGAGCGGAAACAACGTGTGAGCCAAACTCCGCTGAGACAGACCCCAAAGAGCGTACGACTGATCCTTTTCAGGATAACTCGCGCGTCGAAGCATTGCGCGGTCAACGTTGCGTTCGACGCGCGCATAGTGCCCTGTGGCAAGATAATCACATCCGAGTCGTTCTGCCCGCTCAAGCAGAGTTTGCCACTTCACGAAAGTATTGCAGCGTACACATGGATTGGGAGTTCTTCCGCGCAGGTATTCTCCGGCAAAGTTTTCAACCACTGCGCCGTGAAACTCCTTGGACAAATTCAAAACGTAATGTTTGAACCCAATGCGGTCGGCTACAGCGCGTGCATCTTGCGCCATCGTAATGCTGCAGCAGCCGCTCGCGCGGTTCAACGACATTTCCTCGCCTTTTTCATCCGTCCACAAATGCATGGTCAGGCCGACCACGTCGTAGCCCTGCTCCATCAATAATGCTGCCGCAACAGAGCTATCTACTCCGCCGGACATTGCAATCGCTACCGTCTCCTTGACAGTTGTCTTCTTGTTTGTGAGGATGGTTGGCAATTCGACGGACATCTTATCTCATTGTAACGGTGGTTGTACGGACTTTTGTTGAATCGGCGGTGAAGCTGACTCGCGATGTGTCAGCACCAACGACCCACTTAACCATAGTGCTAACTTCTGATTTGGGGCCAAACGAATCATCAAACGAAACTTGATCGATTTTGCGGGAAAAGACAGGTGCCGTTTCGGTTTCACCGGCTGGCTTCAATAAAGCAAGCCGGTCGACGTGAATTTGGTCAGTCCACGTTTCCGCCGAAGAAAACTCACGGGCTTTCGCCAATTCGCCGCTGTTTGCGGAAGAAGTTAAGTTGACTATTCCCAGTCCACCTAACCTTTGCGGAAGAGTAGCGGCAGCGGCAAGAACGGCGGTGGTTGCTTCGCCGGATCCCCCGAGATAAATCTGTGTCGTGTCGTTGACGTGATGCTTCCCCAGGAACTGCAGCAAAATATCGATGCTTCGTTTGCTCTTGGCGAGACCTTTCCAGATGTTCTCCCGCGACTCTTCCGGCTTCCCCTTCGAGTCGTACGAGAAGAAATCGTGGATATTCAAAGCGAGTACGGCCGCAAACTGTGCTTGAGTCACGTCGTCCAAAGCGTCGCTCAAGTTAACTGCGTTGGATTCGTCATAAACCCACAGTACGGCTTTCGTCTTGTTTTCGGCGGCGGGCAATCTGTATTGAGCAACGACAGTATCGCCTTTGTCGCTAATGGCAATGACATTGTAGTGTGCGTAGTCAATTCCGCGACCCATAAATTGAATGTCCTGTTTTACGAGTTGGGCACGCTCCTGCCGCAGGTTTTCCGTGGTATAGACTGATCCTCCGCGAACAAACAAATAGTAGATTAGCAGCGTTGCGGCAAGTACAAAAAGTACTACGAGGATCAAACGAGTATTCCCTGTTTGTGCTCTCATGAAACCACCGCCATTGTTTTTCTTTGTCTCTCGACGATACTGGGAAAGACCGTCACCAACTCATCCACATCTGCGTCCGTGCTGAAACGGCCGAAACTAATTCGAATGCTCGACCGTGCGTCGGCCACGGATAACCCAAGTGCCTTCATGACATGCGATGCGCCTGTTGCGCCTGCGCTGCAAGCAGCTCCTGTCGACACGCTGATCCCTCGCATGTCCAATGCGATGAGCAGTTCTTCACCGTCACAGCCCGGAACACGGATGTTTGAAATGTTCTTGGCGCGCGGAGTCTCTTCACAATTGACGAACAGGCCGGGTATTCTCGCTTTGAGTTCGCGTTCGCACCTGTCGTGAAGCCCCACAATTCGTTTGCAATCAGATTTCATCCGCTCAGCACACAGTTCGGCCGCCTTGCCAAATCCCACTATGCCCGGAATGTTCTCCGTGCCCGTGCGGCGGCCGCGCTCCTGACTGCCGCCGTACTGATGCTGGGCGAGCTTTGTTCCGCGGCGTATGATAAGCGCGCCTACTCCCTTGGGGCCGTGAATCTTGTGGGCGGAAATCGAAATCATATCTACAGGTAAACTTGCAAAATCAAGCTGGAGCTTACCAAAGCTCTGGACGTAGTCGCTGTGAAACTGAACTTTCGAACGATTGCACAAAGTACCTATTTCGTGTGTCGGCTGGATCGTTCCCAACTCGTTGTTGACATGCATTACTGAAACAACTACCGTTTCGGGTCGGAGAGCTTTCTCAATTTCTTGCGGGTCCACAACGCCGTTTGACGACACGGGAACGACGGTTAGTGCTACGCCGGATTTTTCCGCGGCTTTTGCCGCGTCTAAGACAGCATGATGCTCGAATGCCGTGATCACGACGTGCTTGCTTGACTTATCACTCGCCGCCAGTGCTCCCTGAATCGCCCAATTATCAGCTTCCGTTCCTCCGGACGTGAAAAACACTTCGTCTGGATGACAGTTCGCCAACCGAGAAATTCGAACGCGAGCTTCTTCAAGCAGCATCTTGGCGCGCTTGCCATGTTCATGGACGCTAGAAGGGTTTCCCCAGCCGTCGGAAAGCGCGTGCGTCATAGCCTCGATCACTTGCGGATCGGGCTGCGTAGTTGCTGCGTTGTCAAGATATACCATTCCTGCCATAGCTTGTAAATATACACTTTACCACGTGAAAATGCAAGTATTTCGCATCTGAAACACTTGACAAACCTCGCTGTTTTACGTAACTTAACCACGACTATGGCCCCATATATCAAATACCTCTGCTTGCTTGCCATTTTACTGGCTGTCCCTTTGAGAGGCATGGCTCAGGAGGTGCTCGATCCTGCCTTTGATCCCCCCTTCCGAGGCGGCGCCACAGGAGGGAACAAGATCCGCTGGAATGGCACGATCGGCATGGTCATTATCAACGGCAAGCTCTATCAGCAATTCGGCCTTCGTCCCGATGTTCCTTTGGGGAAATGGGGAGTGGGCTTGGACCTAACGCTTCGCGTCGATGAAGAGGGAAATCTCAAAGAAGACGAATGGGATGAGCCCGAAGATGCTATCGAAAAGGTCTACTACATTCGTTACGGCGCACCCGGTGATCCGCTATACATGCGCGTCGGCGCGCTCGATAATGTCACGATCGGCTACGGCATCATCATGCACCGTTATGCGAACACGATTCAATATCCGGAAATCAAGCGCGTCGGTGCCTATGTAGAGGGCGAGTACGGAAAAGGCGGATTGATTTCATGGCAAGGCATGACGAACAATTTCCGCGAGTTCACTGAGCCCGGGCTCTTCGCCGGACGAGTCGCCCTGCGTCCGCCAATCAAATTCAGTCCGGTGTTCGGTGCATCAATCGGCTATGACGGAAATCAATATGCCGGACTGCATGATTCCGATGATGACGGCGTTCCGGACAGGTTAGATTTGTTTCGTGACGTCAATGACCGTGTCCGCGTCCAAGAGATCATGGACACTTTGAGCGCAGATCAAATCCAGCAGATGATTGAATGGGGATATCTGCCGGATATCTATCACTTGCCCGGCGATTATCGTGACAAAAAAGATGGCGTTATGCTGACCGGAGTGGATGTAGGTTTTCCGGTGGCAAAAGCAAAGAATTTCTCCTTGTGGGGCTACGCGCAGGCGGCTCAGACGCTCGACTACGGTTGGGGCTGGGCGTTTCCGGGAGCGAGATCGGTGCTGGGACCTGTAGAGGTCGGACTCGAATACCGCCGCTATGAAAAGGAGTTTATCGGCGACTATTTCGACTACTCCTATGAACTGGAGCGCGCGCAAGTCGTTCCCAAAGATTCGACGTTTGACTACCAAACAAAAGAGTCCCGTTTGGCGGGACTCGGAAAAGCGGAAGGTATCTACGGAGATTTGACGCTTTCTCTTACGGATATCGGATATGTTTATGCTTGGGCATTGGACATGCACGGCCCCAACTATCCAAGCGGCAAGACCTTCTACGGTGAAGCGGCCGCCACTCCACCCCAAAACCTCAGTCGGTTGCGCAAAATCGCGGGCTACTTCTATCAACCTAACAGGCCCGAATTCTTCGAAAAGCTCTCAGACGGCACGATTTACGGTGGCAAGTTCTTCATTGCGCTTGCACCGAATGTCAACTTGGTATACGATCACCGCGTGACTTATGCTAACGGCGAGACCTACCGCACCGTGCGCATCGAAACTATGGTGAGCTTCTAATTGTCTCGCCGAGCGGGGATTAAGCGCGTCAGCGCGGTTCCCCGCCGGAATCTGTGAGCAATAAAAATTCCAACAACCTCTTCATCTTGTCTACCGCTTGTCCTCGATGGGACAGGCGGTTTTTTTCGGCCATTTCGAGTTCGGCGAGCATTCTTCCATCTTCCAGCTCAAAGATCGGATCGTAGCCGAAGCCTTTGTTGCCTCGTCCTGTCTCGGCAATTCGGCCAAGCAGGATTCCCTCGACACAGTAAAGCCCATCGTCTGTCTTGAGGGCGATCACGCACTTGAAGTGTGCCGTCCGTTTGTCGCGGGGAACTTCACTCAAGTCTCTCAGGAGTTTTTCACAGTTGCTGGCGTAGGTTGCACCGGGGCCTGAGTACCTTGCGGAGTACACTCCCGGCGCTCCGTCCAGTGCATCGACCTCCAGTCCGGTGTCATCCGCCATCGCCCAAAGTCCCGTACCACGGGCAGCTTCCGTTGCTTTCTTAATCGCGTTACCGATCAGGTCTGGCTGGTCCTCGACGGTTTCGGGAAGAGATGAAAACTCCGCGAGGCTCAAGAGTTTCACGGGCACCCCCGTGAATTTCTCCTGAATCTCGCGGAGCTTATCCGCGTTACGAGTAGCGACTAAGAGACGAATCGGCTTAACCGTACACCTCGGTCTGATTGCACTTGCACACCTTGACCATCTTGGTGGTCTGGTTGCGGCGGCCCCCTACGGTCACGAATTCACGGACACGAACGGGGTGAAAAATCTCGTCACAAACCGGGCAGTGCGCGGCACCGGCGCCCTTCTTCTTCGAGAGCTTGTCGGTAAAGGTCTGTTTCTTTGCCATTTATATTTTCCTTTCGGGATTTTCGACAACTGGGAATATACTTGTTTTCATTGCCCATGTCAAGTCTAACCCGCCACATCCCCCGCAAGTTCCCCGGGTACCACCTCTTCCCTTCCGTCATCCTCTGTAAGGATCTATTCAAGCATGTCCCAAAAGCCAAGCGCAAATCGAAAGCGTTTTTGCACGTCATCATTCTGAACGAAGTGAAGAACCCCTCTGTTCGCCGTTGTGGGTCTCCAGACCCGCAATGCGCCACGTTCTCCGTCATCCTCTGTAAGGATCTATTCAAGCATATCCCAAAAGCCAAGCGCAAATCGAAAGCGTTTTTGCACGTCATCATTCAAGCTCTCGAGTCGCCCGGCAAAGGGGCACCCGCAGCGGGTGCCGACGCGGGGAAATGGATGTCCCTACTTCAGCAGTACCACCTTCGCCATCTGCGATTGCACTCCCGAAATCGCCCGCACAAAATAAACTCCACTCGCAAGCGCAGCGGGCGCAGTGTATGAAATCGTTGAAGCCGCAAGTCTACCGCGATAAATCACATCGACTTCTCGGCCAAGTAGATCGTGGAGCGAAACTTTTGTTTCAGAATGAAGCGGCGCTTCAAGTGAAATGCTTACAGTCGAGTTGAATGGATTCGGATAGACCGACACGTCAAGTTCGTCAGGCAGCTCGACAGGCTGTTCCTCCACCGGGACTTGCATTGCATGACCCGCAAGTACAACGGCCCGCCCGCGCCAACCGTCGAAGTCATTGTTGAAAGCGCCAAAGGCCACGTCGTCGAAGCCATCATGGTTAATGTCACCAACGCCCGCCGCAAAACGAATCCCAATCAGATTGTAGGGAGCCTGACGCCCCCAGATCGTCCAAACCGGCTGCTCATTCAGCCAGTGGTAACCCAAATACAGACTCCCGATTCCCCAATTGGGACACGTGGGGTTTACGATCAACACGTCATTGATTCCATCGTGATTGAAGTCTCCGGCGCCGGCAATCTCGGCACCGTAGTTGCGCGCATCGTCGAGAATCAGATCGCAAGCCGTGTCCAAAGTGAAATCCGGATATGAAGAGATTGAATCACCGCCGAGAAACACATTGTAACTGCCCGGACCACCTCCGCCAAACAAAATCAAATCGTCCTTACCGTCGCCATTCAAATCGGGAACTATATCAATGTGTGTGTGCTGGCCTGTTACGGGGACTTCTTGATCCGGGAGAGTATCGGGTGACATACTTCCGTGATAGACATACATCCGCGTCGTATTGCCGCCATACACGGCTGTAATGAAATCGTCAATTCCATCCCCATTCAAGTCTCTGTGTGTGCGAGGTAGAGCTTTTTGAATTAGCGCTCCGCTGTGTAAGACAAGGTCCGGAATCGTATCAAACGGCAGTCCACCAAAAAATATCTCCGTGCTGCCCCCCCCCCAATAACGCCATCATACCGGACGAAGTCATCAAATCCATCGCCATTGAAATCGCCTATGGGGTACTTTGACGTTTCTGTATCTCTTCGTTGTCCGTTCCAGACGACATCCGGGATGGTGTCCATGTCCGGACCACCGAAATAGATCTTGATATTACCCGTCAGCATGACATCCGTAAACCCGTCCCCATTGAAATCCAACGTCCAAATATCCCCCGTCCAAATTCCGTCCGGTGGGGTGTCAATACGTAGGTAAGGTTCCGTACTCGACGGGTCGCCGCCATGAAAGAAATCAATCCAAACACCGTTCTCCGTACCCTGCGGACCAACTCCAAACGCTTGCACAGCAAAGTCATCAAACCCATCCAGATTTTGATCACCCAACGGCAGAATCTCTCGACCGTACCGTGAGCTGTCCCCTTCACCGTCCCGCTCCCAAATGATCTGTTGGGCATGGGCAGTCATCCTTCCCCAAAAAACCAAAACCGCGAACCCCACCCGCTTCAGAAGATTGAATGCAGATGAAATTCGCGGTTTCATAACGGCCTCAGAAGTGTGATTGCCTGTTTTCTGCAATCTACTTTCGCAAACTCAAAAAGTCAACTTGTCCAGACTTTTCTCTGATCTCCCCCCATTTCTGCCGCAGAAATGGGGGGATTAAGGGGGGATCCTGACTTCATACTTCTACT
Source organism: Calditrichota bacterium (assembly GCA_020637445.1). Lineage (NCBI taxonomy): Bacteria > Pseudomonadati > Calditrichota > Calditrichota bacterium. The sequence continues at coordinate 878,094 of JACJVZ010000001.1, read as the reverse complement.
CGCCGAGCGGGGCCTGCGCTCGAACGCAGTGAAGTGATTTAGCGTAGCGGTTCCCCGCCGGAATCTGAACTCCGCCTTCACGATTTACTCGCGGCGGCACCCGCTGCGGGTGCCCCTGATCGCCGAGCCGGGTTAAGGTCTTCCGCAACCCGGCCGGAATCTGATTTTTCGATTTGGGATTTACAGTTTCATCCTTTGTCCCTAATTCTTTCCGCCATCCTTCATCCTTCCGCCTTCATCCTTCAAAAGAAAACGGCGACCCAACAAGTCGCCGTTTTCTTAGAACTCGATTCGGAAAACTTATCTTCCGCCGGAACCACTTACCGTCTGATACTGACCTTCGGGTAACGTTCCCGGCTTGGTCTTGTCCTTACTGGTGTCCTGCTTGGATGCAAGCTGCTCAGACTCTTCGGCAATCGTTGTGGACTGCGCAGGCGTCTCATTGGACTTGGCCATTTCAGCTGGCTGTTCAATCGGTGCGCCGCTGGTTTTCACCTGCGAGGGCGTTCCCGCGACATTCGCCGGGCTGACTCCCGGAATAGAACCAAAGTTAAATACAAATACTGCAATCACCATCGCGGTGGCGAAGCCTACTCCGGCTCCTAACCAACCCATGCTCCAACCGGAGCGTGTCCCACCTACCGGGTTGCCGGCAAGCCTGCGTTCAAGTCTAAAATCAAAACCTACAGGACAATTTGCTTTGGGCAGAGATCGCAACGCGTCACGCACCTTCTGGTGGTCCCGGCTGATTTCCGTTTCCACATTTCCATGATTCATCGCGTTGTTGTCGGAATTAGTCACGATCTGACTCCTCGTTCGCCAAAAACTTTAAAACTTGTTGCAAGCGGGTTCTCCCTCTGTTCACCCGAGATTTGACGGTACCTAGCGGCACCTGTAACACTTCTGCTATCTCTTCATATGAGAGATCCTGCACGTCTCTGAGCAAGACGGCTTCTCTAAAATGATACGGAAGTTTCTCGATCTCGCGAAGGATCAGTTCCGTACGCACTCTTCCATCCACTTCCTTCTCGACGTCGACGCCCTGATCTTGAATGTCGTAGTCGCGTTCTTCGTTCCCTTTGGAACTGATCGAGAAGAAATTTCGAACTTTGCGCCGCCGCAATTCGGTCTTGGCTAAGTTCGACGCAATCGTATAGATCCATGTCGAAAACTTCGCCACCTGGTGATAGCGGTGCTTGTTCCGGTAGACCCGTACAAAGGTCTCCTGAACCACGTCCTCGCTGAAGAGGGTATCCCCCAGCAGCCGGACCACAAAGTTATAGAGCGGGTCACGATACCGACGAACAATCTCGTCAAATGCCGCAGCATTTTCCTGCTGAAACGCGGCTATAAGTTCTTCGTCGGTTTGCGACGCTATCGGCTTGTCGTTCATCGCCTACCTGACATACTCCCATTGATTAGCCAAGGTTCCGGAGGTTCCGGTCTTTTTTCCAGCCGTAGCCAGCCACAACCACTCGAACATAAATGGCCTTACAGATGAGGATTTTGATTTTGCGTGCATCTCTATTTGAAGGAGATTTAAAAGCAAGTCTTGTACTTGATGGTCACCAATTCGTCTTGATGCACTAATAAAACTTGATTTTTTAAATACTTGCCCACCAAGGACTAAGCGGAACTCGTCGTCACTTGCCCGCCGTGCGGCCAATCCACCGCAAATCCAGATTCTGGATATGGTCGAACGCAAACGACCCAAAAGAGCTAATTCTTCCATGCCTTTGTCCAACAGCTCGCGGGCCTCTCTTAATACTCGGGAGGCATTCCCGTCCAAAAGAGCATCGTCAAAGCCGAACATGTCGACTTCAGCCGTGATTCCCGTGGCGCGCATGGCCATCTCAATTGTTATCTCTTGTTCAACCCCTGAGTAAAGTACGAGATGGTCCAGTTTGGCTTTCAGGTCTCTGAGCTGAGACGATGAACTCTCAATCAGATAATCTACGGCGTTACTTGCGATGGATTTCTTGCTGTCAGTGACAAAGCTGCGAATAAACTTTGCAATCTCATCGCTCTTTAGATCAAAGAACCAATAGCTATTCGGAGTATTCTGCAACGCGGCCTGCTCACGCTTGTTGGGCCTTCTTTCAAGCGGCTGCACAAACAAGAGCGTTGTCGTCGGCGATGGGTTCGCTGCGTAGCGCTTCAGCAAATTCTGCTTTGCTTCATCTTTCCGGCCGCTTTCCGGATCGTGCAGAACAACCACGCGCCGCTCGCCGAACATCGGCAAAGCTACCAACTGCTCATTCAAGTCGCCTGCGCTGACTGCGGACGCTTCCGCTTCAAAGAAATCAAAGTCCGCTGATGCGCCTTGCAAAAGATACTCAAGCACCAGATCTTTTGCTTCGCCGAGTGCATACTCCTCCGTACCGCCCAGCATGATCACTGGAGCGACGTCCTTTTTCGCGATGGCCTTCTTCAGGCTGCGAAAAGCAGGAAGAGCTTCAGCTAACCAGCTCGAGCTGTTCACGACTGCAAGCCTTGACAAAATCATTGAACAGCATTTTCTGCTGTTCTGAGTTCCGCATTCTTTCCGGATGCCACTGCACGGCGATCAGATAAGGGTGTGATTCGTGTTCAAACACTTCTATCAAACCCTCTTCCGACCTTCCGACGGCGCGCAGCCCATTTCCCAACTTGTCAATGGTCTGATGGTGAAAACTATTGACGTCAATCAACGTCTCGCCAAGTATCTTGTGTATCATACTACCTTGATCAAGCGTCACTTGGTGTGCAACCGTTTGCGAACCCGGAGTCTGCAGGTGATGAACCGGCCCTAACTTGGAGGGAATGTCTTGAACCAGAGTTCCACAGAGCGCGATATTGATGACTTGAAAACCCCGGCAAATGGCGAAGATCGGTTTCTCGCGCTTCAAAAAAGCATCGAGAAAGCGGAATTCGAATTCATCGCGTTCATCGACCGGCTGCTGCTCCGTCGGTTCGAGCGTCTGGCCATAATGTTTTGGGTGAACGTCCACCCCACCGATTAGAACGAGTCCGTCAATATGATCAGCAACACGTTCTATCTGCTCTTGGTCGGAAGTGAATGGAATCAAGAACGGCATTCCGCCGGCGTTTTCTACGCCTTCGGTGTAATTCAAATCACAGAATACGATACGGCCCGCTTGCGCAAATTTGCGCGAAGGATCAGGACCTGCAAAACCGGGAGATATACCCACAACCGGACGGGAGTTTTCAGAAAGTTTCAACATCAAAATCTAAATCATTTTCCAGAAATGTTCAAAAAAACAAACGTCAAAATAGAAACGGCAACACAGTAGATTCCAAAAGGACGGATTATTCCGCGACTCAAGAGTTTCAGCAGCCACGCTATGGCCGCGTAACCCACAACGAAAGAAACCACTCCGCCCACAAGCATCACGGGATCGGCAAGCGAACTCAAGTCGGCTTCTTTGAGCTGAAGTACACCCGCTCCCCCAATCGCGGGAATCGCCATCAAGAACGAGAAGTTCGCTGCCGCGGCAGGCATTACTCCTCGTGTCATTCCAGCAATAATCGTCGAACCTGAACGTGATACGCCGGGCAGAATCGCCACGGACTGCGCGCAGCCGATTAAGAATGCTTCAAAAAAGCTCAGACTCTCGAATTCGCGAGTCCCCTTCGTCCACCGAGTGCTAACAATCGCGAGAATTCCAAACAGGAACCACATCAACGCAACAAAAAGCGGATCGCCGAAGGCTCCCTCGATCGCGTCTTTGAATGCGAGACCGATCACAACGGCAGGCACAGTTGCAATACCAATCAAGACAATGGTGCGAACAGCCTGCGCGCGCGCGGAGCCAAAGAGTCCAGTCACGAGGGACAGCAGTTTCTTTCTATAGTAGATAGGAACGGCGGCCAACGTCCCCAAATGCACCATGATGTCGAAGGTCAGCAGCGGCTCACGGAAACCCAGCAAGTTTTGAAGGACTACAAGATGTCCAGAACTCGAAACCGGCAAAAACTCAGTGAGCCCCTGCGCAATGCCAAGTATAATCGCGTCCCAGTAGCTCACTTCTTGACCGGATGAAACTCTTCACCGTCAAATTGAAGCATCCTGGCGAGGCTATTTTCGCCGCTTGCAGAGATGTCCACTGAAACGGCAGCACCGCTGAAATTCCCTACTTCACGCGCGGCATCAACGAAATCCGCACCGCTTGCAAACTGCCTTGAGAATGCCGCAGAAACAAAGTCCGCAGCATCGATTCCTAAGAGTTCCCATGGACTAACCTCGAACTCGAGTTCGTCCTTGATGGATTCATATAGTTCCGTGTAGCGATCGGCAAAGGGCAACAGGGGAACGACGACGTACATATCCTCGGTTATTGTGGTCTGCGTCAAAAGCGAGCGTTCGTCCAACCAAGAGCTGTTGCCAATCAAGGTCATCCCGTCTGGAATTCTTCCCAATTGACTGCAGTAATTGTTGATTTGTTCTCCCGGCACCGAAAAGAAGAAAGCCTCCGGTCCAACACTTGTTGCGGCAAGCGCGCGCGTGCTAATCTCGCCTTTGCCGTCCGGCCCAAGAAGTTTTTCGCGTTCTTTGCGTGACAAGACTGTTTCGACAAGCTCACCGCCGCGATCAAGCCTATCCGGAGCCGACATCACGTCGTAGAGCTCGGGTCGAATACTGCTCGCGCCAGCTGGATATTCAACTTCGGCGTCAAGTACCAGACCAAAGTCCTCGCACCGCTCAAATCCGCTCTTTTGAGCTGCGCCCAGGTCACTGGTCGGCGTCAACATGATGCCATGGCGGATTTCAAGGTCGTTCGCGGCAAAACGAGCAGCATGTGCAGCCTGCGATTCCTGACTCGCAAGAAACTCGACCATTCCCGTGGAAAACGGAGCCAGAGATCGTGACGTGCTTGTTAGCTTGAGGATTGGAAAGTCATGCTCCGCATTGGCAATTGCAATTGAAGTCGCCGAACCTTCATCACCCGCGAAAATCAACAGGTCATAGCCGTCTTTTGCGGTTTGGTCGAGCGTTTGCACCGCGGAATATGCGCTGCCTGCTCGCACAACGTCCACATCGTATTTGTCAATGTGACTTGCCGCAAGTTTGAAGGCAGACTCCAGTTGATCCGGTGCCGGATCACCAACGTCAGGGAATGCCAGGAGCAACCGCACTTTGGGACGGTACTCTGATCCCTGCACGTCCCGCATGGTTGCAGCCTTGCTTTGCGGAAACAGGTACTCTTTGGGATCGAATTCTGACCGTTCCTCCAAGATACTTTGGGCCCGGCTGGACAGGCGAGAGTCGTTCGCGCTGTCCGCACACCATTGCAAATCATCGCGCGACTCGCTTAGATTGCCCAGTAAAAACTCACTCTCTCCGCGGGCGAAGCGAGCGTATTCGTAATACTCACCAGAGGGAAAAGCCTGCAGCAATCGGTCGGCGCCCCGGCCTGCCCGTTCGGGTTGTCCGGTAGCAAGGTTAATCCTGACAAGCAAATAGAGTGCAGCTTCAAGCTCGCCTCCGCGCCCCGAAAGCAAAATCGTTTCTGCCGACCGGCGCGCACCTTCAAAATCTTTGGACTCGAAAAGGCCAATCGCTTGCCGCAATTCCGGACTTTGAGATGCGAACACCTGTGCGGCAAAAAACAGGCAGATCAGACAACTGACAACTCTATTCAACTGTGACACTCTTGGCAAGATTTCGGGGTTGGTCCACGTCGCATCCGCGATGAACGGCCATGTAGTAGGAAAGCAGCTGCAGCGGTACAACCGTCAACAAGGGGGTCAAAAGCGGGTCCGTTTCCGGAACATACAGTACCTCGGTGGCGCGCCTTGCAACTTCCGTATCACCTTCTGTGGCGATCACCAAGACTTGACCTCCGCGGGCGCGCACTTCTTCTATATTGGAAAGTACCTTTTCGTACGTCCCATCTTTCGTCGCAATAAACACGACCGGCATGTCATTGTCGATCAACGCGATTGGACCGTGCTTCATTTCAGCGGCAGGATAGCCTTCGGCGTGAACGTACGAAATTTCCTTTAGCTTTAGGGCGCCCTCAAGTGCAACGGGGAAATTTAGTCCACGGCCAAGATACAGGAAATTGCGGCTGTCTTTGTAGCGATGCGCGATTGTTTCGATGCGCTCACGCGAAGCAAGTATGCGGGAAATCTTGTTTGGAATGTTCTTGAGCTCTTGAACTAATTCACGACCGCGCCCGGCACCGACGCGACGGCTTCTGCCCATCTGAAGCGCCAGCATGAACAGCACGGTAATTTGTGACGTGAAAGCCTTAGTCGACGCCACACCTATTTCCGGTCCGGCATGAAGAAAGATTCCAGCGTCCGTTTCACGCGCGATGGACGAACCTACAACGTTGCAAATACCAAAAACAGGAGTACCGTGCCGTTTCGCCTCGCGAATTGCCGCGAGCGTATCGGCAGTTTCACCTGATTGAGAAATCGCAAAAGCAACTGTCCCCGGTTCAAGCACCGGCGAACGATAGCGAAACTCCGAGGCGTATTCCACCTCGGCGGGAATACCAGCAAGCTCCTCGATCAAGTACTCGCCGACCAGTCCTGCGTGCCAACTTGTTCCACAGCCAAGAAACAGCACTCGCTTGGCATTCTGAAGAGTCTCTCGAACCGCAGTCATGCCGCCAAATTTCACTGTTCCTTCGTCGAGCAAAAGGCGGCCGCGCATCGAATCCGCGACGGTCTGCGGCTGCTCGCAAATCTCTTTTAACATGAAATGTGAGAATCCGCCTTTTTCGATAGCGGCGATGTCAAACGTGATCTGCTCAAGCTCCTTGTCTATAGGCTCATCGGCCAGATTGCGGTAGACGACCTTTTCCGGAGTAATAATCGCGATTTCACCATCCTCGAGATACGTCACGTCGCGCGTAAAATGCAAAAATGCGGCTGGATCAGACGCTACAAAATTTTCGCCATCTCCGTGGCCTATCACCATCGGCGATCCCATACGCGCAGCGATGATCATTCCCGGGTGGTTCTTGTTGACAATCGCAAAACCGTACGTCCCTTTAACGAGCCGCAAGGCTTTTGTAACGGCCTCCGCAAAATCACCGGAATAGAGTTCCTCTATCAGGTGCGCGACGGTCTCCGTATCCGTCTCAGTTACGAACTCGTGCCCGGATTTGCCCAATTCGTGCCTGAGGGCGTTGTAGTTCTCGATGATCCCGTTGTGTACGAGTGCAATGGATTTATCTTCATCCGTATGCGGATGCGCATTGACTTGATTCGGCACGCCGTGTGTCGCCCAACGCGTATGCCCAATTCCGGACTTACCCGACAGTGACGATTCGCGGACAAGCTGCTCAAGATTCGAGACTTTCCCCGAATCTTTTACAATATTCAGATTGCCGTTGACGACCGCAACTCCTGCAGAGTCGTAGCCCCGGTACTCCATGCGTTTCAACGCGCCAATCAATATTGGAGTAACTTCACGCTGTCCTGTGTAGCCGATAATTCCACACATAGTTTGGCTCCTGCTTTACCTGATTCGAATCGAAACGAGGTTACAAGGTTCTATTCCCACTCCACGGTTGCTGGTGGCTTAGTACTGATGTCGTAGGCCACGCGATTAATGCCGCGCACTTCGTTTATGATGCGTGACGCGGTGCGGCCCAGAAGTTCGTAAGGAAGGCGGGTAAAATCTGCCGTCATGAAATCGTCTGTATTGACCGCACGCAGCACACACACGCTTTCATAGGTTCGTTCATCGCCCATAACACCGACCGACTTAACCGGCAAAAGCACCGCGAATGCTTGACGGGTTTGTTCGTACCAATTGGCTTCGCGCAACTCCTGCATAAATATGGCGTCGGCTTGCCGCAAAATATCGCAGCGATCCTTCGTCACCTCGCCAATCACGCGAACGCCCAATCCCGGTCCCGGGAACGGATGACGGTGAGTTATTGCGCGTGGAAGCCCCAAGAGTACCCCGAGATTGCGAGCTTCGTCTTTGAACAATTCGCGCAAAGGTTCTATGAGTTTCAGATGCAACGACTCGGGTAACCCACCGACGTTATGATGTGACTTGATGGTCGCGGACGGCCCTTTTACCGATACGCTTTCAATGACGTCGGGATAAAGTGTTCCTTGAGCAAGAAAAGTCACTTCATTGTGGCGGGCCGCTTCTTCCTGGAAGACTTCAATAAACAGACGGCCGATGATCTTACGCTTTTGTTCCGGTTCCAGCACTCCTTTGAGTTCATTGTAGAATCGGTCGGCGGCTTCCACAACTTCAAGAGAGATGTGACCATGTTCTCTAAAAGTTTGTTCGATCTGCTCCCGTTCGCCCAGTCTGCCCAATCCCGTGTCAACATAAAAACATAACACCTGACCGGGGATTGCGCGATTCAGCAACATGGCTGTCACCGCCGAGTCCAGTCCGCCGGAAAGTGCGCAAAGCACATTCTGATTACCTACTGTGCGCCGGATGTCCTTCGTCGCTTCTTCGATGAAAGACTCCATGCTCCAACCTCCGGAGCAGCCGCACACGTTAAACGCGAAGTTTCTTAGCAGGGCAGAACCTTCAGGCGTGTGAGTCACCTCAGGGTGAAACTGGACGCCGAACGCACCAAGATCTCGATGGCAAACCGCCGCGACAAGCCCGGACGTACTGCGACCCATGAGAGACAAGGGTGCGCGCACTTCTTCAAGATGGTCGCCATGGTTCATCCAAACTTTCATCGGCTTGTTGATGCCGTCAAGAAGCTCGCTCTCAAGCGAATATTCCACTTCTGCCGGACCGAACTCACCGGCCCTCCCTTTCACCACGGGAGTACCGAAATGTTGTCCGATCAACTGCATTCCATAGCAGATTCCCAGAATCGGTAGGCCGAGATCGTAGACTTTCTGATTCGGAAAAGGCGCGCCGCTCGCGTGTACGCTTGAGGGGCCGCCTGACATCACAATTCCTTTCGTCTCGGGCGTGGCGATTTCGTCAATCTTTGCGTTATACGGCAAAATCTCACAATAAACCCCATGCTCGCGCAGCCGCCTCGCGATGAGTTGTGTTGTTTGACCGCCGAAATCGAGAATTGTAATTCGCTCAGGATGTCTCATGAATTCGCCAAAGGCAATAGCAAATCCGACCAATTGCCGAGCTGCTGCAAGGCCGCGTGATTCGTCAAATCAAAGTGAATGGGTGTCACAGCCACATATCCTTCGGTGAGAGCCGTACCGTCCGTATCCGTTTCATTGAGCGGAAGTTTGTGTCCGTCCATCCAGTAGTACGTTCTGCCACGCGGATCATTGCGCTTCAAGAACGTCTCTTTGAAGCGTCCTTGACCTTGGCGAATAACTTTGATGCCGCGAATACGCTCCGTGGGCAGCGCCGGGACGTTGACGTTTAGCAATGTTCCTTCGGGCATACCGTCCGCCAATGCTTGCTGCGCGGCGCGGCGAGCTATTGCCGCTGAAGGTCCAAAATCTTCGTGGGTAAACGAATCCAGCGAAACAGCCATCGCGGGTATTCCGTTGATTGCTCCCTCCGTGGCCGCGGATACAGTTCCGGAATAGATGATCGATATTCCAGTATTTTCGCCGCGATTGATTCCGGAAATCACGAGTGCAGGCGTTTCAGGCAAAAGTTCGGACAATGCCAATTTTACGCAGTCAGCAGGACTCCCGCTCACCGCAAACGATCGAAAGGCGCCGCCAACCGTCATATCCGTCAGCCGGATTGGTTCAGCGATCGTAATCGAGTGTCCCACTGCCGATTGCTCCCTATCGGGAGCCACAACCCAAACTTGTCCCAAATCCGCAACAGCCCGCACCAACGCGTGCAAGCCGGGCGAATGAACTCCATCGTCGTTCGAAATAAGTATAATCACGCTGTCTCTGCCGGTGCCGGCATAAATGCTTTCAAGAAATGAGTAATTGTCGGTTTCAATTCGTTCCGTTTAACGATACGATCGAGAAATCCTTTTTCGAGCAGGAACTCGCTGCGCTGAAAACCCGGAGGCAAATCTTGTCCAATCGTTTGCTTAATCACACGCGGTCCAGCAAAACCAATTAATGCGCCGGGCTCCGCGATAATAATGTCTCCGAGCATCGAGAAGCTCGCCGTGGTGCCGCCCGTCGTGGGATTTGTGATTACCGAGATATAGGGAAGTCCCGCTTCGTCAAGCTGCGTTAGTTTTACACTTGTCTTGGCCATTTGCATCAGGGACACCATCCCTTCCTGCATACGCATTCCGCCCGAACGAGATACCAAGATCAGCGCGCGCCTTTCGTCAATTGCTTGATCGACGGCCCGCGAAATCTTCTCTCCCACAACACTGCCGACGCTTCCCCCCATAAACGAGAACTCCATAATTCCCAATTCCACGGGGAAGTGGTTGACTTCGCACGAGCCAATCGTTATCGCGTCGTTCTTGCCTGTTGACTTGATTGAGGAAACAACTCGGTCGCTGTATTTCTTTGAATCTTTGAATCCCAACGGATCTTGGGGTCGAAGATTGCCGTCGCGCTCAATCCACGTGCCTTTGTCAGCAAGCATATCGATGTAATCTTCAGCAGGCATCGCAAAGTGAAATGAACACTTCGGACAAACAAGCTGGAGTTTTTCGAGTTCTTTCTTAAAGACAATTTCTCCGCAAGAGTCACACTTCACCCAAAGCGTATCCTGCGACGTCTTCTTCTGTTCGGGAGAAATTACACTGCGTTCGCGGCGAAACCACTCGAGTGCCATTCTATTCTCCTTCTGCTCCGTCGGAGCGTTCTGTTTTCCGGACGCGCCGGTGCATGACCAACGCGTCTTCTCCGTCATGATAATAACTCTTGCGAATCCCCAATTCTGCGAAACCGTAACGCTTGTACAAGGCGCGCGCGGCTTCGTTGGATTCGCGGACTTCAAGGTACACGTCTTTCATCCGTTTGCCAACGGCCCGTTCGAACACGTAGTCTAAAACCCGAGAAGCAATGCCGAGCCGGCGGACGGATTTCGCGACCGCGATATTCAAGATGTGAATTTCGTCAAGAACCCACTGTGTCACGATGTAACCAACGACCCTACCGTCGGCGATTGCGACCCAGCTCGTTCTGTAGAGAACGATAAAATTACGAAAGGCCGCCATCGACCATGGATCAGCGAATGACGCGCGCTCTATGGCCAAAACATCCGGCAGGTGATCGGCGGTCAGCTCTGCAATCGAAACATCAGTCGTGTTCATGAACGATTTCCAAATAGCGGTCACAGATGTCTGAAACCTGCCTCATTTCCGCAACGTCATGCACGCGAAGCACGTCCGCTCCGTTGAGGATCGCAATGGCAACAGCAGCCGCCGTCGGGAACTGCCTTTGGGAGGGAGCTGCCGCCGAAAATTCCGCGGTGAAGGCTTTTCGTGAAGGGCCTATCAAGACTCCTGCTGCCAGTGTCCGAAATTCCTTGATCGCGTTCAACAATTGGTAGTTGTGAATAAAGGTCTTGCCGAAACCTATTCCGGGGTCTACCAGCAAGTGGTCAACCGCAATGCCTTCAGCTTTCGCGCTGCGCACAGAGTCGAGTAAAGAACTCTTTACTTCTGATACCACGTCCCGATACTGTGGGCTATGCTGCATTGATGCAGGTTCACCTTGCATATGCATCAGAATCAAGCCTGCATGGTATTCAGCACACACGACCGCGAGTTCAGAATCGCTTCGCAATCCGGATATGTCGTTGACAACGTCCGCACCCAGCGCCAGACAATTGCGAGCAACTTCACTCGAGCGAGTGTCGATTGATATTACAGCTTTAGTTTCGGGACGCAGCGACTCGAGCAATGGAAGCAGGCGTTCAAGCTGCACTTCTTTGCTGACGGGGTCGCTGCCCGGACGAGAGGATTCTGCTCCAAGATCGAGAATTTCCGCGCCGGATTCCGCGAGCTTTAATGCATGTTCACAAGCTCTGTCTGACTCGAGAAACTTCCCACCATCCGAAAATGAGTCGGGCGTAACATTGACAATCCCCATCAGGCGCGTCCGAACTCCGAGCTCGATTGCTCCGCGTCTGTGGCAAAAGAACCTTGACTTAGACTTTTCCATCCATGAGCAAAAGAGCTTCCATGCGCGTCGCTTGCTTAGACAACGCACCGCGCACTGCCGACGTCACCGTCCAGCTGCCGTGTACTTTCTCGCCGCGCATCATCAGACAAAGGTGCTGTGCCTTGATCACGACAAACGCGCCCATCGGCTGCAGCTTGTCCATCAACACGTCGGCAATCGCCGTGGTCATCGTCTCCTGCAATTGCGGGCGCTGTGACAGCACGCGGACAACTCGTGCAAGCGAAGAGAATCCGGTCACTTTGTTTTCTTTCGGAATGTAGGCAATCGAAACAAAACCCCAAAACGGCAACAAATGGTGCTCGCACATCGAATAGAAAGGGATGTCCCGGTGAATAATCATCTCCGTCGTGTTGTCAGTCGGATAAAGCGACAACTTTTCGGCCGGGTCAGCGCCAATGCCTGAAAATATCTCTTCGAACATGTCGGCAACCCGGGTCGGAGTTCCCTGCAGGCCATAGCGCGCTGAATCTTCACCAATTGCCGCAAGCAGCTCTCTTACCGCGGCTTCAATTCTCGGCTTGTCCATTTATCTGCCTTTCCTTCGGCGCAAGCGTAAAGACGAGAACTTCTTCCGCTCCGGGTTTCAACTCGACGCGACGGGCAGCTTCTCCGACAATCCCAAATCCGTTTTTCGCCACGGAGATAATATGGGTTCCCGGTGTTAAGTCTTTTAGCACGTTGTCCGTCTTGAACTCGGTCGGCACACCGTCGAGTACAATCGTAGCGCCCTCAATATTGGAGTGAACTTGGATATTGCCGTGCCGCTGCTGAAGAGCCAGAAACATCAACACGACCCCCACGAAAACCATCAACGAAATCAAAAGAATATTGTTTCTTACTTGCCGTTGTCCGACTTCAAGCTCTTCGATGTCGACAGGAATTTGTTTGTCGCGTTCGTCGGCTTCTTCCTCAGTGATCCACTCAAGCTCGCCGTCTTCATTTTCAATCTGCTTGTAGTCCCCGCGTGCCCGATAGAATTTCTGAATCTCCTCATCGATAATACGCTTGCGTTCAAGCTCGTCAATCGTCGTCAGCTTGACTTCGGTGGATTTTTCTTTGGACTTGAGTTCCTCGCGCGCTTCAAGTTCGCGGCGAACCAAGTCACGCAAGCGTTGCTCTTCGCTGTGATCTATCACGAAGCTTCCTTGCCGTTTAACTGCGGAAGGTCAAGTAATGTGCGGATTTCGTCGCCCCCGAGCGACTCTTTTTCGACCAACGCCACGGCGAGCTTATCGAGCCGTGCACGTTCCTTTACGAGAATTTCGCGGGCACGGGTTTCCGCACTCTCGACAATTTCCCGTACGGATTGATCGATTGCATGTGCCGTTTCGTCGCTGTAGTCTTGGTTGACCGTATAATCGCGGCCAAGAAAAACCTCTTCCTGCTTCGTGCCGTAAGTAATGGGACCGAGTTTTTCACTCATCCCCCATCGCGTGACCATGGTCTTGGCGATTTCCGTCGCACGCTTCAGGTCATTTGCTGCGCCCGAAGTGACTTCGTCGAAAACTTCCTGCTCCGCGACGCGTCCGCCCAACAGCGTGGAGAGCTGTCCCTCAAGGTAGCGGCGCGAATAACTTCGCTTGTCGTCGAGCGGAACGAAATGGGTTAACCCGAGTGCCTGACCGCGGGGTATGATCGTTACTTTGTGCACGGGATCGACTTCCGGAGAGAACATAGCAACAAGCACGTGCCCCGCTTCGTGATAGGCTGTCACGCGTCTCTCTTTTTCCGGAATCACGACGGATTTGCGCTCTATGCCCATCATGACCTTGTCTTTTGCCGCTTCCAAATCTTGCATCATCACACGGTCGCTGTCGCGGCGTGCGGCAAGCAGCGCGGCTTCGTTCATCAGGTTGGCCAATTCGGCACCGGACATTCCCGGAGTACTTTTGGCAATGACTTCAAGATCAATGTCGTCGCCGAGTGGCTTGTTTTTCGTATGGACTTCGAGAATCGCAAGCCGACCTTTCACATCCGGCCTGTCTACGACTATCTGGCGGTCGAACCGGCCCGGACGAAGAAGCGCCGGATCGAGAATATCCGGACGATTCGTGGCGGCCACGAGAATTACACCGTCATTCTCCTCAAAGCCGTCCATCTCAATTAGGAGCTGATTCAAGGTCTGCTCGCGCTCGTCGTGTCCACCTCCCAATCCGGCACCGCGATGACGTCCCACAGCATCAATTTCGTCGATGAAGATAATGCACGGAGCATTCTTCTTTCCAGTTTCGAAAAGATCACGTACCCGGCTTGCGCCTACACCGACAAACATCTCAACGAACTCCGCGCCGCTGATCGAGAAAAAGGGCACGCCCGCTTCGCCCGCGACAGCTTTCGCGAGCAAAGTCTTGCCCGTTCCCGGAGGACCCAAAAGCAATACGCCGCGCGGAATTCGGCCGCCGACTCGCACAAATTTTTTCGGGTCGCGCAAAAAGTCTATGATCTCACGCAGCTCTTCTTTTGCCTCATTTGCTCCGGCTACGTTTTCGAATGTGACCTTCTGATTCGATTCTGAGTAGACCCGAGCTTTGCTTTTCCCGAACTGGAAAAGCCCTTTAGGTCCCATGTTCGACATCCGGCGCAACATGATTATGCCAAAGCCCAACAATAGAAGCCACGGCAGGACACCAATCAAGTATTGACCGATGTCAGGTCTCTTGACCTTGAAATCAAGCTGCACTCCCGCGTTCTCCCACCTTTTCAGGAGTTCACTGTCGATCGTGGGTGGAAGAGTGACCACAAACCGCGATCCGTCTTTCATTTTGCCATGGAAAAGCTGATCGCGAATGATACCTGACTGTACACGGCCATCAGTTATGGCTTGTTCAAACGCATGATACGGCATCTGTTGTTCCGCCGTTCGCTGCGTCACTAATTGCGCGACGACTACCGACGTCAGCAGAATCAGCGCGAACACGTAGAGCAATCGCGTAACTTTGCGCCGTTCGATGCGAGTTTCGTCGTCGTCAGGGCCGCGGCCCTTGGGAAACTGTGATTGTTTGTTAGAGCTCACGATTCCTCAGGTTCGTCCAGAATATAGAGGTCAGGCAAATGTCGACCTGTTCCCGCATAATCCAATCCGTATCCGATTACAAACTCATCAGGCAAATCGATCGAAACAAAATCCACATGCACACCTGAATGGAGTGATTTGGGCTTACGAAAGCACGCGGCCATACTTAAACTTTGGGGATGTCTAACTTTTAAGAAGTCGCGCAGAAAGTCCCACGAATTCCCCGTGTCCACGATATCGTCCACGAGTATTACATGACGATCGCGAATCTCCATGTCAATGTCCTTGATCAGCTTGATCTGACCGGACGTCATTCCGTCGCCATAGCTTGAGAGCTTAATGAAGTCAACCGTACACGGCAGATTGGCGGCCCGCACGATGTCGGCCATATACACGAAACATCCAGTCAGAACGCCGACAAAAACCGGGTTCTTGCCTTTAAATTTTACGTGAATGTCTTCGGCGGTCTTGAGAACCGCCTTCTGAATTTCATCTTCGGGAAGGAACTTTCGGAAACTCCGCGGGGGGGTTCCGGTGATGATCTTATCCGGATACTTGCTGGTCACAGTGTAAAATTGATCTCCATGAAATCTTCAGTGACGGCTCTTGCGCTCGCGGCTGCACATCTTCCCGTACACCCAATCCGGGTACGGCGACGATAACATCGTCGCAACAGAGCACCGGCCATTGCTTCCGTACTGAGGGGTGAACACCTGCCTCGGATAACCAATCGGAGATTTTGCGAGTGCGGCGCTTTGCAGGGCAAAAAGTCTCGCCGGGCTTCCAGGCTCGGACATTCCACTCGCGACAATTAATCTCACAAACTCCGGAAGTGGTTTTGCCCAGAGCGTCGGGTGTCCACACGAAATCACTATCGCTTTGCCCAAGTGTGAAATCGTTCTCTAATCTTCGCTGCACCCACAAGTGGCGGCCAGTTCGATTCAGCGAGAATCCGTCTCCCAACTCTAAGACGGATTCCCCTCCTTTTGACTTGATGAACTCGAGACATTGCCTCCGGAGTGGCCCATCCAAACGAAACTCTTGGGCTTTTCCAAGCCCCTCAAGGGCAGTTTCCACGGCCAGAAAATCTAAGTCTTCAAGATACAAGTTTTTCGGCAAATCCTCAAGGTGCTCAACATGACCCAAAATATCTTTTACGCTATTGTTTTTATTAGCTTTTAAGAGTCTTCGCGAGAGGGTCTGTAGCTTTCGAACTGCCTGACCGTGCTTGGAAAGCAGATCGAGCACATCGGCCCGATCCTGCTCAAAGTAGGCAATCGCACCGCGAGCCCGCACTCTTGGAAATCTAGAGTCGCAGTTCATTGGGTCGTTGTGCCAAGCATCTTCTGTATCTAAAACTGCTCGCAACTGTCTCCGGTCAAGTGACAAGAATGGCCTGAGAATTCGTTCGCGCCGGCCAGGAATTCCCGTTACTTCGAACCAGGATGAACCTTGCTCCAGTTTCATCCAAATCGTTTCCGCATCGTCATCCTTTGAGTGCGCCGTCAAAATGAAATCGCAGCATGATTCGGTACGCAACTCCTCAAGAGCTCGATATCGCAATGATCGCGCGCAGGCTTCAACGGATTCTCGCTTGCGTGTCAGATGAGCAGGAACGTCGACTCGTTTCATGGCAAATGGAACTTTGAGTTTCCCCGCAAAATCTCGGACCAGTCTGCCGACTTTTTCAGACTCAGGCTGCAGCATATGGTCAATATGCGCGCAGACGATTCGGTCGTGCCACTCCTTTTGCTCGGCAAACCACTTCAGCATCGCCAGAGAATCTCCGCCGCCAGACACAGCCAGCAAGAGTCGCTGCTTTGCATCCAATGGCAAGAGCCCATTGTTTACAGCACTATTCACCGGGCTTAACCGCTCGAAAGAGTAGCGATCCTGCAAATCCAAGCCTGATGCGTTCAGGTACGGAACGACCCTTCAGGCCATAAGCGACTTTCCAAAGGGCCATGCCGACTAAGTATCGAAACCTGCGCCACGGGCGCGTAAGTCTTCCGATCGCTTTGACATTATTCCAAACCCAGAAACGACCATTCAAGGACTCGACGAAGGACCAGCCCGGGTGTAGTTCAATTTCGGAAAATCCCGCTCGTTTGAACACTTCCGTAAGTCCTAAGTGGCTCATGTGAAAATACGAATTGGCATGATATGCTTCGAGAAACGCCGCCGAACCGACGAGAGTGCCGCCGGGTTTCAAAACTCGGAAGATCTCGCGTGCGGCCTGAAAGGGATTGTAAAGATGTTCGAAGACTGCGGTCGACACAACGATGTCGAATTGCGCGTCATCGAAAGGCAACTCATGTCCATCACACACCACATCGGTGTAAGGCCCCGGATAAATGTCAAAACACACGAGTTGGTAGCCGGCTTTCTCCAACCATTTGCGGTCCCCACCGTCGCCGCTGCCGTAGCTCAAGACTGTCTTGCCGCTTGTCTTGTCCAGCATTTGCCGCAACGGCCCGGTATTCCAATGGCTATTCGCCACGTCAAGATCCAGTGCGCTCTCGGAAACCTGGTGTTTAAGTATCTCAGCTGTATCGAGAGGAGAACGCTCGCTGACAAACACGGGAAGTCCCGTTGCTTTGTGCAAGGGAAACTCCGCTCCACAGGATTCGCAGTGATATCCGCTATCCGTTGCAGTCAACGGCTTCTTGCCGCAAACTACACAAATAAGTTTCGGCCAATCCGATTTGTTCATGCCAACCAAATTTTCATTGTTTCTTAGTCCAAGCTCACTAGCCCCTGCAAAACAAAAGCCGCCGGTGAAATCCCGGCGGCTTGGCGCTGTTTGTAGCGGAGGAGGGACTTGAACCCCCGACACCAGGATTATGATTCCCGTGCTCTAACCAACTGAGCTACTCCGCCCCGCAGACGGCCCACATTGCTTGCCGTCCAGAAACCACAAATTTACAACCATCTGGGCTATTTGTCAAGTTCCCTGAAGTATTCCGACAGCCATGTGAAAATTTTAACATTTTGTTAATTATAACCTTAAATCGAAGGCTCTGGGAGTCACACAAGACATTTGCGCCGAATAGCAAAAACCCGCTATCTTTACTGGCCCTCCTCTTGCATGAGTGGGGGTTTCATTAACCCAGATGATGAAGAAAATCCTGCTTACCGGCGGCGCCGGATTCATTGGTTCACACGTTGCAGAAGCCCTGCTCGCTCAGGGAGCATCCGTGTGTGCGTATGATAGTTTTGACCCCTACTATCCGCGCAGCATAAAAGAACAGAACATCAGAGACTGCACGCGAAATCCGTGTTTCACGCTCGTTGAAGCGGACATTCGCGACCGCAACATGCTCTCGGAGGTCATTCAGTCGAATTCGTTCGACGCAGTCGTTCATTTGGCCGCGCGTGCAGGCGTCAGACCGTCCTTGGAGCAACCTCAGCTCTATGCACAAGTAAATATTGACGCGACGGTTTCTTTGCTTGAACTATGTAAAGAAGCCGGGGTGCAAAAGATCGTATTTGCTTCAAGCTCATCGGTCTACGGCAACCGAGACGGCGGTCCGTTTCGCGAATCGGATAATACGGATCATCCCTTGAGTCCTTACGGATCGACCAAAAAAGCGGGTGAAGTTATCGCGCATGTGTATTCCCACTTGTATGGATTCTCAATCGCCTGCCTGCGCTTTTTCACAGTCTATGGGCCCCGTCAACGGCCCGATCTCGCAATCAGGAAGTTCGTGAGAAAAGCAATTCGCGGCGAATCGATTCCGATGTTCGGCGACGGCAGTTCGCGGCGCGACTACACCCACATTTCCGATATCGTGAGTGGAATTCTTGGCGCGCTGGCGTGGGTTGATCATTCCGACGGACGCTACGGAATTTTTAACTTGGGCTCGAGTTCTCCGATTGAACTCAGGCAACTGCTCGCAGGAATTGAAGCTGGAATTGGGCGACCGCTAATAATCGACAGACTTCCTACTCAACCCGGAGACGTGTTTCAGACCTTTGCCGACACGACTCTCGCCGAGCGTGAGCTCGGATTCCGTCACGACATTAAGTTTGAAGACGGACTGCTCGATTTCATCGAATGGATGAAAGGCAATGACTTGAGCTAACTAAGCTCGTAAACAGTTTTTCCGTCGACTATTGTCCGCGTGACTTGCAGCCTATGCAAATCACGCGGTTTTGTTTTGAAAGGGTCGGCTGTCAACACGCAAAGATCCGCGGCGAATCCCGGTGCAATTTTTCCCACCTTATGTTCCCAGCCTGCCGCATAGGCCGATCCTTCAGTGTATGCCCGCAGCGCAGTTTCCACCGAAACACATTGCTCGGGTAGCCAACCACCTGCCGGAGTTCCATCCTTCCGCGTCCGCGTTACCGCAGCATGAATTCCGGCAATAGGATCCAAGGTTTCAATTGGCCAGTCACTCCCGAACGTAAGCAGCGCTCCGGCGTCCTGCAAACTCTTCCATGCATACGACGTCGCTTCGCGCTCGCTGCCCAACCTCCGAGTCACGAAACTCATGTCTGCGGTACAATGAATCGGCTGCATACTCGCAATGACGCCAAGTTTGGCGAAACGAGCGATGTCGCGCTCGCGTAGATGCTGCACATGCTCGATGCGCGGCCGCAATTCCGGCCCGATGCCGTTGGCGGAAGCCATTTCCACCGCGTCAAGCACGACGCTGTTCGCCCGGTCTCCGATTGCGTGCATTGCAATCTGATAGCCTTCCTTATGTGCGCTCCGAATAAACCTCGCCAACGGACCTTCGCGCACAAGCAACTCGCCTGTGGTGCTTGCATCATCTGCGTACGGTTTCCAAAATGATGCTGTTCTTGATCCCAATGCGCCGTCGGTGAACCCCTTGAAACACTTGAAACGGAACTTTTCGGAGTCGCGCATTTCAAACCGGTCTAGTTCGAAGTCGAAGGACTCGGTGACTTTCCACATATTTAGCTTGATGACCTGGTCGGCGGAAACCGCCACGGAAAGATACGCCTCGATTAAGTCGGGCCGAACGCTGGCACTCGCAGCAGTGATTCCAAGCGATAGTGCAAGGCTTTGCGCACGCAGAAACGCTTGTCGATAGTCTTCTCGAGACGGAAGAGGAATGACATCATCCACAAGTCCCGCGGCGTGTTCACGCAGCACCCCCGTGACCTTTCCATCTAAACCGTGTTCAATTATTCCACCGGGCGGGCTTTTGGTCGAACCGTCAATACGGGCCTTGATCAAGGCTTTCGAATTCGCTACCGCCGAATGCAGATCGTGAGTCCAAGCGAAAAACGGATAGTCCTGTGTCACTCGATCCAGATCGGTACGCGTGATAGTGATTTCTGTTTGCTCTATACCATGCCCAAGTATCCACGAACCGGGCTCGGGCTTGTGGCGCTCGATGTAGTCCGAGATTCGCTGCAAAGCCGCGTCCACAGAGTGCGCACCACCGAAATCTATCTGAGCCATCTGCAGTCCACCGGTTATCAAATGCAAATGCGCATCATGAAAGCCCGGCAAGACCACTTCATTCTCGGACAATACTAAGTCATCGGAGTGTTCTTGCGAAAAGACGCCTTTCTCAACCGATTCGATCTTCCCTTCGCTCAGCCTGAGACGCACGGGCTCAGTTCCATTTAGGCCGAGCCATGCTTTGCCGAGTATGGTTCGCACACTCATTCGCCCAGCTCTTTCTGAATCCTCTGAATGGCGAGTGCTTTCCCCGATTGCGGATCAGCATCAATCACTACAGCATGCAGCTTAATTTCGCCTTTTGCCACTCCGAATCGTCCGCCGCCCATTGGATGAAGAAAACGGTGCAGCGCGCTATCCGTGTCCATACCAATCACACCGGAATGCGGTCCCGTCATACCAACATCTGTCAAATATGCCGTTCCGCTTGGGAGTATCTGTTCATCTGCCGTCTGCACGTGAGTGTGAGTTCCGATAAGCGCTGTCACTTGACCGTCCAGATAACGCGCAAGCGCAAGCTTCTCCGCCGTCGCTTCAGCATGAAAATCAACGAAAATCAACTTGGTCTCTTCGTGCATTGTGTTGGCAAGCGACTGTGCAAGACGGAACGGATCATCCGACGGAGGCAACATTGCCCGGCCCATTAAGTTGATTACTCCCCAGCGCACACGAGGAGAAACTTCAATGGTAACGAAACCACGGCCCGGCGCGTCGGCGGGGAAATTTGCGGGCCTTAGAATGTGTGGGTTTTCGGCGATGGCGGAGTGCGCTTTGTCTCTGTACAACGTGTGATTGCCCCCAGAAAGTACGTCCGCACCTGCGTCGAACAACATGCGAATGATCTTTGGAGAAAGGCCTTTTCCACCGTCGGAATTCTCAGCATTCACGACGCAAACATCGACGGCAAGCTCACGAAGAAGCCCGGGCAACAGCGCGACGACCGCCTGTTGACCGGGCTCTCCATATACATCTCCGACAAACAACAGGCGACTTGCGCCCGCGGGCTTACTTGGCGAGACCTGAGGCAACGAATTCTCTCAATACGGTGACTTTGATTTGACCCGGATATTCGAGTTCTTCTTCGACTTTCTTCGCTATGTCCGTCGCGAGCATTTCGGCCATCGAATCGTTTACTTTCTGCGGCTCCACGATGATCCGAATCTCCCTGCCTGCCTGTATCGCAAAGGTCTTCTGCACACCCTTGAAACTCGACGCGATTTCTTCAAGCTGCTGCAGTCGCTTTACGTAGAGTTCCAACGTTTCACGCCGTGCTCCGGGGCGCGCGCCTGAAATCGCATCAGCGGCTTGTACCAATACGCCGATTGGCGAAATAAACTCCGTATCGTTATGGTGCGCCGCAATCGTGTTAATTACAATCTTCGGCTCACGATATTTCTTTGCCAATTCAACGCCGATTTCGACGTGTGTTCCTTCAGTGTAGCGGTCGATTGCCTTGCCGATATCATGCAAGAGACCTGCGCGACGCCCCATCTTGGCGTCGAAACCAAGCTGTGCGCACATCAATGCCGACAAGTGCGCGACTTCAACCGAGTGATGGAGAATATTCTGGCCATAGCTCGTGCGGTATTTCAGCCGCCCGACAAGTCTGACCATTTCGCGATGCAATCCAGTCACGCCCGCTTCAAGACAGGCGGCCTCGCCGATTTGCATCAGCTTCTCTTCCATCTCTTTCTCGATCTTTTTTACTAACTCTTCGATGCGCTGCGGATGAATTCTTCCATCCGCCATGAGTTGCTCAAGAGCGAGCCGCGCGATTTCACGGCGGAACGGATCGAACCCTGACACCACCACCGTTTCCGGCGTATCATCGACGATAATGTCCACCCCCGTCGCCTGCTCAAACGCGCGGATGTTGCGGCCTTCGCGGCCGATAATGCGGCCTTTGATTTCGTCGTTGGGAATATGCACCGCCGAGACGGTGCTTTCAACACTGTGGTCAGCCGCCGAGCGTTGAATTGCCGAGACAATAACTTCGCGCGCTTCACGGTTGGCCGTGGACTTCGCCTCGTCACGCATATTCTTGATCAGCTCAGCCGTCGCATTTTGAGCTTCGGTCATCAGGGATTCCTTGAGCTGCTCAAGCGCGTCGTCCTTAGACAACCCCGCTGCTCTTTCAAGTTCGGCCTGAGCCCGCTTCAACGACTCATCCAGCTCCGACTCTTTCTCGTCCAACTTCTTCTCTTTTTGAGTGTTTTGGCCAAGCAGCCGGTCCACTTCTTTGCGCTTCTTCTCAATCTCGTCACGCTGATTCTTGAGATTGGCGTCACGATCCTTTATCGAACGCTCCTGACGCGCAATCTCGTTCTTCGCATTGCGCATCTCGTCTTCAAGCGCCGTTTGCTGCTTTAACTGCTCCGCACGCAATTCAAGCATCTTCTCTTTGTACATCGTCTCGGCTTCTTTATGGGCGTCAGCGACGATGCGTTCGGCTTCTTGTTGAGAAGCCTTCAAGCGTTCTTTGGTTATCGAACGGCTCAAGAACCAGCCAATCAGGAATGCTGCGATGCCTGAGCCTGCGGCAAGCGCAACGACTAAGTATACATTTCCGTCGAACATGTGAAGGGGTCTCCCCTATTCTATATATAAAAAGAATCCCTACAGTGGCAGACGTGGTACCAAGAACCTGGTACGACACGGCGGGAATTCACCTGTACGGTTCTCACTTCCTCTATCCCACATCAACCGGAGCTGAGGGGAACCCGCTTGCACGGGCTTAGGCTTGCAATTGACGCCAGAGTTGAACTCCCTATTCTTTGACTATTGGTTCTTGAATCAAGAATCTGCCAAAGCAGGGATCAAATTCCTACTTCTTTGTAATGAAATCGTATTCTTACTTTACCTTGTTCCTCCGACCAGTCTCACCCAACCACAATTAGGATCGGTCACGCTCCCAACTCACGTAGTTTGGCTTCTAATTCTATAGACATCTGCTGCGCCCGCTCTTCAAGTTTTTGCGTCCGGTCATTTAGCTCTGACTTCGCCTCGGTCAGCTCATGAGCAAGCTGCAACGCGGCCAACACAGCCAGATCGCCGGCCGGACGCGTCCGATCCGCCCCATGTACCAGCTTCATTCGAGCATCTACGATCTGCGCAACTTTGCGCAAATAGCCGGGATCGGCGGTCCGCCTTAGCCGATAAGCGCGGTCGAAAATCTTAACTTCAACCGCGTCATCCTGTGTGCCTTCTTGAAGCAAATCAGTCATGTTTCTGCGGAAGCCGCTCTTACGCCGCTTCGAGCTTCTCCAGTAATGCCGAAATCCGCGTGCGAATCAACTCTTCCTTCTGCGGATCACGCTGATTCTCTTCCAGCGTTTCACAGCGGCGGCGGCTTTCTTCGAGGTCCTTTGTCGCTTGAGCTTGCTGCTGGCGAAGCGTATTCAGCTCGCCGGACATCTTGTGATTCTCTTCTTGAAGTTCAGTCAGTTTCGATAATAGTCGTGCAATCTTTTGATCAAGCGCGTCGAGCGTCTGGATGTCCATACTTTAGTTGAATAGTCAGGGGTTTGGGGTATTGTCTCTCAGCGCAAAATGGCTGAGTGTTTTTCTTGTAGTTTGTTTAGAATCGTTTGAATCAGTTCTTCCACTTCGGAGGCGTCAAGACTCCGGTCGGGATGCAAAAACTCGAGGCGGATCGCAATCGACTTCTTGCCGGAACCAAGTTTATCGCTGACAAAGACATCAAATGGCCACAGCGACTTAAGCAACGGACCGCCGGATTCACGAATTGTGTTTGCCAGATCCGCATAGCTGACAGCATTGTCCACCACGAGTGCCAAATCGCGCCATGCAACCGGGAACTTGGGAAGAGGCTCAAACCGGAACTCAGATTTCCTTTGCCCGCGCAATGCACCGAGATCGAGTTCAAACCAGGCAACATCAGCGTCGATGTCCAAGGGAGCACATACCGACTTTGGCCAGATACCAAATGAACCTGCCTTTACTCCCGAAATCGTGAGCTCTCCGGACAGAAGCCCCGAAGTATCAAGAGCATAGCAATTAATATGATAATTGTCAAGGGTTAGCCGCGTCGCTAATATTTCGAGCAAGCCCTTTAAGTCAAAGTAATCAATTGAATCCTTAGACGGTTCCCAATTTGTGGCTCTACGTTTTCCAGTCATCAGGCCAGCCACGATACGCCGTTCCCACGTGCGAGGATCTTCCGAGTTGCCATTCTGGAAGACTCTGGTGGTCTCAAAAAGCCGAACATCGCGGTCACCCCGCTCGAAATTCGCCGCGGCAGCCCGAAACAGCGGTGGTAGGACGCTGCCTTGCAAGTAACGCATTTCATCGGTTACAGGGTTCCCAAGCAGGACGCCCTCGGGCATTCCGGGAGGATCGAGGCGTGCCTCTGGGTTCCACATCGACAAAGACAAGGCCTGATGGAATCCTTGTCCAACAAGAATATCTTCGACCTTACGGCGAATTGTGTGGTCGGGATCATCTTGCCCCGAGAGCACTACCCTGC
Source organism: Calditrichota bacterium (assembly GCA_020637445.1). NCBI lineage: Bacteria > Pseudomonadati > Calditrichota > Calditrichota bacterium. Next base: position 853,122 of record JACJVZ010000001.1, on the reverse strand, counting down.
TGGTTTCCGCCGAGGGAATTTTGTCGTAGCCGTTGACGCGCACGACCTCTTCAATCAGATCGACTTCGCGTTCTAAATCGGGACGATGTGTCGGAGCATGCACTGTCCAAACCGCAGCGCTTTTCTTCACGTCGCAGCCGAGCCGGGTTAGGATGTCCGCGATTTCAGGCAGTTCATAGTCGACTCCGATCAGAGCGGACGTGCGCTCCGGTCTAAAAGAGATTTCCACCGGAACAATAGGTTTTGGATAGGCATCCACCGCGCCGCTCCAAACCTCGCCTCCACCCCACTGCTGCATCAAGGATATTGCAGACTCGGCGACCAGCGGAACTTGATTAGGGTCACAGCCGCGCTCGAATCTTCGCGAAGAGTCTGTCGACATACCCAGAGATTTTGCTGTGCGGCGCACGTGTACGGGATCGAAGTACGCACATTCCAACACGACGTCGGCCGTGTCTTCACGGATTTCGCTGTTTAGGCCGCCCATAATTCCGGCCAGAGCGACGCCGTGTTTGGCATCGGCAATCAACAAGTCCGACGATGAAAGTTTGTGTTCTTTCTCATCGAGCGTAATGAACTTTTCTCCGTCCTGCGCATAGCGGACACGAATCTCATGCTCGGCCAAGAAGCGCGCGTCAAAGGCATGCAGCGGCTGTCCCGATTCGAGCATGACGTAGTTGGTCACGTCAACGATGTTTGAAATGGGGCGAATCCCGCAGCGCAAGAGCCTAATAGCGACATCAAACGGCGACGGACCGATCTTCACGCCGGTAATCACTTTCGCCATGTATCGTGGGCAGGCATCGGGCGCATCGAGCACGACCTTCACGTACTCCGTTGCTTCCCTTTTTGATTCAATTATCGGATACTCTTTGCGCTTCCACGGAATCTTGAACTTCGCGGCGATGTCGCGCGCGACGCCGATATGCGAAAGAAAATCCGGGCGGTTCGGCGTAATCTCGACGTCGTAAACCGTGTCTTGCAGATCCAGATATTTGGATGCCGGCGCGCCGACTTCCCATGCGTGCGGTAACTCGATGATACCCGCATGCGACGGAGCCAGTCCCAACTCTTCTTCGGAGGCGAGCATTCCGTTCGACACATGGCCGCGCAGTTTCGCCTTCTTGATGGTCATGCCGCTGGCGGTCGTCGATCCAGCGAGCATCACGGCAACGCGCAAGCCAACACGCACATTCGGAGCGCCGCAAACAATTGAGAGTGTTTCTCCGCCGACGTTGGTCTGTGTTATCGAAAGGTGATCCGTGCCTTCGATGTGCGCACACTCGACCACTTCGCCGATCACGACATTTTCGAGCGCGGGTTTGTAAACATTTACTGACTCGATCTCGAGCCCAAGCCACGTCAAGACGTCGCCCAGCTCCTCGGGAGAAACCGGAATGTCTACGAATTCAGAAAGCCATTTATAGCTGAGTAACATGTTTTCTTAGCGGGGTGTGATGCCCGAGAATTGTCTTAGGAAACGGACGTCACTGTCCGTGAGCAATCGAATGTTATTGATGCCGAAGCGGAGCATGGCCACGCGGTCGATGCCCAATCCAAAGGCGAAACCTGTGTAAATTTCCGAATCGTAACCGACACCTTCGAGCACGTTGGGATCGACCATGCCGCAGCCGCCCATTTCGAGCCAGCCGGTGTTCTTGCAGATACGGCAGCCTTCACCTTTACAAAACGGACATGACACATCGACTTCAGCAGAGGGTTCCGTGAACGGAAAGAAGTGCGGGCGAAAACGCAACTTTGTTTGTTGACCGAAAAGTTCGCGGTAGAACGACAACAGCGTGCCCTTCAGTTCCGCCATTGTTACGCCTTTGTCAACGTACAACCCTTCGCACTGATGAAACATCGGCGAGTGTGTGGCATCCGGACGGTCTCGGCGATAGACTCTGCCGGGCGAGATAATTCTCACCGGCGGATCCTGTTTTTCCATCGTGCGTATCTGCACAGGCGACGTTTCCGTTCTGAGCACAAAGCCGTTCGGCAAGTACACCGTATCGCTCTCGTCGCGAGACGGATGCCACGGCGGAGTGTTGAGCATGTCAAAGTTGTATTTGATCAGCTCAATTTCCGGACCATCCGCGACGCGAAATCCCATGCCGCGAAAAATGTCCGTGATCTCGCGCATCACAATCGTCAACGGATGATAACTCCCAATCCACGTCTTGCGCCCGGGCAAAGTTGTGTCAATCGAAGGGCCGCTCGACTTGGGAGTCAATGATGATTTTCTTGCGGCTTCGAGAGCTTCCAGTTCGTTCTTCAAGTCGTTCAAGGCCTGGCCGAGTGCTGGACGTTCTTCGGCTGAGGCTTTGCCCATTAGCTTGAAGAGTCCGGCGACGACTCCCTTGCGCGACAAATATTTTATCGAGGCCTGCTCGAGTGCGGCTAAGTCCGCGGCTTCATTCAGCGCGGCGATGGCTTCAAGTTTGACCTGTTCGAGTTGTTCTCGCATGTAGTACTCTTAAAAATAGAGAAAGGCGACCCCTGCGGTGCAAGGATCGCCCGTCAACTAAAAACACAGATTGGACGGAACCGAAGGGTTTGTTTAGGCGGCCTTGACTATGTTGGTCAAGTGCTCGAATCCTTGCGGGTCGTTCACGGCCAATTCGGCGAGCTGACGACGGTCGAGGGCGATTCCCTGCTGCTTCAGCCCGCTGATAAATCGCGAATAACTCAGGCCGTGTTCGCGAGCAGCGGCGTTAATACGCACAACCCAGATGCTGCGGTACAGACCTTTTTTCTTGCGACGGTCGCCGAAACTGCGCGCCCATCCTTTTTCTACCGTCTCAGTCGCCGCACGAATCAACGTGCCACGACGGCCGATGTAGCCCTTCGCAGCCTTGAAGACTTTATTTTTGCGACGGCGAGTCGCGGGATTATTTGTTGCTCTCGGCATGGTTCACCAGAAAATTGAAAAATTGAAAATGGAAAATAGAAAAACTGAGTGTTCTGCTCGCGTGAGCAGAGAACCCCGGTCTTTCTTTATGCCATCGCCATCATACGCTTGACTTTGGTCTCTTCGCCGCCCTCAAAGACAACGGTACCCGTCAAACGATTTTTGTGCGCGGCGGTCTTGTGCGTCAATTTGTGACGACGGCGCGTCTTGTAGAAGACGATTTTTCCACTGCCAGTTACCTTGCAGCGTTTCGCCATTGAACGCTTAGTCTTCATCTTCGGCATGGTATTGCCCTATATCAAAGTTATTTACGAATCAACATCATGATCATCTGGTTGTGCCCTTCCATTTTTGGCGGGGCCTCAACTTTCGCGACTTCCGCAACTTCCTGGGCAATTCGTTCCATCATCCGGACACCGAATTCCTGGTGAGTGATCATACGGCCGCGAAACCAGATGGATACTTTCACTTTCGAGCCTTCTTCGATGAAACGGCGTGCCATGCGGGCCTTTGTCATCAAATCGTGCTCGTCCGTCGAAGGAGAAAGCCTGATCGTCTTAAGAGTCGAACTGGCCGACTTCTTGCGCGAACTTTTGTCCTTCTTGGAGACGGAATACTTGAACTTTCCGAAGTCCATGATGCGAACAACGGGCGGAGTCGCCGACGCCGCGATCTCGACCAAATCCAATTCCTCTGCCCGCGCCAAATCGAGAGCCTTGGATGGATGCATTACTCCGATCTGCTCGCCGTCACTACCTATGACACGCACCTCCGGTGCAACAATCTTCTCGTTGATACGGGTCGCGTTTGCCTTGTTAGTCGGTGCAGCTGAGCGCAGAGTTTTCTCCGGAGTTAATGCGTAGCGCGAGATCTAATGTCATTCAGCAGTCGTTCTGCCGTGTCCGAGACGGACATGCCGCCGAGATCTCCTTCTTTGCGGCGGCGCAGCGAAACCTGTCCGCTTTCGGCCTCTTTGGGTCCGATTACGGCAAGGTACGGAATCTTATTCAATTCACCGTCACGAATCTTGAAGCCCAGTTTTTCGTTGCGGTCATCCAGCGTCGCGCGGATGCCCTGAGCAAGCAATTCGTCGGTGACTTTTTGAGCATACTCAATCGTCTTGTCGGAGACCGGAAGCACTCGGATCTGCTCTGGAGACAACCACAGCGGCAAATCGCCGGCATAGTTCTCAATCAGAATTCCGATGAACCGTTCCATCGACCCTAACAGCGCGCGGTGCAGCATCACGGGAGTGTGACGTTGACCGTCCGCGCCGACGTATTCCAAATCAAAACGCGACGGCATCGAGAAATCGCATTGCACGGTTCCACATTGCCACGTTCTGCCGATCGCGTCCTTGATGTGGAAGTCGATCTTCGGTCCGTAGAACGCTCCGTCACCGGGATTGATTTTGTACTCGACCCCCAATTGCTGCAAGGCATTGGCGAGCGCGGTTTCGGCTTTATCCCAAACTTCGTCAGATCCCACTCGCGACTCTGGCCGAGTTGAGAGTTCAACCTTGAACTCTTCAAAACCGAAATCACGGTACATATCAAAGATGAACTTGACGACCTTGCCGACTTCCTCTTCGATCTGATCGGGCGTCACGAAGATATGCGCATCGTCTTGAGTAAACACCCGCACACGGAAGAGACCGTGCAGAACGCCGCTCTTTTCATAGCGATGCACCGTGCCAAGTTCACAGAGCTTCAACGGCAAGTCGCGGTAGGAAACCTGATGAGTGCCATAGATCAAACAGTGGCCAGGGCAATTCATCGGCTTCAGTGCAAAGGACTGTTCATCCACTTCCGAGAAATACATATTCTCGCGGTAGTGTTCGTAGTGCCCAGACTTGTGCCACAACTCTTCATTCATCAAGAACGGAGTGCGAATCTCTTTGTAGCCGAACTGCGCGTGCTTGTCGCGCCAGTAGCGGGTAATCTCGTCCCAGATAATCTGACCACGCGGATGAAAGAACACCGCGCCGGGAGATTCGCCGTGGAAACTGAAAAGATCGAGCTGCTTGCCGAGCTTACGATGGTCACGCTTGGCCGCTTCTTCCAACCGGTGCAAATGCTCTTCCAGCATCTCCTTAGTCGGATAAGCCGTCGCGTAAAGCCGCTGCAGCATCTTGTTCTTCTCATCGCCACGCCAATAGGCTCCGGCTACCGAGAGAATTTTGAAATGCTTGATGCGGCTGGTGCGGTCCAAATGCGGGCCGCGGCAAAGATCAACGAAATTCCCTTGTTCGTAGACGGTCAGATCTTCGTTGAGATCGTTGATGAGTTCGATTTTGTACATCTCCCCCATCCCGCGGAACAGATTCAGCGCGTCATCTTCTTTCAAGTCCTTGCGAACCAAAGGCAGATTGCGCTTGGCGATCTCGCGCATCTTGTCTTCGATCACGGGGAAATCTTCCTGCGTGAAGACATGCGGAGAATCGATATCGTAATAAAATCCGTCGGCAATCGGCGGTCCGATCGCAAGCTGCGATTCGGGCCAGAGCTCCTTGATTGCGTGGGCCATCAAGTGCGCGGCGGAATGCCAGTAAACGAATTTTCCTTCGGGACTGTCGAAGCCGATGAACGTCAGCTTGCCGCCGTGAACCAACGGACGGTGCAAATCCCAAATGGCTCCATCCAGCAAAGAACTAAATATCCCGTTTGCACCGACGTCCTTGCCTTCAGGAAGAAAGTCAATCGGCTTTTGACCGGGTTGCGCGGCAATCGATTTGCCGCCCTCGAGTTCGAGCAGTAAGTCAGACATAATTGAGTACCTCTACGAACGGATGCCTCAGAAACAAAATTGAAAATAGAAAATCCCAAATCGAAAAATCAGAACCAGAAATAAATCGATTTGAAAGATCGTCAGGTCACTGGCTCCAGCGTCTACGCTGGTGGTGGGCGATACTAGATTCGAACTAGTGACCTCTTGCATGTCACGCAAGCGCTCTAACCAACTGAGCTAATCGCCCTCAAAAACAAAGCAACCGGCCCAATAGCCGGTGATGCGACCGCAGGGCAGACCTTACGAGCATGTTGAAGAATGCTCGTCTGAGTGCCGGGAGCCGGACTCGAACCGGCACGGGACTTTTGATCCCTGGGGATTTTAAGTCCCCTGTGTCTACCATTTCACCATCCCGGCCTGCCGCGCAGGGCCAAAACCGGTCGGAGTGCGGCTTTGAGGCGCCGAGCGGATTCGAACCGCTGAATAGAGGTTTTGCAGACCTCCGCCTTACCACTTGGCTACGGCGCCGTGCTTACTCAATGACCGCGGACAAAGCGGCCTTGCGCTGGCGCAGCAGCACTGCAACAATCGCACAGCCAATACAACATTATCTTGGAGCGGGAGACGGGATTCGAACCCGCGACAGCCACGTTGGCAACGTGGAACTCTACCACTGAGTTACTCCCGCAAGAAAAGAACTGCCTAAATCGTGTTTAGCCTTGTGGACCTGAGGGGGATCGAACCCCTGACCTCTTGAATGCCATTCAAGCGCGCTCCCAGCTGCGCCACAGGCCCTCGCGCATTGTGTGCGAACCCGAAATATACGGAACGGCAATTAGCCTGTCAAGCCTTGTACACCTGACTTTCGGAGGAACTGCTTACTTGCTGAAGCGCTTAACCAAAGTTTTTTCATACACTTCAAGTTAAGTTCTAATAAAATCAAGAGGCCGCGCCCCTTTGGACGCGGCCTCCACACATCTCGCTCTTCTGGACGATTACAGGCCCATGAAGTGGTTTGCGCACTCCTGACCGCAGAAATAGGTCTTCTGACCGTCCGTCACCACCGCCGGAGTTGCTGCCGTAACTTCGAACTCCTTGCCCGAGACCGAACACACGGCCATCTTCTTGCCATGATCCATTTTCACGTTGGATTCAAGGGTAGCAAGTTCGACAGCTTCGTGAGTATAGGTATTGGCCTTGGATGCCATTTTCTCGCTGCACTTAACCGCACAGGAATTGTCAGCGAAGTAGTAACGCGCGTTGCCGACCTGATTGTAAGGCGTGCTTTCCGTTACGACGAACTTCTTGCCATCGGCCACGGCGTACATTGTGCCGTTGTCCACCTTGTAGACATTGGCATTGAAGTAGCCTTTGTCGCCACAGGCCATCTTGGCCGCGGACGTCGCACAACTTGCCGACGACATTTGGGCACCCTTGCTCATGCAGCAAGAGCCAGAGGTCGCGGAGGCATTCTTGCCCGCGCAGCAGCTGGCACCAGAAGCCATTGAGGCGTTCTTACCAGCTTTGCAGGAACCTTCAGTCATCTCTGCCTTCTTCATCGAAGAACAGGACGACCCTTCTGTCATCGACGCATTCTTCATCGACGAGCACTTGGACGCATCGCATGAAGAAGACGCACTCTTAGCCGACGAGCACGACGAACCTTCAGTCATCGACGCGTTCTTCATGGACGAACAAGACGATTCCGAGGTCATCGAGTTGTGATAAGGACAAGAGCTGGCCGACGCATTCTTGGACGACGAACACTTGGATGCATCACACGAGGCAGAAGCTTTCTTGGCAGAAGCCTTGGACGCATCACAGCTGGCCGAGCAAGCGGCCTTTTCACCGGTCGAGGTCAGTGCGGCATTCGTTGTCGCGCACTGTTCAGTTGCGGATTTCTTGGAAGCCTTTGCCATCTTCTTGGATGAACAAGAGCTGCCATCACAGGCGTAACTGTAGCCACCAGCCAAAACCAGCGCCACCACGGCCATTGAGCCGAGAATCAATCCAATCTTCTTCACAAGCATCTCCTTGGTTTGTTCCATGCGAATGTCTCGCAATCTACAAAAAATCCAGATACATTTCAGCATCCATCCGGCAAAAAGAAACGGATGGATTCAGTCAACTTTTAAGGCTAATCAAAGGCAAGTATATTAAAACACTTGCCTTAGAACAAATTCCACATAGACGAATAAGATGACAAAAGCAGAATTAGAGGTTATCAGATTCCGACAGATGCAATCGTCGGACCTCACTACCTTTCTTCAACTTGGGAGCTTGACCTGTGGTTCCCTGCATAGGACGGCAAATCAAGATGATGCTGACCTTTTGCAGCGGTTCACCGGTTTTGTGAAGGAGTATGCTTTTCGCCCAGAAAGCGAAGTCTGGATCGCACACTCCCACTCCGATCCTTACATTGGACACTTATGGCTCTACCGAACATACAATAGGTTCAATGGAAACAAAGAATTATGGGTTTGGGACATCTCAATCTCTGAGAGAGAAAGAGGCCAAGGAATTGGCAAGATCTTGATGGGATATGCGGAAAAACGTGCGGTTGATCTGGATTGCAGGGAATTGTGGCTACTTGTTGCCGAAGATAATGAAGTCGCGAAGCACCTTTACGAGTCGAGTGGCTTTTATCGAAAGGCCCAGATGCTCAAGCGAGACCTATGAGGAAATTCAGAAAAATCAGGATTATTATTGACCTTTCAGTTCAGAACCGTTAATTTCGTTCAGTCCTAAATCGATTCTTAAGCGTGGAGAGGATATGTCGGACACAAAACCTGTAAAGGTGCGTGAGAATTGGGGCACTCGTGTGGGCGTCATTCTCGCAGTGGCGGGAAGTGCTGTTGGGTTAGGAAACTTCCTTCGCTTCCCTACTCAGGCGGCTGTGAACGGAGGCGGCGCGTTCATGATCCCCTACTTGCTTGCGATGATTCTGTTGGGAATTCCGCTGGCATGGGTGGAGTGGACATTAGGCCGTTACGGTGGTCAACACAATCACGGCACGGGTCCAGGAGTATACCATAGAATTGCCAAAGGAAGGCCGTGGGCGAAGTATTTGGGCATCGCGGCTGTATTTGCTCCGACCATCATCACGTTCTACTATGTTTATATCGAAGGTTGGACTCTAGCCTTCGCTTACTACTCGATCACAGGCGGTTTTCGCGATGCCATTGCCGCTGGGGAAATGGGTAAGTTTTTTGCGGGCTTTATTGGGGCGGAAAGCAATGTCTACTTCCACAATCACACGCCCGCGATTGGATTTTTCGTTCTTGTCTTTGTCATCAATTATGTGGTGATGTACAAAGGAATTCAAGGAGGAATCGAGAAGCTCACACGAATCGGCATGCCGATTTTGATCATCTGTGGTATTCTCTTGGCGATACGAGTTCTCACTTTGGGTACCCCCGACCCGACACATGCCGATTGGAACGTTACCAATGCGTTGGGCTTCATGTGGAACCCGAATTGGTCTGCACTTGGCGACGTCAAAGTCTGGCTTGCCGCGACCGGCCAGATATTCTTCTCTCTTTCGGTAGGCATGGGCTGCATCATGGCATATGCATCTTACCTGCGAAAAGACGACGACGTCGTCCTTTCAAGCCTCACTGCAACGACGACTAATCAATTTGTCGAAGTAGTTCTTGGGGGAAGTATCGGAATCGTTGCAGCGGCCGCTTTTTATGGAATCGCTCAGGCGCAGACTATTGCCGGAAGCGGTTCATTCAGTTTGGGGTTCGTGACGATGCCACTCATCTTTGAAGAGATACCGGCAGGCGGACTGTTCGCTTTCGTTTGGTTTCTCTTGTTGTTTATTGCGGGGGTCACGTCGTCTGTTTCACTGATTCAGCCTGCCGTGACGTTTCTCAAAGATGAGATGGACATGTCTCATCATCGGGCAGTCACGATTATTGGTATTGCCAATCTGCTGGTGACCGGATTTCTTGTCTTCACGATTCAATGGGGAACTCTGGATGAAATGGACTTCTGGGCGGCGACGGTCTGCCCAGTTGTGGCCGCGACTATTATGGTGATCTTCTTTTCTTATATCCTTGGCGTGGACAAGGGCTTTGCGGAAATGGAGCACGGTGCAGCTCTTAGAGTTCCGAAAGTATACAAGTTCGTCCTGAAGTTCATCACACCGACGTACCTAATCATATTGCTTGGCATCTGGATGGTGCAGGAATGGTGGCCCGCTATCATTATGGAAAAAATCACCGATTCCGCGACGAGAAATTGGATTTGGGTTGCGCGCGCAATACTATTCGCGGTTGGAGCTCTGATTACTTGGGTAATCCTCCACGCAAACAAAAACGGGAAATTCCCGAAGCTGAAGGAGGGTGACCGATGAACATTGGCGGTTGGATTCTGATGCTGAGCAGTTGGGGTGTGCTGATCTGGCTCCTGATTTTTTGCTACTCACGGGCACTTAATCTCAAGATTGAGCCTGACGAAGTTCACAAGCAGAGTTTGTAGCACTTCATGGGCATGAAAAAGGCGGACAAGAAATTGTCCGCCTTTTTTCGTTGCGTCATTGACGAATTAGTGTTGACCTGCGGCCCATCGGACTATTCCCATTCGCAATGGATTTCCAAGGAATGGGTGCGACGGAACTACGCGGATCGTGAAACCAAACATCCCGTTCTCAGGTGCCGTCCACGTGCCCGTATAGAGGTGCGTCGCGCCATTCTGTTTGTGTTCAAGTCTCGTGTAGCCTGAAAGTTCAAGATCATTCTTGCCAAGGTCCTCACCATAACACGCTTGTACTTCGACGTCTTCAGGTGTCAGTCCGCCCAACGTCACTTCCGCACTAACCTTGACGGGACTGCCAGGATGAAGATTGAATGCAGGCTCGGTATCAACTTTGACGATCTTGACTTCGTGCCAGTGACTTTCAATTTGACGCTTCCACCCTGCTAACTCGCGCGCACCGGCGGCATTGTCCCGCTCCATATGTCCGCAACGTTCGAGGGCCTTTGCGTAGTAGTCTTCCCAGTACTCCTTTACCATTCGTCGGGCCGCAAAGCGCGGTACAAGCCCGGAAATCGAGGCTTTTACTTTCTGCATCCACGCAAACGGAACACCGTCCGCTCCTCTGCGATAGTACAGCGGGACAATCTGATGTTCCAGTACATCGAACAACATACGGGCATCGCTCTCATCCTGTTGCGCGTCATTCCCGAATTGAAGTGCGCCGCCGATTGCCCAACCGTTTTCGGGCGTGTAAGCCTCGTCCCACCAACCGTCCAAGATTGAGAAGTTCAATCCACCATTCGCCAAAACCTTCATGCCGCTGGTTCCGCTCGCTTCAAGCGGACGGCGGGGATTGTTCATCCAAACGTCCACTCCCTGAACCAAATGTGCCGCGACGTTCATGTCGTAGTTCTCGAGGAACAACATCCGGTTTTCCACGTTGTTTTTCCGTGCGAACTCAATCAGCGCGGCAATCAGGTCCTTGCCCATGACATCTTGCGGGTGCGCCTTACCGGCGAAAATAAACTGGACCGGTCGGTCGGGATCACGCAACAAGGAAAGCAAGCGTTCCGGATGTGAAAGCAACAATGTCGCGCGTTTGTACGTCGCGAACCTCCTTGCAAACCCAATTGTAAGCACGTCCGGTGCGAGTATTTCTTCGAGTTCATCATTCAGAGGAATGAACCCGCTCACTCGTTGACGGTAAGCTGAAACTCGATTCCTCGCAAAATCGATCAATCTGAGCTTGCCGAGATTGTGCGTTTCCCAAATTTCCTTATCGGGAATGTCGGTTGCCTTTTGCCATTGGCGTTTGTCGTCGGGGCAATCGAGCCAATCCGTGTCGAAGTGCCTGTGATAGAGCTTCATCATGTCCGGTGAAATCCACGTGGCATGATGCACACCGTTGGTGACGAAGTCGATCGGCACTTCTTCGAAAGGCAAATTGGGCCAACTCTCCTGCCACATTCGCCGCGAGACGTCCGCATGCAGACGACTCACACCATTTGTATAATCAGCCGTTCGCAGAGCACAGATTGCCATATTGAATGGCTGCCCCGGAGTTCCCTGCCGGACACTGCCCAAGCCAAGAACTTCATCACGGGTGATTCCATAACGGTCGTAAATCTGTCCGAAATACTTGTCCATCAACTCTGTCGAGAACTCGTCGATTCCGGCCGGCACTGGAGTGTGCGTTGTAAACAGAGTTCCTGCTGAGACGAGCTGCATGGCTTCGTACCATGTCAGACCCTGGTCCGCCGCCGCGTGAATAATTCTGGCAATCTGCACAAAGGCGGAGTGCCCTTCGTTCATATGGCAGACAGACATCTTGATGCCGAGTTTGCGCAATAGTTCGATTCCGCCAAATCCAAGAACGATTTCCTGTTGGATTCTCGTTTCGCGATCACCGCCGTACAGAGTGTGCGTGATCGAACGGTCGCTGACAGTATTTTGCGGCAGGTCGGTATCCAAAACGTACAATGGAACTCTGCCTACGGTGACCAGCCATGCGCCAATCGTCAACTGTCGGTTGTGAAACGGAATTTGAATGGTCAGCCGTTCGCCCTTGTCATCCAAAACGGGTTGTATTGGCAAGACATTGAAATCATTTTTCGGATAAAGCTCCGTCTGCCTTCCGTTCGCATCCAACTGCTGCTGAAAATAACCTTGCCTGTAGGCCAAACCAATTCCCACGACCGGAAGACCGAGATCGGAAGCAGCCTTCAAATAGTCGCCACTGAGTACGCCAAGGCCTCCGCTGTACAAAGGCAAACACTCAGCCAGACCGTACTCCATTGAGAAGAAGACAATCCGCCCGTTTTGTCCCCCGCTATGCACCTTCGAGTACCAAGTCTCACCCCTTAAGTAGTTGTCTAACAACTCAACACAGTGTTTGTATTGTTCGACAAACTCGGGACTTTCCGACGCGCGCACCAGCTTGGATTCAGGAATATCCATCAAAAGCTTAACCGGATTGTGGTGCGAGGCATGCCAAATGTCCGGCTCAAGTTTGCGAAACAGAGCGTGAATCTCAGGCCGCCACGACCAGTAGTAGTTGTAGGCAAGCTCCGTCAAACGCGACAGCGAATCCGGAAGATTGGGCGTAAAGCGATAGCTGGAAATGGACGATAATTTCATACGTATTTATGAGTCTCCATGGGAATTTCGAGGTACACTCATTTCAAAGGGGCCAAACGGCCCCTTGAAAGAGAACGTTGTGTTGTTTAGCGAAGCAACATCATTTTTCGAATAAGCTGCTCTTGGCCTGTGTCAACGCGGTAAAAATAAACACCACTGCCGAGCCCTGCCGCGTCAAAATTCACGTGATGATGTCCTGCCGCCAACCGCGAATTCACGAGAGTTTGTACTCTGCGGCCCGTCACGTCGAACACATCCAACTTAACATTCGACTCAACCGGAAGGCCGAACGAAATCGTGGTGTTAGGATTAAAAGGATTCGGATAATTTTGGCTCACATAGAATTTATCCGGAACCAATGCATCGCGGTCGTCTGCCGATACGATTTCAGAAACGATGAACTGCACCAAGTTGGAGCTGTCGGAAACTCCGCCGTCGTAATTGGCAACAACCCAAAATCTGTACACGCCGATATTGGGCGGTGAATAAGTGGCAAACGTATCCGCAATTCCTGTGATCGGCGGACGCCCTCCAATCAGTACCGTATAGTTGCTCAAGGCGTCTAGACGCCGCGTGCCGCCTTCTCTATCCGCATCCGTCCATGTCGGCGCAGTCCAATGCAAGTTCACTGTATTCTGCGCACTGACGTATTCACCCTCCAAACTCTGCGGCGGATCCAGCCTATAGGACGTAATCTCCACATTGGCTTGCCCGTCGACAGGGATCGTGAATTGCTCGGACAACAAGTCTTCATATCCGTCGAACTCGAATCCAAGTCTGAACTGTCCGGCCGGCACATTTGTTATGCTGAATGTTCCGTCGGCCAGCGGAGAAAATGCCAGCGCGCCTAAACGCAGAGTCGCCGAAGAAACATCCGTGGCCGGAATCGTCGTGATTTGGCCGGTTAGGGTGCCCGTTCCGAGAATTGGTCCGGTCGTGTACCGAAGTGCCGTGCCGGCCGTGATCACGCCTTGATTCGGATCGGAACCGCCGTCAAAGTAGACCATCATGCCTTCACTGCCGTCGCCGTTTTCGATTCCTAACGTCGCGTCTTGGTCCTCTTCCGGACCGTCGTAGTCGAAACGCTGGTAGTGTATTTCGAATTCATTGTCGCCAGTGATGGTCGGTCGAACGCCCTGCGTGTATAGCACAAACTGTGCCGTTACTTTGTTGGTCAGGGGAGTAAACTGAGAAACCTCATAGTACTCTATTATGAAACGACCGTTTGCCTCGTCATAGTACTGCGCGATCTCTCCGCCTTCAGTGGTATTGTACGGGAACAAGTCGTCCCAGAAGACATAGACCGCATTGTTCGGCAAATCAGAGCTCGGAATAAACGTGTTCGTCCAAGGTTGCGCGCCTCCGCTTATTGTCCCGAAGGCAATCCAACCGTCGGCCGAGACCGTCAGTCCACCGACAACCTGACCGTAGTAACGCGCATTGAAGGGGAGAGCAACTTGAGTGGTCCAATCGTTTCCATTGCCCACCGGGCCGACCAGCGTACCGGGACCACCGGCAGCCGGCGCAATCGACGTGTATTCAAAGGTCGGTGCATAACCGGTGTCGGACGATTCATAACAGTAATAGCCGCCACCATCCGGACCGACCGGCGAAAAGCGAGTATCTTCGATCCTCAATGTTACTTCAATGGGGCCGCTGTTTGGAAGAGTAACCGTCTCCGAGCCTTGAAGCCCGTTTGACGACGCATGCAATATGTATGTTTCCGCGCGCGGCAGGTCTACGGTAAAATGACCTTCGGCATCGGCAGTGTCATTTTCGATTGTCGCATTGGGGAATTCGTAGGAAATGACCGCACCGGCTATCGGATCGCCAAGCTGCGTTTCCACGGTTCCGTTGATTGTAACGGTATTTGCCGCGTCCACAACCGCGAAATCTTGAGTCACATTTGCCTGATTTGCATCTATGCCGACTGTGATAGGAATATAGCCGAATGAACGGGCGCGAATCTGGTAAGTCGGACCGCGAGGCACAAAAATAGAGTAGCTGTTATCTTCGGCTGTAAGTGCAACTATTCCCTCGCCGACAACTTCAACAACACCCGGCAAATGGTTGTTCGGTTCGCCAACAACATTGATGTAACCGGAGATTTGCGACCACTGGTTAACCAGCGGGACACTCGACGCCAAGGCGAAAGTTTGCGAGTCACCCATGTTGACGTCGCCCGTCACACGGATGGTCCATGTGCCTGCGGCTGGGTTGAGTACGCGAACCTTTTCGCAGACATTTATGCTGTCGATACCCGGTTGAGCCGCTGAACTCGGAGATGAAGGATTCAGAGTCCAAGGAAGATGCTCTGAATCGTCCGGTGCGATCAATACCAAATCCAAGTCGTTGACCAAAGTTGGTATCACGTTGCCAAACGCGGGCACATCGGTCCAGGCGAGACTGATTTCAAGCGTCGTCGTATTCGCGGGAACCGTGAACTCACGTTCGTATACTTCGTCAATTGCAAGCTCACTTTGTAAAACACCGCCAGCCATTAGTTGATCAACGGCGCTTTGTGCATCAACAATGCCAAAACCGGTTTGATAATCCGGGCCGGTCGTGCCAATATCTCCGGCGGAATTGATAAAGAGAGCCTTTATTGTTTCCGGCAGAGGATCGGGCGCATTCGGGTATTGAGTGTGCCATTGTTCAAAGACCAAGCAGGCCACGCCTGCGGACGCAGGTGTGGCCATAGAAGTACCTGACATAACTTGATAGCCGCCGCCCGGTGCGCAAGAGTTGACATTCACTCCCGTAGCCACGACTTCGGGCTTGATGCGTCCATCGTCTGTCGGGCCAAAGGACGAGAACGACGCGATATTGTCGCTTGACGTTGTTGCGCCGATCGTCATGATGTTCTTGGCCGAGGCAGGAATGGACATGCATCGGTAGGATGAAATCCCGCAGTTTGTTCCGCCGCGCTCATTACCGGCGGCCCAGAACATCGTAAGAGGTCTGTCAACGGTATGCTTCACCATGCCGTCAAGAATACGAGACGTTAACTCGTAGTCACCGAACCAGGAACAGGGATAGCTATTCGGATCAACGTTCGCGCCCATTGAATTCGTCGTGAGTTCTATGCCGTAGGTCGTTCGCGCATAAATATAGTCTTCGCTTACGTCCGCTGGACTATTATAGAAACAAAACGGTGTGCATGCGTCGTATTCTCCAGAGACAATCGTGACACCGGGTGCCATTCCGCGATACGTTCCGGCGGAGGCAGATCCGTCTCCGCCGGCCGTGCCGGCAACGTGCGTAGGATGGTCGGCCACTGTTCCTGCTTCCATCGTCGAAATACGACCCGAAAAATCAGGGTGAGTGACGTCAACAAGTCCACCGTCATAAACGAGCAGTGTCACGCCGTCACCTGAAAGATTGTACGGTGCGGCCTGTACTTCATTGACGTGCAAACGAGTACGAACCGTCGAATTCAGATTCTCAAGAGGAGGCGACATTTCGTTGACAAACAAAACAACGTCAAGCGCCGCAATGTCCGATAGCTTGCCGGGGTCAATGGCAACTACCAGAGTATTTGTGGCATCGATGTGATCACCGACTTCGTATCCCGCTTTCTCAATAAGGTCTGCAGCGTCGTTCAAATTCACATCCGGAAAGATGTCGACGTTGAACATGCGTTTGCCGTCTTCATATACGCTCCAGTCACCAAAATCGCCTTCGAGGATGCGTGGATGGAGTTTGAATTCGGGTGAAAACGGAACTGCCGCACGAATACCAAGCGAGTTTAACTCGAGCGTGGAGAGGTTTCTGTCGATCGTTGCGGCATACGCGTTCTCCGGCAGATAGCCTAATAACTCGATGCCCGAACTCTCTATCCGTGTGCGTTCGGCTCGACTCAGAGGAGCGAAAAGCTGCAGAACGAAATGTGCACCCGCAGGCAGGTTCTCAATACGGTATTCGTATGCCGCAGGAGTAAATTTTCCATTCTGAAAGTAGATACCATAGTCGGCAAGAACCGACGATGCACCAAACAGCAGGAGTGCAATTGCTGCGAAAGTTGTGCTGCGCTGTTTCATGCTATCCTCCAATAAATTGGGTTGTCAGGACCCTGTTGCTCATATTTCATCCGGCCACGAGACCGAAATCCAAACTTCATTGTTCTCGATCTTGACGTCGCGGGGCGTCGTGTCATAGCCTTCGCGAGTCAAACACTTTCCGGTACAGATATCATATCTCCAATCGTGCATGAAGCACGTGACTACCGCGCCGCTAATCTTCCCGGCAGCCAGGTTTGCGCGCATATGCCGGCACGACGCATCCAACCCGTAAAGTTTGTCCGCAACGTTAAAAACCGCGTAAGGTTTACCGAGAATCGTTATGCTCTGTGCGGTACCGTTCTTGAGCGATTCCAGTTTGCAAACACGAAACCAGCGTTCGCTCATGTCCGACTCAAAAAGTGTTCGACGATCTTGGCGCCGTGTGTGCGGCTGTTTTCAATAAATACACGCGATGTTTCACGGCCCGCGATGACCACGCCCGCGACATAGAGCCCCTGAACATTGGTCTCCAGTGTCTCGGCATTGTGCACGGGCAATTCTGCTTTGCCTTCGAACTTCAGGCCAAGTGAGCGCAGCCATGAGAAATTCGGGTTGTATCCCGTTAGAAGCAGGACGGCGTCAGCAGGAACTTCTAAGACGCCGCTTTCACTTTCAATCTTTACCGCATTCGCGGTAATCTCTGTCACTCGTGAATTGAACAGCGCTCGAATGGAGCCTTCGCGGATTCTGTTGTCAAGATCAGGCTTTATCCAATATTTCACTGAGGGTGAAACTGAGTCCTTACGGTGAACAAGCGTGACTCGCGCGCTGGCCCGGTGAAGCTCCAGAGCAGCTTCCGCCGCCGAGTTCTTGCCACCCACGATCACAACTTCCTGTCCAACATAAGGATGCGGAGACTTGTAGTAATGCGAGACGTGGGGAAAGTCTTCGCCCGGGATACTTAGCTTGTTCGGTTGGTCGTAAGAACCGGTCGCCAACACAACCGCGCCGGCCGCGAAATCTCCTGCCGTTGTGCCAATGATGAAACGACCGTCCTTACTCGCGATTGACTTCACCTCACAGTAAGTTTGAACCGGGAGATCATTTGAAGTTACAATTCGAGTAAAGTAATCCAACACTTCACGACGTGATGGCTTGGCTCCCTCGGCAAACATGGGAATACCGGGAAACTCAAGCAATTCAGCCGTCGAGAAGAATGTCATGCGTTCCGGGAAGTTGTAGATGGTATTGCACAAACTTCCGCGATCAATCATCAGGGCATCCACTCCACGCCGCTTTGCTTCCAAGGCAACGCCGATTCCCGCCGGCCCGCTGCCGACTATGACTAACGGCCAATCTCGTTTATCGATCCGTGGCAACCGCTATTCACCCATCACTTTCACAACAACGCGTTTGCGGCGCTGGCCGTCAAATTCGGCATAGTAGACTTGCTGCCAGGGCCCCAAGTCAAGTTTGCCCTTCGTAATCGGCAAAATGACTTGATGATGAAGCACCAAGTTTTTCAAATGCGCGCTTCCATTGTCCTCGCCGGTGCGGTGATGACGGTAGTCTTTGTCAGGCGCCAGCCCGCGCAGCCACTCCTTGATGTCTTCAATCAAACCATCTTCCGCGTCATTCACGTAAACGGCTGCCGTAATGTGCATCGCCGAGACGAGAACCATCCCCTCCTGCACGCCGGACTTACGAACGGCATCCTCGACTTTGTCGGTAATCAAAACGAATTCTTCACGCTTAGACGTTTGAAACGTGAGGTAGTCCGTCAGAAACTTCATTTCCCACCCAAGACTCTAAACAACATCTGAATCGGATCGTAGTAGCGGTCCGCCACGCGCTCCTTTAGGGGGATGAGAGCGTTGTCTGTGATGTGGATGTGTTCGGGACAAACTTCCGTGCAGCATTTCGTGATATTGCAGAAGCCGACACCACCTTCGTTCTTAATAAACGGTATGCGGTCCTCGACGTCGAGCGGGTGCATTTCGAGAGACGCCAACCTGGCCATAAAACGCGGGCCCGTGAATTCTTCGTGTTTCCCGTGATTTCGCAAAGCGTGACAAACGTCCTGACAGAGGAAACACTCGATGCACTTTCGGAATTCCTGCACGCGGTCTACTTCGTATTGGTACATGCGCTGCTTGCCGTCGGCATCTTTGGGCCGCGGCTTGAACGGCGCGATTTTCTTGTTCACGGAATAGTTCCATGACACGTCCGTCACCAAGTCCCGGACATGCGGAAATGTCTTGAGCGGTTCAACTGTAATCGGTTTTTCCGTGTCCAACGTGTCCATGCGCGTCATGCACATCAAACTTGGCTTGCCGTTTACCTCAGCGCTGCAAGAACCGCACTTTCCCGCTTTGCAATTCCAACGGCAAGCAAGGTCCGGAGCTTGTGTCTGCTGAATGCGGTGAATCACGTCCAGCACGACCATTCCGTCGTCAATATGCACGAAGTAGTCGTGGAGCTGGCCCTGGTCGTTGTCGCCGCGAAATACCTGCATTTTAACTGTACGCGACATCCTATGCCTCCTCCACGTATTGCTTCAATTCATCAGACACAACCGGCAACGGGTTGGCACGCAATACCATCTTTCCGTTGTCGTTAAGAAGAACATGGTTGATTTTCGAAAAGTTCTTGTCATAATTCGGGAAGTCGATGCGCGAATGCCCGCCTCGACTTTCCTTACGTTCGAGCGCCGCCATCGCAATGGCGCGTGACACGACAACCATGTTGCGAAGATCCATGGCGAGATTCCAACCGGGATTGTAGGCCCGTGCACCGTCAACTGAAACGTTGTTCGCCCGCTGTTCGAACTTGTCAAGTTCTCCAAGCGCGTGCTTCAGTTCGGCCTCTTCGCGAATGATACCGACATTGTGCTGCATCATGTCTTGGAGCTCGCGGTGCAGTTCGTATGGGTTCTCTCCCTCTTTGCGTTCGAAGAAAGCGAGATTTTCCTCAATTGCCTTGTCGATTTCCGCTTCGGAAGGAGTTCCGAACTGTTCTTTTTTCGCGTATTCTGTCGCACCCCACCCTGCTCTTCGTCCAAAGACCAAGAGGTCAGAGAGTGAATTGCCTCCGAGACGGTTTGCACCGTGAAGTCCGGCAGCAACTTCACCGGCCGCGAAAAGTCCGGGGACCGTTGTCATGGCGGTCTCAGCTTCAACGCGCACTCCGCCCATCATATAATGACAAGTCGGGCCGACTTCCATGGGCTCCTTCGTGATGTCCACATTTGCAAGCTGTTTGAACTGATGGTACATCGACGGCAGTTTGCGCTGAATATCCGACGCGCTTCTGCGAGTTGCAATGTCCAAGAATGCTCCGCCGTGAGGGCTGCCGCGGCCGGCTTGCACCTCGGCGCGAATCGCACGTGCCACCACGTCGCGAGTCAACAGCTCAGGCGGACGTCTAACCGTGGCAAGTTTTCCCGCAGCGACTTCAGCTACCCACTGGTTGGCTTCTTGTTCGGTTGCCGCGACGTCGTTCTTAAATGCCTCTGGAATATTGTCAAACATGAAGCGCCGGCCCTCCTTGTTCAGAAGAACCCCGCCTTCGCCGCGCACACCTTCCGTTACCAAAGTTCCACGTACGGACAGCGGCCAGACCATTCCCGTGGGATGGAATTGCACGAACTCCATGTCCATTAACTCCGCGCCGAGTCTCCATGCGAGAGCTTGACCGTCGCCGCTATACTCCCATGAATTCGACGTAATGGCAAATGATTTCCCACCGCCGCCGGTTGCAAGGACGATTGATTTCGCCTTAAACAGATGAAACTCACCTGTAACTCGGGAATAAGCCAATGCCGCACAGGCTTTGCCGTTTGCCTTGAACAGATGAGTTATCGTCGTTTCCATGAAAATTTCCACGTTCTTCATGTGAACGACTTTATCTTGCAGCGTGCGGATCATCTCCAAACCCGTGCGGTCACCGACGTGCGCCAAGCGGGGATAAGTATGACCGCCGAAATTTCGCTGGTTAATCAACCCATCTGGAGTGCGATCGAATACTGCCCCCCAGTCTTCCAATTCTTGAATTCTTTCCGGCGCTTCTTTCGCGTGAAGTTCGGCCATGCGATAGAAATTAAGTTGCTTCCCGCCCTTCATGGTGTCGCGGAAGTGCGTGCTCCATGAATCGCGATCGTCGGTATTACGCATCGCAGCCGCTGCGCCGCCTTCGGCCATGACGGTATGAGCTTTGCCAAGCAGTGACTTCATGACCACTGCGGTCTTTGAACCCAGCGCACCGGATTCTATTGCAGCTCTCAGGCCCGCGCCGCCCGCTCCAACGACCAAAACGTCAAATTCGTGCTTCGTATAATTTGCCATTAGAAGAACCTCACATCGTGCCAGATTCCCATGGCGCACATGCGCACGTACACGTCAGCGAATCCTACCGTGAACAAGCTGCACCAGAAATAAACGTTGTGCAAATCGTTCAGTTTCGACACTCCTGTCCAAGCCTTGTGACGAACCACTCCGGCCGCGGCGCAAGAATAGCAATCGATCTTGCCGCCCACTAAATGCCGCAGCGAGTGACAGCTAAACACATACAATGTCAGAAAAATCGTATCGGCAGCCACAACGATATTGCCCAACCCCATTCCCCAACCGTCAGAGAATCTGAACGCGTCAAAGAAATGAATCCAATGGAAGATCACGAGGATCGTCACCAGATAAAGGAAATAGCGATGAAGGTTGTTTAGAATCCAGGGAAGCGCGCGTTCACCTTTGTACTCACGCTTTCCTTTGCCGACCGCGCAGGCCGTCGGCGACATCGTTACCGAACGATAATACGCTTTGCGACCGTAGTAGCAGGTCAAGCGAAATCCCGCGGGTACCCAGAGAATGAGCAGTGCGGGTGACCATGTGAACCCCGGAATGAACTTTGTCAGGTCCGGAGAGAAAAATGGCGAGATATACGGGCCGAACCTGCTGAACTCAACAGGTTGGAACGCGGCCCAGCTTGCGTACGCAATGAATACGATAAACGTCGAGGCCATGGCCAGCGGCACGACCCACCAAGCATCTTGGCGGCGTGTCGCAAGGAAAGGCTCTCGAGTTCCGGGAACTGGATAGGCCATAGGAAATTTCAGTGAAAATAGATTAGAAGTGTAGTATCAGGAGGGATTGTCGTCGAGTCTGATTTTCTCAATCTCGGAGCAAAATACTTTGTTTACATAGTCAGTCGGCACAACGATCACGATGCGGCCGGGGAACTTCGCCTTGCGAAGATGATCCATGGAAATCTCGACGGTCGCGCGGGCAACCGCTGCGGTCGCGCATTCACCCGGTTCAATCAACATCGCCGGGATTGCCACGGAACGCATCGAGTTATGATATGCCAACAAAAGCGCGTTCTTTAGGCCGGACTCAAGTGTTTCGAGCACCGGACGTTTGGGCAAAGACAGAAGCGAAACATGGAGTAACCGTTCACAGCCAAGCGTCCCACCGTCAGTAGCACACACCTGCCCCAACGCCATGTTGTCGAAACTTGAAAGCTCCTTCTGAATCGTCGGACCACCGCGTTGAAACACACCCGCGGCAAGCTGCCCAGCCGGTCTTAGGTCATGGTGCACGGGAACCACAAATGCTTGTGTCGCAAGTTCCCATATGTCGCCGACAAACGTGTCGATCTCACCAAAGCCCCATTTCATTGTAGTGACAGGGATTCGTTCAGGACCGGAGCCGTTCCATCGACTTCTTCAAACGAGCAAAGCTCTCGGGGAGACTCTCCGAGAGCACTTTGGTTTCACCCACGGAGGACATAAAATTCGAGTCTCCGTTCCACCGGGGGACAATATGGTAGTGCAGATGATCAACGATTCCGGCTCCGGCAGCACGGCCGATGTTCATTCCAATATTGAAACCGTGAGGAGTAAAACACTCCTGCAACGCTTTACGGGCAATTTCAAGTTCGTTTCCCATTTCCGCGTGTTCCACGGCGGACAGCGAACCGAAATCACCCGTGTGCCGCAAGGGAATGATCATCAAATGGCCGCTATTGTACGGAAACAGGTTCATCACCGTAAAGCAATGATCTGCCCGGTTCAGAATCAGATTCTTTCGATCCTCCGATTCTTCAAGCATGCGGCAAAATACACACCCTTCCGGCTGTTCCTGCTTAACCGTTTCCAATATGTAGCTCATCCGCCATGGTGCCCAAAGGCGATCCACCGGAATTTAGTCCTCTTCTTGTTCTTCAACAAACTCAGCGACGATCTTCTCCTGCAATTCAGGCGGCAGGACTTCGTAATGCGAGAATGCCTGCGAGTGCATGCCCCGTCCTTGAGTCATCGAGCGAAGCGTCGTCGAGTAGCGATACAGCTCTTTCTGCGGAACCTTGGCTTTGATCACTTGATAGCGACCCTCGCCTTCCATCCCTTGAATCTTGCCGCGACGGCTGGACAAGTCGCCCATGACATCGCCCATGAATTCTTCTGGAACACGTACGACCAAGTCGTAAATTGGTTCAAGCATAAGCGGCTTGCACTTCTTAAACGCTTCCTTGAACCCATTGCGGCCGGCGATCTTAAATGCGAGTTCAGACGAATCAACGTCGTGGTATTTGCCGTCGAACACAGTTACTTTTACGTCGACGACCGGATACCCCGCGATCACGCCGCGGATCATCGTCTCTTGGATTCCCTTGTCAATCGCAGGAATGAACTTGCCGGGAATCGCGCCGCCGACGATCGCATCGACGAATTCGTAGCCTTCGCCGCGAGGCTTGGCTTCCATGCGCAGGTTGCAGACGCCAAATTGCCCGCGACCACCTGATTGCTTCTTGTGTTTACCTTCAGCTTCGGCGGATCCGCGAATCGTTTCGCGATACGCCACTCGCGGTTCGATCAAATCCGCTTCAACGTGGAATCGATCCTGTAGGCGAGAGAGAATGCTTGTCAACTGTAAATCGCCGTGACCGCGAATAATCAACTGACCAAGCTCCGGCATCTGTTCAAGCTCGAAACTTGGATCCTCAACATTCAATTGATGAAGACCCGAAGCAACCTTGTCTTCTTCCCCCTTGATTTTGGGAACAACGGCCATTTCCAAAACAGGTGACGGGAATTCGATGCGCGGAAGCCTGTAGCCTTTGGATTTGTCAGACAGAGTATCGCTGGTATGGGTGGCTTTCAGCTTTACCATCGCACCAAGATCTCCGGCCACGAGCTTAGGCGTAGACTCACGCGATTTACCGTCGACATGGAACAACTGGCCAATCTTCTCGAGTTGGCCTGAATGCGTATTCAGGACTTCGCCGCCCTGCTCGAGCTTGCCTGAGAAGACCCGCACATAGCACAGATCTCCGACGTGGGGCTCAGTCACCGTCTTGTAAACAAAAGCACACGTCGGTTCGGCCTCGTCTTCATGAAGCTCCACTGAGGTTCCGTCCGCAAGTTCCGCGGTAATCGACGTTCTGTCATGCGGATTGGGGCCTTCTTTGATCAAAAAGTCCAGCAACCTGCTGACGCCAATATTGGTCGTTCCGGATCCCGCCAGCACCGGAATCAGTTTGCCTGTAGCGAAGCCTTTTTTCAGTCCTTTGATGAATTGTTCGTCAGACAACTCGCCTTTCTCAAAAAATATCTCGATAAGCTCATCGTCCGATTCGGCTGCAACTTCCATGAGTTTAGCGCGGAATTCAAGTGCCTTTTCTTTGGCCGCGCCTTCAAGAGGTACTTCTTCGCACTTGCCGGAACCATCACGAGAATACTTAAAAGCCTTCATCGTAAGTCCGCTGGCGATTGTATCGAAATCCGGGCCCGGATTCACCGGGAAATGCACCGGCTGAACTTTCTTGCCAAAGTCTTCTTCCAGATGTTCAATGATTTCGTCCCACTTCGTATGCTCCTTGTCCAACTTGGTCACAAAGAACATGCGAGGCAGTCCAAATTTCTCGCCCGCCTCGTAGGCGATTGTATGACCCATGTCATGCCCTGACGTGCCGTCCACGGGAAGCAGAGCAATATCCACCGCGCGCAGCGCGGAAACCATGTCCCCCGAAAAATCTGCAAATCCCGGAGCGTCGACTAAGTTGAAAAAATGTCCATCGAATTCACCCTGCATCAGACTGACTTGCATGGACATCTGCCGTTCTGTCTCATCTTTGGTATAATCTGACACGGTCGTACCGGCTTCAATACTGCCGAGGCGATGGATGACGCCCATGTTGAGCAGCATGGCTTCAGCAAGCATAGTCTTGCCGCAATGACCGTGTCCAAATAATCCAACGTTGCGAATTTTCTCCGTGCTGACTTGTGCCACTGGGGCCTCCAATCCTAACAAACTAAAGTTAAGTTATTAAATAACATAGGCTCCCTATAAGGAGCCTGCTAAGAAAATACGGTATCCCTGCAAAATAGTCAAGCGAACCGCAGTTTTTTCGGTACTTGCGATGAAGCTTATGAGGCCGTCGCTTCCGCCCGGACGAGCTGGTCCGCTGCTGCCGTCAGTTCATTGGCGCGCGCACGGAAGGCGGTAGAGCGGTTTCGTGAAAAAAGTGCTCGAAGGCGTGCCCCACAGGCCCGCGACCTTAGGAGGATATTCGCCATCCGAAGAAATGCGCGGTGTTCGGCTCGCGAGCCGTGTTTTTCGAAGAGAATAGACAGTCCGGACAGACGCCAAGACAGCACAGGTTCAGAAGGCAGCCGATTGGTTCTATACCCCGTCGAAAGTGCATCAGAATGCAGGATCTGAGCATCGGGAACAAAGACAATCTTCCAGCCAGCTTTCTGAATTCTCTGACACAAGTCAACTTCTTCGTGATAAACAAAAAATCGAGGGTCCATCCCTCCAACTTCTCGAAAAACCACTGACCGAATCAGCATCGCTCCCCCGCTCACGGCCGGGACCGTCGAGTACTTCCCCTGATAACTCTCCCGCCGCCGAAGCAGCCTCCGTCTTAGACTATTCGGCAATACAAGCGATTTTACCTCCGGCAACAGGTTCAGAAACTCTTTGGTGAGGCTTGGCGGAGCAAGTACCGACTGCTGGGAGTCACCGCTAAATGAAGTCAATTGTGCTCCGGCCACTGCAATCTTGCGATCGCTCTCAACGGTCTCAACCAATCTCGCAAGCGCACCTTTTGCTATCCACGTGTCCGGGTTAAGCAAGAGAACATAGTCTCCGGTGGCCTGCGCAACTATCTTGTTGACACCTTGCGCGAATCCTACATTTTCCGAATTGGCAATCACCTTGACTTCTGGAAACTCACCCCTGAGCATCGCGACAGAACCGTCAGACGAGGCGTTGTCTAGCACAATCACATCAAATTGCGCTTCGTCGCTGACACGCCGGAGGCTCATCAAGCAATCGCGTAACGCATTGCAAGTGTCAAAACTGACGATGGAAATCGTTACGGTAGGGGAGTTATTCATGAGCCCAATATAGTATTCGAAAGGCAGATAGGCAACAAAAAAGGCCGCTTAGCGGCCCTTTCGACTATCTGGTTCGTCGACGGCGGTCATCAGATCGCATTCGCTCCCGACGCTCCTCTGGCGCACCGCGCTCGTCCATGAACTGCCTAATCCGGCGAGGAAGTTCGTCCAATAGGATTGAACACCTCGAAACTTGTTGTGGTGACAGAAAGTCAGCAAGGTCAGTAAGCAAGGTTTCACGTTTGTCGAGAATCTCTGTTTGAAGAGCGTTGGATCGGGTGATCAGCGCCTTAATATCTTCTTCGGGCTCAATATCAGAGCCTTTCTCCGGTGATTCAGAAAGTTGACTGCCGGCAAAGTAGCGGTTCGATCTTTCCGTCGAGTTCGTCTCACTCTTTTTGACGGTCGACGGTTGATCATTGGCGCGTGAAATCTCGTCTATGCGATGACGAGTTTCTGCCAAATCCCGCTGCAATTGCTCCGTCTCCGACCGAAACTGCCGCAGGCGCGGGTAGAACTTTTCCGCTTCCTCAGGAGACAGCTCAAGCTCGTCGGCGAACTTCCCGATAATGACTGTTTCCACGCGCTCGCGGCGCTGCTCGGGAGTCATATCCCGGCGTTGTCCGAAGGCAGAAAGTGTCACGCCCAGTGCTAATACTATGTAGAAAAGTGTTCGCATGTTCTTAGAAAAACTCAGTCTCCTCCAGTTCGTTCAAGACCAAGTCAAGGTCTTGCTCATCGAGCTCAAGCAGCTCGCTCGTGCTGACGCTTGCAATCAGGACGTCGTCCTCATCATCTTCGGCTGTGAAATCAGCATCCACCCCAAGATAATCAGCAAGGTCAGTTGGATCTGCTTCGTCATAGGCAAATTCATCGACTGATTCGTCGATTGAAGTACTCTGGTCGGCAAGTTGCACCCCGGTCATTTGGGCGGGAATCCAGATTCCTACTAGCAACACGACCGCTAATCCGAATGCCATACTTACTTTTCGAGAAGTTAGCCAAATCCCCGTTGATTGGCGACTTAACCTGCTTCGCAAAGACACAAGAAACTCCGCATCGCTCCTTTGCGGAACGCCCCATAACAAATCCTCACTTAAAAGCTCTCGATTTGATTGATGGTGTAAATCGTGCGTGTTCATGGTTCTATCTTCGCTTAAAATAGCTTCGGCGTTGCGGATTCTTACTCATCTTCTCCCCGAACATATCCGCCCAGTTCTCTTTGCAGTTTCTTGATGGCCTGATGATAGTTTGCTTTGATCGTACCAACATCCCGATCCATGATCTCCGCGATTTCCGCATGTGGCAGTTCGCGAAAATACCTCAATATAAAAACTGCGCGCTGCTTGTCGGGCAACTTGGCAATCGCGTGTCGGGCCTTTCCCAAAAACTCAGCTTGTTCCGCAGGCATGTCGGCAGTCTCAACTGCCGGAAGAACCAGTTCATCGTTGTCTAGCCTGAGGAAAGAGCGAACCTTGCGCGACCGAAGTCTGTTCAGACATAGATTCACACAAATCCGGTAGAGCCACGTGTAAAAAGAAGACTCAGCCCGGAAACTCCCCAGACTTTCATACGCCTTTATGAAAGAGTCCTGACATACGTCATCCGCATCATCAGAGTTTCCAAGCAACCCAACAGCGGTATGATAAAGAGCCTGACGGTGCCGAAGCACGAGTTGGTTAAATGCCTCTTCTCGACCGGACTGTGCGGCTTCAACAAGTTGGCGATCGTCTCGCTCGTCCGGTCTTTGCACTTCTATCAGTTGGACACCAAAAGTGCCCAGAGGTTTATTCTACTTAAAGTTCTGTTCCTATTGAAAATCGATTAAGAAAACCGATTTCACCATGAGATGTAAGTGCATAGTCGAAGGCAAGCCGTTTAGCCCTTAGCCCCAAACCAGCAGAAAATCCTGCAAAAGCATCGGAAGAAAGGCCCGTTCGTTGATCAATACCGATGGTCGAGTAGCCCAATCTGCCGATGAACTGTCGCGTGAAGCCAATTTCAAGACCTCCCCGCCCTTCCGGGCCTTCATCCGTCACGTAAGCCCCCGCAACACTGAACTTTACGGGAAGATGCTCAAGTGGAACAGAAAATCCCAACTCGTAAGATGTGGGCAGAGCGTCCTTTTCACTCAAAAAAGCGCTCGTAGCTACCCCGAAAGATCGAATCGCGGCTCCAACTGTCCAGTCGTTAAAACCTGTTTCATACTGAAGGCCAACATCACCGGCAATAGCCGTAGCAGCGATTCCGTCGATGTCCCGATACTGGTACTTCAGGACAGCTCCGATCCGAAGTTCGGGCCTGACGGATTGGGAAATAGCTCCTCGAAGCTGGAAATCTGACGCTCCAAACTCCCCGCTTTTGAACCCGTTCTCATCTGCCCGGTCAAACGAACCATAATTCAAATAGTCGATTCCGGCAGCCCAAACGATGTGGTTCTTTGCGGGACGGGCATAGGCTAACGTCCCTTGGTTGATATCCAAGACGTGCTTCGTGAAACCGGCAACTCCAGTTGCATGGGTGATAGCTGCCAGTCCGGCCGGATTGGTCTGAAGGGATGATAGGTCGCCCCAGTGGGCTATTGAGCTGCCGGCCAATCCGGAAGACCGAGCAAATCCGTCCGTCCTAAAAAGTTCGTATCCAGTGGTGCCGCTGGCGGCAAACACACAAGAGGTGCTTAGAATCAGGGCGAACAGGGTTTTTCTCACGAATAACTCCACAATTAGTTTCCGGGGACAGGGCGATCGTGCGGCGGGCCATTTTCGTCGTCATCGTTTTGGCGGTTGCGCACGATACTGTAATTCACTGTATAGGGTACCTCACCGGCTGGCGAGGAGGTGTCGACGTGCAGTTGTTCCCGGCGCCATTTGTCAAGTGTCCTGCGACGCCGAAGATAGGCGAAAGTTCCGGCCGATAATACCAGAATAACAAACAAAAGGGATATCCACAACTCTCCGTCAGACCAAATCGAGCCTCCGTAATGCTCCCGTAGATCGGCAAAGTGCTCGCGCTCGAATTGCCCGAGAGGCATGCCAAACAGGGTCGGGAAAGCCTTATCAATATCCCGCCCCTCCCGCAGCTCGTGAATGAGGTTGGCAATTCCCGAATCTCCGTAACGAGCCCAGAGGTCTTGCACCGCCGCAAGCGACTGAGCGTAGCCTTGTCGTGCGTCGCTGGTATTCATGGCCAAGAGACCCTGAATATCCCAAAAGCTCATCAAGCGGCCCGATGCGGCCGCCCGGGCCAAGACGTGGACGTCCATGAATTCCTGTTGACCGGCCATGAACTGCGCCACGCCCTCGTCTAACCACCGCGGAATTCCACCTTCGGCACCGGTATCCAACAAGAGGTGCGTCATTTCATGCGCGGCAGTCTCGGCAAGCGGGCCGCCATTCATGTTGAAGCGCGGAGATTTCAGAACCGCGACTCCATGTCCGGGATAGGCAACTCCATTCGCCCACAGTGGACTTCCGCTTGTGACTCGAAACCACTCGTCGGCAGATGGCGTGATCACGAAGCGCATGGTCTGGGGAACGGATAAGTGGAGGCGCGACGAGATGACCGGCAATCTCTGGAAAAGGTCTCGAGAAAGGGGGTCTACAAGACTTGAATCCTCGGGACAGTAAGTAATCGCAATCTTGCCGTAGTCGCGGGTCAGATAATCCGACTCGCGCGACGATTGCGCCCAAACAGCGGCGCAAATCAGGAGAATGCTAAGCAGTATTCGCAGGATCAACATCTACTTCCCATTGCACTCGGCGAAGCTCATCCGAGTTTCCATGCTCTTCAAACAGATTGCGGACACTCCCCCGCAGGACAGCACCCGTGGGGTCACTGGTCTTTGCCGTGCGCACCAGCAGTTGATAGCGAATTCGATTGCGAATCTTTACGACTGCGCAAGGCGACGGGCCGAGCAACTCAATGTACTTTTTGTTTTCGAGAATTCTCTTGCAATACAGCATTGCGCGAGCAACGTCAGACTCATCCTGTCCGATTGCACGCAGCATGACAACCCGGCTAAAGGGAGGAAATCCACCGCGCTTTCGATGCTCAAGTTCTTCGCGCGCAAAATCCAGCCACTGCCCATGCGTTGCCGCGAAGATTGCCGGATGTTCGTGAGAGCGTGTCTGCAAAATTACTTTTCCCGTTGACGACGCTCGCCCGGCACGTCCGCTGAGTTGCAGCAGCAGACTTGCTCCGCGCTCTCCGGCCCGAAAATCAGGATAAAAGAGCTCAGTGTCCGCGTCGGCCACGACAGCAAGTTCAACATCCGGAAAGTCGAGCCCCTTTGCTACCATCTGCGTTCCCACAAGCAAATCGTATTCCTTGCGGGCAAAAGACATCATCAATTCGCCATGCGCTCCCATTTTGGCCATGGCGTCCGAATCCATCCGGGCAATCCGCGCATCAGGAAATTTCTCCGCAAGCTCCTCTGCGACTCTTTGTGTTCCGCTGCCGCAGAGATGAAGGTCATCAGACCCGCACGACGGGCAAAGATCAGGCGCGTCATCCCGGTGGTGGCAGTAGTGACATCGGAGAATTCTGCCGGGCCGGTGAAAGGTCAACGAGACCGAACAGTTGGGACACTCGAACAGCTTGCCGCAATGGCGACAGATTAGAAAAGGCGCAAAGCCGCGACGATTCTGCAGAACAATCGCTTGCTTTCCGCGCAACAGTATCTCTGAGATTGCGTCGTATGTCCGCCCGGACAAGACATGCGGATATGCGACCCGGGTTTCAGCCTTTTCTTCGCCTTGTTCGTCCTCGAGATTTTCTTCAAGGTCCGTCGGCAAAACCAACTCGACCGCAGGCAGCGAAGCACCCGTTGCGCGTTCGGGAAGCGAGAGCAAGGCCAATCGATTTTGCTCTACGGCAAACAAACTCTCGAGCGACGGCGTTGCGCTTCCTAAGACCGCCACGGCTCCGCACTGTGCGGCGCGGAATACGCCTGCGTCTCGAGCGGAATACCGTGGTATGCCCTCGGTTTGTTTGTAAGACGAATCATGTTCTTCGTCAACAACGACGAGACCGAGGTTTGCGAGTGGCGCAAAAACGGCCGAGCGCGCGCCGATCACGACTTTGTATTCCCCGCGGGCAATGCTCCGCCAAATGTCATAACGAACACTCATTGGCTGGCCGCTGTGCTGAATGGCAACGAGGTCGCCAAACACGGAGCGGAACCGCCCCCACAACACCGGAGTCAAAGATATCTCCGGAACGAGCACCAAGGCAGTGCGTCCGACTGATAATGCTTGTTTAATCGCCTCGATATAGACGCGCGTTTTTCCTGACCCCGTTACTCCGTGCAGAAGAAAACCCGTGTATTTTTTTTCATCGAGCGACGCAGAAATGGCAGCGACAGCAAGCGCCTGATGTACGGTCAACGGCAAGTCGGGTTCTTCCGCCAACTGCGGAAGTTCGTCCGGCTTCCACCGAGACAGAACCTCTCTGCGCTCGTGAACAAATCCCTTGACAACGAGTTCTTCGAGAGCTTGGCGGCGCTGCTTGCTTGCTCCGCGCATGAAATGCCGGCGCGGCACGCCGTCGGCCGGTCCGTCGTACAGTTCCCGTACAATTCTCTGCGCGCTGCGGGTCGACACAAATGTCCACAGACTTTCGTCGGCAAGTCCGTCCCGGGCCTGAACTGTGAGTTCCAGAATATTCTCGACTAATTCGCCTGTACGCGGACCGCGCAGAAATGGCTTATATTCTATCTGTCCGCTTTGTTTCAGTCGCTTTATTTCAGAGCCGTCCGGATCGATTCCAAATCGCGTTTTGATTTGACGCGCGCTTAGGGGACTTTCTTCAAGGGCGTCCAAAAGCTCGGCGACTTCTCGCGAATAGCCTTCCGTTCCCAGATCGAGCTGCTCCGAGTATTTGTCCGTTAGACTGAATCTGAATTGGTCTTCGGCATCCAAGCCTGCCGGCAAGGCCGCCCGCAGCGCATCACCCCACGTACAAAGATAGTAATCGGAGATCCACTTCGTGAAATCGAGCAACTCTTCGGAAAATGCAGGTGAGTCATCAAGCAGCTGCTCAATGGAGCGAGTTGCCTCAGGCACTGCGAGCTCATTCACGGCAACGACAAAGCCCGTTACACGGCGAGATCGAAAAGGCACCAAGACGCGTGTGCCGCGCAGGACTGTTGAAGACAATTCGCGCGGCACAAGATAGGAAAACTGGCCCTCGACTCCCGGGATGACAACTTGAGCCGAAGCGGCTTTCACGTTTTTTTGCCTCTGAAGAACAATCTAATCGGCACGCCTTGAAAACCGTATTGCTCGCGGATGCGACGCTCAAGAAACAGTTGGTAGTTCTCAGGAATCAACTTCGCCCATCGTGAGAATAGAATAAACGTCGGCGGATCCGCATCGGCCTGAGTGATGTACGAAAGCCGCAAGTCGTGCCCTTTCACGGCAGGTGGCGGCTGGCGCTCCATAAGTTGTTCGAGAAAGCGATTCAACTCTCCGGTCGATATTCTCTTTTGACGCTCCTCGTAGACCCTGAAAGCAACTTCAAGCACTTTGTGCACGCGCTGCTTGTCTTTTGCGGAAATAAACAGCTTTTCGATAAAGCTGATATTTGAAAGTCGCTCGTCGATTTCCTCTGCGATCAACCCCGCCGTGCGCTCGTCCTTTTCCACTAAGTCCCATTTGTTCAAACAGAGGACGATTCCCTTTCCGTATGTCACCGCCTCTTGAATGATCTTGACATCCTGAGACAATAGCCCTTCTTGCGCTTCCACAAGGATTACGGCGACGTCGCATTCCTTAAGTGCTTTTTGGGTGCGAACCGTCGTGTAAAACTCGAGCGCCTCTTTTACTTTGGTCTTACGGCGCAGTCCAGCTGTGTCAACAAGTGTCAAAGGCTGTTTGTAGTATCTCACTACGCTGTCAATGGAATCCCGAGTTGTACCTGCGATGTCCGTGACCATATGCCGTTCCTCCCCGAGCAGTGCATTGACCAATGAGGATTTTCCGACATTGGGTCTTCCCAACACTGCTACGAGTGGGCGGGGCCTCTCAACGGTTTTATTGCCAGTCTCAGGCAACGCATCCCTGATCTTCTCGAGCAGATCTCCAAAACCATAGCCCTGTACCGCGCTTAATGGGTGCGGATCGCCGAGTCCCAATTTGTAGAACTCAGGGATTTCGGCTTCAATATTGAAATTGTCCGCTTTGTTAATGGCAAGCAAAACCGGATGTTTGGACCGTTTCAGCATCTGCGCGATTTCAAGATCGATGTCGGTCAGTCCGGTTTGCGCATCCGCCACAAACAGGATCACGTCGCACTCTTCAAGAGCAAATGTAACCTGCTCACGAATAGCAACGTCAAACAGCTCTTCAGAGCGCGGCACCCATCCGCCGGTATCCATAATCAGGAACTCACTGCCTTCAAACTCCACCGAGCCGACATGTCGGTCGCGTGTCACGCCCGGCTCGGGAGCCGTGATGGCGCGATTTGTTCGTGTCATGCGATTAAAAATCGTCGACTTTCCGACGTTGGGTCTACCGACAATTGCTACAACAGGAAAACTCACGCGAGGCTACTTCTGCAGAATAATGCGGTTGGTGACGGCTTCGCTGCCGCGGCGCAGAACCACGAAATATGTTCCGGATGCTTGTGATGTGAAATCAAGCGAGTGCAGTTGAATCCCGTACTGCGGAATCGGCACAAGCGAAACCGTGCGGCCGAGGACGTCAAAAACCCTGAGTTCACCGGCAAGCGAAGACGTTCCAACGTCGATTGTGATTCGCGAATTAAACGGATTGGGAAAGCAATGCAGCAGGAGCGGGGATTCCGCGACCGGCGGAAGCGGAGTGACAGGACTCGTTTCATCGCGAAGGACCACATCCACAAGGACGGGAAGATGGTCGGAAAAATCGTGCAGCGCATCAGCGACACTGTCAGGCACGGCGGTATTTGTGCCATTATTTATCGCCAAATTGAAATGCTGTCCGTCGTTTCCGTAGGCCTTGTATGTACTCGGTAACAAATAAGATCCGGTCGTGTCCATCCACGCCGCGGACGCGAGAATAAAATCGAAGCGGTCATCCATACCGCCGGTCGCTCCGCCGCCGAACGACGTCGTTCGCGGCGATTGCGTATGAATATCCGCAAATGAAACACTGTTGTTCCATGCGCCCGGCCTGTTGATCGGGTCTAAGAGTCTTCCCTGTGGATTGTCCCCGAGAGCAAGCAATAGTTGATATGCAGGCTCAA
The DNA here is from genome assembly GCA_020637445.1 of Calditrichota bacterium. Taxonomy (NCBI): domain Bacteria; kingdom Pseudomonadati; phylum Calditrichota; species Calditrichota bacterium. The sequence continues at coordinate 818,747 of JACJVZ010000001.1, read as the reverse complement.
ATGACGTGTATAAATTGAAATCTCCGCAGAACATAAAAAGCGAGTTGTCCGGCAATTGATCGAGCTGCCCTCTAAGAACTTCAGCTTCTTGTCTGCGGCGCTCTGCATTGTCAGCGCCGTCGGAGGCTTTCAGATGCCCAGAGTACATGCGAAAAACCTGTTCGCCCAGCGCGGCACTTGTCAAAACATACTCTGAAAAGTCGCGCAGGGTCGTAGAAATCTGTCTCTGGCTGACCAACGTAACTCGAGAGGAGAGATAGAAGCAGGCGTTGTCCGTATCCGGGCCGTTGATGAAGTTTGCCGCTTGCCAATCCGGATCCATTGGTCTGAAAACCTGGTTCAGAATATTATTGACTGCGGATTGGTCTATGATCTCCTGCATCACAAGCACATCCGGCATTGCTGACCGCATGACAACTTGCAACTCGTCAAGCCTGTCCGTGCTCGACCCCGAAAAGTTCAACCCGTTGTAGGTCATGCACCGAATCGTATCTTGCGCGGAAGTCAGCCCGACGATACACATTTGCAATGCCGCCACTGCATATATAAAAACTCTGTTCATTTAAGGTAAATTATTTTTGTTCTTACCGCGAAATTGTCCCCGCGTAGTTCCGCGAAGTATGTGCCCGTAGCAACCCTTGTGGGCTGCCAAGTTAGTTCGTGAACTCCCGCACTCGCGCGTCCATCCTGAAGTCTCGCTACTTCCTGGCCCGTTAGCGAGTAGATGCTGATCCTTACGTCTGTATTGCTTTGAATCGAGTACGCGATCCGAACTTCGCCATTGAACGGATTTGGATAGGCACTGATCGTAAACTCCTCGACCAATGAAGGGCGACTGTCGACCGCGTCGATTGTGTCGACCCCGATGACTTCTATTGAGTCTACGGTCGCAAGCTCTCCATCACTGACGGATATCCTAAAAACCTGATATCCGGAATCCACGACCGCGTTCGCCGACGGTTGACTTGATAGAACGGTCTCACCCTTCCGCCACAAATAGGAAAGCGCGTCTCCGTCGACGTCATTTGCAGTTACAGAGAGTGAAAACTCCGACGTCGCTCGTGCGACAACAAAACCGCTTTCATCCGGCTCAGGCGACAGCGCCAAGATTTCGGGCGCATGATTCGGATCGAGTGAGTCGAGCGGCAAAGTCAAGAAGGATCGCCCATAAGTTGCGGCAATCAACCGGCGCCCCGGGTCATCCAAGACAACTTCGAGCGTCGGAACGGGAGGCAATCCTCGGCCAAGGACTGACCAATGCTGTCCGCGATCCTGAGACCAAAATACACCGAAGTCTGAAGCGACATACATTCTTGAAGGGAATTCAGGGTCGTACTCCATGTCGTTCAAAGGGACATCAGGAAGAGTCGTTCCCAGTGGAGTCCAGTGCGCCCCTTGATCGCTTGAAATGAAAAGCTGCGCCTCTTGTTCAGCATTTCGGAAGCCGGATATCGTTACACAGACTTCATTGGGATTGCTCGGGTGAGGAGTTACGCGAGTAATCCAGCGCTCAGGCAAACTGCTGTCCCGTCTCTCCCACGTAACTCCGCCGTTTGTCGTAACCCACAAGTTTGCGTCGTCTGTTCCTGCGTAGATAACATTTGAGTTCGCGGGAGACACGCCGATCGTCGTGATGGTACCAAAGCTCAAATTTCCGGATCCGCCACCGTCCGTCAAATCAGGACTAATGGCCGTCCAGAATTCCGCGCGGTTTATTGATTGATATAAACGCTCCGCGCCATAATACATGATTTGGGAATTCGAAGGGTCAAAGACAACGGGAGTCGACCAATTCGTTCGTTCGTTTCCGTCAATTCCATCTGTCGCCCAAAAGAACGTTTGTCCGCCGTTTGAACTCTTGCCGAGTCCCCCATACTGGTATTCTGCATACACGTAGTCGTTGTCGTTCGGATCAACGAGCGTGTAAAAGCCGTCCCCGCCGTAAATGCGCTCGAAGTCGTTCGGTTGGCCGGACATCGTGCGCAGAGTTCCGTTGTCCTGCGTGCCTCCGTACAGTCGTTGCGGCTCCTGCGAATCGTATGTGGCCGCATAAAACTGGATTGCCGGAAAATTATTCAGACTCTCGAAGCTGGTGCCGTTGTTGATTGTACGATAGCAGCCCCCGTCGTTGCCAAGCAAAAACCTGAACGGCTGCTGCGGATCGAACCACAGAGCATGGTGATCGACGTGAACATCTTCCCCTATTTCTGTCCAACTGGCTCCGCCGTTACTTGAGCGATTCAAGCTCACTCCCAACACAAACACGACGTTTTCGTCGTCTGGCCGCACGCGGATATTGCCGAAGTACCAGCCAAAATTTGAATACATGCTCTCGAGAACGCTATCGTTAGTTCGCGTCCAGTTCTCGCCTCCGTCCACGGTTTTATACACGCCAAGCATGTATCCCGGATGGTCGGCAAAACAGGCATAAAGAACATTCGGATTGGACTGCGAAATCGCCAAGCCGACTCGACCTACATCATCGCCAATAGGAGGAAGTCCGGCTGAAAGACGCACCCACGTTTCACCGCGATTGATTGACTTATAGATTCCAGTGCCGCGTCCACCGGCGCGACGGTCTTCGGGACCACGAATCCTCTGCCACATTCCGGCGTAGACAATGTCGGGATTAGCGGGATGAACAACCACGTCACTGGCGCCCGTGGAGTCATTGACAAAAAGTCTGCGCTCCCACGTTTGTCCCGCGTCGCCGCTGAAGTAAATTCCCCTTTGGCCGCCCGTAATGAAAAGTTCGCCCATCGACGCGGCCCATACGTTGGTAGGCGCTTCAGGATGAACCACGACTCTTGCAATAAACCTGCTGTCTGCAAGTCCGCTCAGTTGCCATGTCGCGCCACCGTCGACAGTTTTGTAGAGTCCAGAACCAAAATAACTGAATCCCGCGGAGTTCGCTTCACCGGTTCCACAATAGAGTGTATTAGGATTTACGGGGTCGATGGCCAGCGCACCGATTGACGGCGTCGGCAAATCATCTGTTATCGGGAACCAGTTAGCTCCTGCGTCCGTTGACTTAAGGACTCCGCCGCTGGCACTCGCCATGTAATGAACGTTGTCATCAGTCGGATGCCCCACTATATCCGTAATTCGTCCTCCGATGTTGGTCGGCCCACGCTGTACCCATGTCGGATCTTCATCTAACCTCTCTTGGCGAAAGCGCGCTGCTTCTCGGGCGCCGTTCAGAACTTTTTGAGCATCAAGGTACGGTTCTGGCCATGTACGCTGAAGCATGAACCAATCGGAAGGAAACGGTCCTCGTTCGCCTTTTTTGATATTATAAGTATGCGTCGCGAAGAAGACTACAATTGTGGCAAGCAGGCAACATACCCCAAGAAACAGTTTAACGCTTCGCCTCATGGACACCTCCGAATGCTCACTCTTCGCGGCTGACTCGAAATACGGGCGCTTTGTAGTCGGGCGGCAGTGAATCGTCAGGCATTGCTGCGCGATTGCCGTCCCGCAGCGCCGCGTACGTCGGCGACATAATCTCGATTCCGGCCTCGTTGAACTTATCTTGAATCGCGCAATGAAGCGCCGAGTACAACTCCATCATCCGGGAGGGATATTCCGTGTGCGCATTCAATTCGTACGCGACAGAGTAGTCGTTCAACGCCTTTTGAAGCACAAACGGTGAAGGCGACTCAGAAACACCGTCTGTTTCTCGAGCCGCGCCAAGCAACAGTTCATGCACTTTGCGCCACGGCGCGTCATACCCGATTGTTACCGTGGTGTGCAGAAGGATACCTTCACTGTGCTCTTTGGTGCTAAAGTTGACAATGTGGTGACCGAGAATCGAAGCATTCGGAATTGTCACGTCTTCCATTTTCAGAGTCTGCAAACGCGTCACCAGGAGCGTCTTTTCGACAACATCGCCGATTGTTTCAGCGATTTGCACACGATCACCAATTCGATACGGCCTCATGTACGTCAACACAATCCCTGCAACCATATTGGAAACTGCGGATGTGGAACCGAGCGACAGCAGAACACCGATAAACACGGACACTGCTTTGAATGCAGGCGAGTCCGACCCGGGCAAGAACGGATAGGCGACGACGATTGCCAATAGGAACAAAAGTGCGCGAATCAGCTTGAATGTCGGCATCGCCCAATCAGGATAGAACCCCGGAAGCCTCATGCGATCAAGACTGATTTCCATGGCAATACGGCGGAGCACCCTGACCGCGAACAAGAGAAACGCTCCGACCACGGCAAGCGCGAAGAAGTTAGGGATGTACTCGACGATCCCCTGAGCAATCTCCACGGCCGGTTCACGAAGGTAGTGAACAAGCTGGGTCGCATATCCTGCAGTGCCCGGAAACTGGCTCAGCACGATGACAATATATACAAAGAACAATACGATTACACTTACAACCCGAACTATGCGAAGCAGTGCGTACGCGAAACCGCCGATTCGTTCCGCCGAAAGAAGCTCGACATTTAGAATTCGTATTCCGACGGTCTTGGTTGTCCGCAACCTAACCACACCCCGCACGGCAAACGGGTACAGCGCGAACAAAATTCTAAGCATAAAGAAAAGAACTGACGTTGCCAGCAGCGCATACAAAATTTCTCGAAGGGTTACCGGGGGGATTTGTACGATTCGGGGTTTCGAGTATGCAATCTGTATGGCTTCCGAGAATTCAGCGGCAAGCTCATCCGTCGAGATTCCTAAGGCGGCCGCGTCGCCCGGCGCGATAATACCTATTCGTTTGCCGTCCACGCTTAGCGTCGAAAAACTCTTTCCCGTCTCCACGTCAACTTCGGCAAGTTCGCCGGGGAGAGGTGCGAAACGCTCCAGCCGATCCACCAAGTTCGCCGCGCGCTGCTTAGCGTCGTAAGGGCCTACGCTGGCAAACAAGTCTATTAGCGTGTCGCCGCGGAAAACGACAGGTGCACCGGCAAGTGGCTTTACAGCTTCGATTTCCGGTGTCTTTGCGGTATCCACAGCGGCGACTTCCGCAAAGCAATAGACTGCAGTAAACAGCAGAACCAGAATTGTTGCCAGAAGACGTTGCATGTATTAGAAAACCTTTTAGATTGTCCTCATCAACAGTAGAAGGACTAATGATTCCACGCGGACTTTCACTTCGGCCTGATTTTATCGTTAACCTCGCTGCTCTTTCGAGCAGCTATGCGCTGTCGCACGTATTCAAACGACCTCTCGTTTGGGGCTATCCGATCAGCATTATGATCGAACCCATCAGCCGCTGCAATTTGCAGTGTCCGTTGTGCCCGATCGGTGCGCGCGAATTGACTCGTGACCTCGGAGTGATGTCCATTGAGAACTTCAAGAAGATTCTCGATAATGTGGGTCGGTATGTAAAGGTCGTCGCGCTTTGGAATCAGGGTGAGCCAACGATTAACGACAAGTTGCCCGAGATGATTGCAGAAGCGAACAAACGCGGCATCTATACAATGGTCTCGACAAACGGAACGCTGTTGCACCGGCGCAATCTGATTCCACGGTTGCTGGATGCGGGACTTTCGGAGCTTGTCTTCTCAATCGACGGTCTCACTCCTGACAGCTACAAAATTTACCGCGTCGGCGGCGAGCTTGAAGTCGTAGTAGAGAACATGAAGGAATTTCGAAAGCAGCGTGACGCCCGCGGCAGCAAGTCGCCGAAGATGATCATGCAGTGGCTTCCGATGAAACACAACCAACATGAGATTCCCTACCTGCGTGCAAAAGCAAAAGAATGGGGCGCGGACACGGTCGAGATCAAAACGGCGCAAGTTTATTCGGAGGAACAAGCTGCACAGTACCTGCCGGATTTGGAAGAGCTGCGCAGATACGAACGACAGGGACAAAGATGGGAAACCAAGCGACGTTACCAATCTTGCAAACGGCTCTGGTTCTCTACGATGATCGACTGGAACGGCAACGTCGTCCCCTGCTGCTTTGACAAAAACGAAGACTTCCTGATGGGAAATGTGCTCAAGCAGGACTTCAAAGATATCTGGCACGGCGAGAAATACGATAAGTTCAGAACGCAGCTAATCCGGCACGGGAGAGTCGAAGAGATGTGCCGGAACTGTACGGAAGGGCTAAAGAGTTACTACATTCCGCTGGACGAACTGGAAGCGATGGCGCCGCCCGAAATTCCCCCGGTTCCGCCGGAAAATATGCCAAAGAAACCGGATTACTCGGATTTGTTTGAGCTACCGGTTAAGTAGCAATTTCGCCGAATTGTTTAGCGCTTTCGTTCCGCTTACACAATTGCTGTCAGGATCAAAGAAGCGCCACTGGTGATCTTTCGCTTTGCTGAGTCCGATGCGTGTTGAGCTTTTGACAGCAGTTGCTCGCCCGTCATGGACTATCAGCTTCTCGCCGACTCTGCTTTCATTCAGCGACAGGTCAATCCCCAGAGCAAGCGTCAAGTTTCCCGGCCCGCGGCAGAGGTCCGCAAGTTTCACGTCCCCTCTTCTCCGCCGCATCGCTCCTATCCCTTTGATAGCTTCCGCTGCTCTGATCAGCACAGCTCCGCTCATTCGTTTGTCTGTCGTGAAGTTCAGGCAGAAATGAACCCCATAGCTGCGGTAGACGTAAACATGGCCGAATGAGTCATGCATAATCGCCGATCGCGGCGTTCTGCGAAATCCGTGCGATGCCTCGTCATCGGTATATGCCTCAACTTCAACGATTCGCACGAGGCATGATCTGTACTCGATCAGGCACCCAACCAAATCAGGGGCGATTTCCAGCGTCGGACGGGCAAAAAATTCTGCCGGAAGGGTCATTACAACAGCTTGACAAAAACCTTTGGAATTAGTATAGTTCGGTTTCCTTAAAAACGCAAGCCGCTGTAGCTCAGCTGGTAGAGCAGCTGATTCGTAATCAGCAGGTCAACGGTTCGAGTCCGTTCAGCGGCTCCGCGATAAAAAGACAGCCTAAATGGCTGTCTTTTTGCATTTTAGAGAATTTGCTCAGATAAACTAAGGTAACATCAAAGAAAAATCTAACTTTTGACCTCTTTGGAACCCTAACCACAGGTGCCCGGCCCCCACGAAGCGCGCTGGGTCAAGTATTCTCGATGGCTAGTTGTGCGCCCACCGCGACTCGAACGCGGAACCCTCAGCTTAGAAGGCTGATGCTCTATCCAGTTGAGCTATGGGCGCAAATTTAGAATTTACAAAAACAAAAGAGGCCACCCCGGCAGGTGGCCCCTGAGTGCTGAGGCGCATATCACGGACAACTGGCTGCATCGGAAGCGCGTATCACAACTCACTCCTCTGCGAAGCGCAACGGATCCAGCGTCCACGCTGGCTGGTGCAGGAGGCGGGACTCGAACCCGCACGTCCCGAAGGACACTAGTACCTGAAACTAGCGAGTCTACCAATTCCACCACTCCTGCGGAGGAACCGAAATTATAAGCATTTCGGGCCGATTTGTCAAGCCAGTTCGCGGTTGGACTCTTGCCTTTCCTCTGATTTTTTGTTACTTTAGCGGGTCATGGAGGCCAACGAAACCGTGAAGGTTGTCGCGCAAAATCGCAAAGCCCGGCATGACTACCATGTCATCCAGACTTATGAAGCAGGCATTTCACTTCTCGGAACGGAGGTCAAGTCCGTCCGAGAGGGACATGTCAATCTTCGTGATGCCTTTGCGCGCGTACATGAAGGCGAAGTCCTCCTCTATTCCATGGGCATCAGCGCCTACCGGAACCGCGGATACACTGAAGTCGACGAGCGCCGCGTGCGCAAATTGCTTTTGAACCGCAGTGAAATTCGGAAGATTCAGCGGCAAGTTCTGGAAAAAGGCTACACCTTGGTTCCTCTTCAAGTTTACTTCAAGGGGCAATATCTCAAAGTTGAGCTGGCCGTTGTTCAGGGAAAACGCGAGTACGACAAACGCGTTACAAAAGAAGAGCAACAAGCGAAACGTGAGCTTGACAGAGAAATCAAGAATCGCCGGAAGTACTAATAACATTCAATTCACTTAGATAGAGTGCCGCCATGCGCCATTTCGTAACCATTTCCCTTTTCGCCGCCTTAATCTTGGCTGTCGGCTGCAAGAAGGCCGAAGAGAATTTCCCAAGTGAAACACGCACAGTTTTCGGAGTGCCCGTAACTGTGTCAATCTTCATGAAGGATGCGAAACCTGAAAACCTAAAACCCGCGTTCGATGCAGCTTTTTCCATGCTTGGCGCTTACGAAAAGACCACGGTCGCGCCCGGCCCGGAGAACCAGCTTGAAAAGATCGCTGGCGGTGCAGGCAAAGAATCCGTCCCTGTCGATACAACTGTCTATGCGATGCTGATGCGCGCACTGCAACTCAACGACATGACGGGGGAGGCATTTGATCTACGTTACGGACCACTGCTTGACGCATGGCTGGCGAGCGGCAAACCCGTGAAACCTTCTCAGGCAGATCTTGACAGCGCTCTTTCTTTGATTAAGACTGGTGGAATGTTCGTCGCCGGCAAGGCGATTCTACTCTCCAAACCCATGATGCGGTTTGACGCACGAGGGTATGCCGACGCCTGGGCGATTGACCGCGCCGCGGAGAAGCTGAACCAGATGGGTTTCAATGCATTTGAAATAAGAACCCCATACGCCGTTCGAGTCGTCGGCATGCCCATGAACCAGCAAAATGTCGAGGTGATGCTAAGTTCCGGCCAGCCCGGCGACAGCGCTTGGGCGTGCGTTTCCATGGGCCAAGGAGGGCTTGCGTATTTGCCTGCGGAAGCTCGCGATGCGAACGGATACAGACTGGTTGTTGATCCACGAACCGGAGATTTACCGGACGGTGGTATGGTGGCGATGGCGAAAGATTGTGCGACGGCCTATGCTCTCGCGTATGCCATGCTTGTGGATGGCGACGGCAGCAAGCTCGACGACAAGGGAAAAGCGGAGTTGATGGGCAGCGTTCGTGTAAGCGGGAGCAAACCAAATTATTCCCTTGCGGCCGAAGGCTCCCTCAAGGACAGGATTAAGACCCTGAACTAACCTTGTCCGATTCGGGCAGCATTCTTGTCATTCGCCTGTCTTCTTTGGGAGACGTTCTTCTTTGTGCGCCGACGATGCGCGCACTCCGTAACAGGTTTCCAGAGGCAAGAATCGACTTCTTGGTTGCGAGCCAGTTTGAGGAAGCTGCCAAGCTCCTTCCCGGAATCGACCAAATCATAGTCTTCAACAAAAATGAAGGATGGCGCGGCCTGCTTAGGCTGCGCCGTTTGCTTTCTCGACGGTACGAGATTATTGTTGATTTGCAGAACAGTTTGCGCAGTGCTTTCTTGCGCACATTTTGTTTTCCGCTCCTGTGGTCAAAAGCCTCACGTTATCGATTCAGGCGCTGGCTGCTTATTCGTTTCAAAAAGAACTATTACAAAAAAGTACTTCCTGTACCGCTTAGGTACGTCGATTCGGTAGATACGTTCGGCGCAAAAGACGACGGACTCGGTCTGGAATTGGTTAACATCGACACCGACCCTGACACTACGAGAAAAAATCTCGTTATCCTCTGCCCCGGCGCCAAGCACGCAACGAAGAAATGGCCCAAGGAAAATTGGAAAACGCTGGCAGAATCGATTAAAGAGTCTGGATTTACATTGGTTGTGTGTGGTGTACAATCAGAAGCGGAGGTGTGCCGGGAAATTGCCGGTGATGGCGAAGTGTGGATTGATGCTCCTCTTGCGCACATCGGTGCATTGATGAAGAGCTCGGCTGCTGTTGTTTGCCATGATTCGGGGCTCATGCACCTTGCGACGGGCGTCGGCGCACGCACGGTCGCGTTGTTCGGCCCGACCGTCGAAGAATTTGGGTTCTTTCCATTTCGTGGCCGCTCGATTGTATTGCAGCAACAGCTCGCTTGTCGGCCCTGTTCGGCCTTCGGGGCAGACAAATGTCCGTTGCACCACCACAACTGCATGCGGCTGACCACACCAGATAATGTCATGCAAGCCTTACGAGAAGTTTCCAGCCGGCACGACCATGAGTAATTACTCTCTGACAAGTCTGCTGTACAACGGGATTGGCTATCCCGTGCTCTCGGTTGGAGCGCATGTTGCCGCGGTATTCTCGCCCAAACTGCGGGAAGGTCTGCGCGGGCGGCATTTGTTGCAAGGTCATGTACGAGAATTCAGACTGCGGAATCCTGATGCACGAGTCGTGCTTTTTCATTGTGCGTCAGCGGGAGAACTCGAAGGTGTGAAGCCGCTCGCCGCGGCCTGCCGGGCACGCGGCTATCTGCCGTGTGTCACGTTCTTTTCGCCGTCAGCGCTTACCGTGCTTGGAGAAAACGAGTTTTCTTTCGCCGACTACAGCCCGTTTGACTCCCGGCGTGCGGTCAGGGAATTCTTGCAGGCGCTTAGACCGGAAGCCGTGATGATCAGCAAGCACGACGTTTGGCCAAATCTCGTTTGGCAATCCGGAAATCTCGGAGTATCTGTTTGGCTTATCAACGGGAACTTTCACGAGGGTTCACTTAAGTCATGGCCACTACTCCGTGGAATACACAGATCCATCTACTCCAAATTGAAAGGTATCCTCACTGTGTCTGAAACGGACGCGCAGCGTGCCCGGCATATTGTAGGATCTGAGTGCTTCGTCGATGCAGTCGGTGATTCAAGATTCGACCGCGTTTGGTGGCGGGCGCAAATGGGGCGTGCTCCTTTTCCGGAGCTTGACACGGGCCTTCGAAACAGAGCTTTTGTCGTCTGCGGCAGCACGCATGAACGTGACGAAGAGATATTGCTTTCAAGTCTAAACAACATTCGCAAACAACATCCGTCCCTGCAAATGTTGGTCGTACCGCATGATCCGTCGGATGCGGCGCTTCAGAGAATTCAAACTCGCGCGGAAGAGTGCGGTTTGTCCCACAGTGAGATCCGCGGCAACTGCTGCGAGGCAGACGTGTTGATTGTCAATGAAAAGGGTGTCCTTGCGGACCTCTACCGCTACGGAAAACTCGCTTATGTCGGAGGCGGTTTTGGCCGCGGTGTGCATAGCGTATTAGAACCGATGGCACATGGTCTGAAGGTGATATGCGGACCTAGCATCGACGTGTCGCGTGAAGCGCAGGACGCGCGCGACGAGCACCTCTTGCGAGTTGTTGAGGCTCCGGACGACTTGGCATCTGGGGCCATTGACCTGCTGGACAAACCGGATGATTCCTCCGTAAAGAACTTTGTGCGACATCGTTCGGGGACTGTTGACAAGATTCTTGACTTCGTGTTGGCTGACCGTGTCGCTCCTCGTTCTTGACCGTATCCGCGCGGGTTATGGTGCGAAACCGGATGTTTTGCGCTCTGTTTCGCTAACGGTAGAACAGGGCGAGCGGATTGCGGTTGTCAGCAGCAACGGAGCCGGAAAGACCACTTTGCTGCGAGTCGCAGCCGGGTTGTTGAAACCGCGTTCGGGCACAGTCGACTACACAGGAAAATCCAATCCGGCCTTTTTGTTTCAAGTTCCCAGACAACAACTCGTTTGTGGGACCGTTCGCGAAGAAGTCGAGTACACGCTGAAACTTAACGGCACGAGCAATGTCAACCTCAACACTCAGGCGAACGATATCCTCGCGCGCTTTGACCTTAGTGAACTTGCTGATCGGGCACCGCATGCACTCTCCGGCGGTCAACAGCAGAAAGTCGTACTGGCCGCTTCACTTGCCCGTGCTCCTGAACTCTTGCTGCTGGATGAAGTGGATTCATATTTGGACGGCAAATCCCGCCGCGAGTTTCGCGCGTTTTTTTTTGGTTCTGTGAAGTCAGCGACAATTTGGGCGGTCAGTCGTCCCTCTGAACTTCCGGCGGACATGAAGGCTTTTGTACTAAAGGACGGCGTACTTTTGCCGTACGGTCAGCCATGAATGATGGGAACCTACCGCTGATCCGTATTCGCAATTTGGACTTTCAATATTTGCCGGACGTCCCGGTATTGCGAAACGTCAATTGCGAATTTCGCTCAGGTGAGCTGCTCTATCTTGTTGGAGAATCGGGAAGCGGCAAGAGCACACTGGCGCATTTAGTTGGGAGGATTCTTCAGCCAACGGCAGGAAGTATCGAATTCGGGAGTGATTTCTACCCGTCGCTGGTCCTGCAATTCCCGGAACTACTGTTCTTATTTGACTCTATAAGAGAAGAGTTTGACAGTCTGAAAGACCCTGAATTGCGACTCTTCGCTAAAGATTTAGTTTCGAGATTCTCAATTGATATCGAGTCTCTTTCGGATATTCCTCCAACTTCCCTATCGTTTGCCCAACGGCGTGTCGTAGCCACGGCCCTGCAATGCGCGCGGAGCCGCGAGGTGATCGTACTCGATGAGCCGACGCTTGGATTGGACGAACGGAATGCCACGGTATTGGCAGACTGGCTGCGTGAAACGTGCCAAGACGGGTCATGCTGTATCGTGGTTACACATGACCTTGAATTGATCGAAACAGCTCCCGGAAATGTGCATATCCTTAGGCAGGGACAACTAAAGTGGAGAGGGGGTTCCACGGAGTTTCTCGAATCAAATGATCTATTGTCGCTTGCAGGTTCCGCTTAAATGAAAACGGCTCGTCATATGACGAGCCGTTCAATTTTGCTCCAGCTTGAAATTACTTCACGGAGCGCCACAGCGCGAAAAGCAGAATGCCGTATGCAATGATGGTTATCGGAAGTTCCATTGTTCCGAGTATCCCGCCGAAGGCTTCAAGGGAAAAGCCGACTGTCGCAAAGAGAGCGAGTGCAATCCCGACGAGTGCTTCACCCGCAATTAGACCTGAGCTAAACAGCACGCCTCCGTCTTCGGCCTCTGAAAGTTCGTTTCTCTGACTGGCAAAATGCTTAATTAGCGCTCCCGACATGATACCGACTGATAGACCGACAGGCAAGTACAATCCTACGGCAAAAGCGAGCGACGTCACTCCAAACAACTCGACAATGGCCGCAATAAACATCCCAAAGAATATTAAGCTCCATTGCAGTTTGCCGTCCATGACGCCTTCAATCAATATCGCCATCAAGTTTGCCTGCGGCGCTTGCAAGGCGTTCGGATGCGCCGCGTCCTGAACGAAGCCGTAGGTGCTTCCCAACAAGTGAACCACCCATCCGACGACGACGACACCTGCAATGACACCGACGAACTCTGATATCTGTTGTTTGCGGGGAGTCGCACCAAGAATGAAGCCGGTCTTCAGATCCTGCGAAATATCACCGGCCATGCAAATTGCGACACAGACTACGGCACCGACCATCAAAGCTGCCGCCATTCCTTCGATGCCACCGATTCCGAAGGCAGAGAACAACAACGTGGTACCAAGCAGAGTAGCGATCGTCATGCCACTAACGGGATTGGATGAGGATCCCACAAGGCCAACGATTCGCGACGCAACCATCACAAAAATGAACCCAAACACGGCGATAAGCGGTATGACAGCCGGGACATGGGGCGCAAGAAGCCACGACAACAGCGATACAATCGCCGTTCCCGCAAGGACGAACCGCGGCGGAAGGTCATCATCCGTTCTTTCAGAGGTCGCGGCGGCGGCACTTCTTCCGCGCATTTTTGTCAGTGAGCGAAACAGTGAAGGCAGAGCTTTCAATAGGCTTAGTATCCCGCCCATCGTCACTGCGCCGGCTCCGATGTAGCGAACATATTGGGATCGGATCGTCTCGCTGTCCATGGCGGAAATCAGAGCGTCCGTCACCGGGAAGATTGGCTTGATAGCCGACTCCCCAAAGAAAGCAATTACGGGCACGAGGACCATCGAACTCAACAAACCACCCGCCAGCATGATCGCCGACACACGCAAACCGATGATGTATCCTACGCCGACCAGCGCGGGGATTGCATCGATTCCTAAGTAAGCCCGGGAAGGCGTACGGAAGACGTATGTCAAATTCTCCCGAATAATTGCCGCTCCTGTCAGGAGTTTATATCCTGCACCCGCAAATAAACCCCAAAATACTTTCTGTGCGTGTGCGCCGCCGCGCTCACCGGCCAACAGGACTTCTGCACAGGCTGTGCCTTCTGGGTACGGAAGTGTCTCATGTTCGTCGCGAATCAGCATGCGGCGAAGCGGAATCATCATCAAGATGCCGAGCGCGCCGCCAATAAGGGAAATGTAGGCTATCGTTGAAAGACTTGGGATTTCTACGTCACGCCCCGCCGCACTCCAGATGTAGAATGCCGGAATCGTGAAGATAATTCCCGCCGCAAGCGACTCGCCTGATGAAGCAACCGTTTGAACGATGTTATTTTCGAGAATCGTTCCGCCTTTGAATATCTTTCTCAGGATGAACATCGACATCACCGCCGCCGGTATCGAGGCACTAACTGTCATTCCGACGTACAAACCCAAATAGGCGTTCGCCGCGGTAAAGACCATTCCCAAGACGGCTCCGAGAATGAGTGCTCGCAAGGTCGACTCCGCCATCGTCGTCTCAGCGGATACGTAGGGGCGAAACACCTTTTTCGTATGTTCGTGCGGATGATCCATTTTACTCCCTCGTTAAGGACATTCGTGCTTCAAATCGTGTTCTCAAATTCTGCCAATGCGTTCTCTAAAACGTGATCCCGAGTAACCACTGCGACTGCTTTCTGCCACAGCAACCCTATCGGCTGAAGAAATTTTTGGAACCCGCTCGCATATCGTCTTGAAAACAATAGCCTGTTGCGCCACGTTGCTTCGCGAATCTTATCTGCATTGGCCGATGAACGAATGGCACCGGTAGTATGGTGCAGCACGCGCGCGTTTTCACAGTACAAAACGTCGTAACCTTCATGTCTTGCTCTTTGACTGAGATCAACGTCTTCCCAGTAAAACGGATGAAAGGCCGCGTCAAACCCTCCAAGCGACTCAAACAACTTGCGGGAGAATAGAGCATGCCCTCCCACTGCATACGAAGTTTCAGATACGCCGTCTATCAGTTGTAACTGATCTTTGGCGTTGTGCAGGATTTTTGCTATTCCAAAGCTCCAGATCAACCGCTTAGCGCCTTCGCGCCGGTTACCGTCGACATCAACCGATTGGAGCGATACCGCGAACAACATCTCGTTCTGAAGAAGTTTCCGTAAGGAATCCCTAACATCTTCTATTAACTCGGAATCGTCATTGAGCAGCAACACCCATTCAACTGAGCAACCCAATACGGCGTGGTTCGCCGCTGCGGCAAATCCCTGATTCCGATCGTGAACGATCCACTTTACGGTCGGGAATTCTTTTGTCAACGCATCGGCAACTTGACCATCTCCGCTGTCATCAACAACTGTCACGTTTGAGAGCCAACCGGCATCGATCTTCTTTACTGAGTCAAGGCAACGTCGCAGTCTTGCTGCGTCTTTGTACGCGGGAATCGCGATGCCGAATTCCATTTTCACAGCTCGGGCAACCACGCGGCTTGACTTCGCATTACGGTATCACATGCAGGCTCATTCATGATGACCGGCACAACTCGAATGCCTTCGTATTTTGGTCGCCATTTGACTTTTTCTATTTCGTACCTATCGTCTCTTCGAAACAGAGCGATTCCGGGAACTTGCGCCGCCGAAGCAATGTGCATCGGACCGCTGTTCGTTCCGATAAATGCCGTCGCCATCGAAATTACCGCCATTGTCAATCGAAGCGGGATGTCCGTCAATGCAACTGCGTTGTCAAGTTCATTGGCAAGTTTTTGTGCCCGACTCCCTTCACTTTCACCGCTTCCGATTATTACTACGTCTTTATTCCGGACTAAGGTTCGCAACAGATCTCTGCGGCATTCCGTGCTGACAAAATCGGCACCACTTGTATATCCGCCAAAATGTGCTACGGTAAATTCACTTTGTACGCCGGACTCGGCAAGAATACATTCTGCTTCTTTACGTTCACACTCTAGAACCTTTATCTCAGGCAAAAACGGCACATCGGCTGCAGCGCCGATCTTTCGGACGAGCCGGAGGTCAAGCTCTGTGACGTGAACCGATTCGTCGTAGGGAATCGTCAGGTTCAGTAGCGGCGCCTTTTGGTTTGTTTCGAACCCGACGCGTTGTTGTGCACCTCCAAGCCGGGCCAGCAGACCGTTGCGAAAGAACCGTTTCAGAAGGATTGCCGTATCTGGAGCGAAACTTCTAATTTGCCGTAACGTGCGTAGGTAGCCGAATGCCCCGCGGTCTCTGCCTTTTCTGTCGTAAACTATCAGCCGATCAAAATAGGGGAGGTTTGCAAGAAGTTCTTTACCTACCGGATCCACGAGAACTGCAATTTGGGCTGAGGAAAAACTTTCACGCAGACATCTGAGTGCCGGGACAGCAGCTAGAGTGTTTCCGATTGAACCATTGCGAAACACAAGTATGCGGCGGGGATCAGACATTGCTATCGATTAGCAGTCTCTTTATCGCTTGCCACACTTCGGCAATATCCGGCGATACATTGGGTCCTCCAACAGCAATATGCTGCGGGCTATTCGGCGGCGTCCAATACTCCCACGGGTCATTTTGAAATACCGTGATCGTGCGTGTACCAACTGCAACTGCGAGATGCTTGGGCCCACCATCATTGCCGACGAAGCAATTACAAAGTTTCAGGAATGCCGCCATGTCACCTATATCTTGAAATGACGCAATTGACTCATCTGCCAAATTTGCTTTTGCGCAAAACTCCGATGCTATTGCGGCTTCACCCGGTCCAGCAATGACAGCTATTCGAAATCCTTCAGATCGCAGTTTTCGCGAAATATCGGAATAGCGGTCAAGCGGCCATCTCTTGTAGTCGCGGCGGCTTGTGACGTACATTGCGATAGTTTTAGCCGCCTCAACACCCATTTTCTCTTTTGCGTGTTTCTCATTCTCCTCGGAGAGAGCAATAGCGGGAAGACAATCACCGTTTGCTGCGTTCAATGCTTTTGCAAACTCAAGTTTGTGGACAGCACTGTAAACCGGTGTGCGGGGATTCTGGATAGCGATTCTATGGGTATAAAGAAACTGCCGCACCGACTTGGAAAAGCCAATTCTCGTATGAGCACGACTCAGCGCACAAGCAATCGCTGTTCTCGGATCGGAGAGAAAATCAAGAGCAATATCTGCCTTCTGATTGCGGATAGCAGTCCCGAGCGCAATCGCAGAGGGTGACCTTTCTACGTCGACTACTTGGTCGACAAACTCGAGTCCTTCAAAAACGCGCTTGACATGGGACTCGCTTAGGACACATATGTGTGAATTTGGGTACTTTAGTTTGATTGCCCGTAATGCCGGAATGGCAAGCAAGCTATCCCCTATCCTGCGAAAGAGCAGTGCTGCTATTCTCTTGCCGTCAGCATTTATTGTTCCCATCACTGTCGAATCTCAGTTCCGGATGTTCAACAATTCACGCAGGTATGCATACTTCAAGAATGTATAAGTTGCCTGTCCGTTTGCGATTACTAACCCGTGGAATCCGTCGAGGAAACCACGCTGCATTACAAAACACCGAAACCACGCCCAGGGCGGCCGCAACAACAGATCAATGACAGAGGTTCTTTTCCCCAGGGTTTTCATGGCAATCGCCGCAGCACGTGCCGACGAGATGTTCTTTCGAAGGTGCTCATCAATCGTTCTATACGTATAATGCAGCAAATCTCCTTTGAGCCTCGACTTCGATTTACCGGAGAATTCGACAATCACGTGTGGTTCCATTCCCCCCCATTTCGCGGCACCCGCTCGATAGAGAAAGGTCCTCCACTGGGGATACCAACCGGAGTGATTTATCAACCGCCCTGCGTAAACTCCGTGACGGTTGATGTCAAATCCATCGACTTGCGGATCGCTCGCAAAGGCCATGCGAATGCTCTCGGCCAGCTCGTCCGTAACAACTTCGTCCGCGTCAATACAAAGTATCCACGGGTGAGTCACTTGTTCGCAGCCAAAATTCTTTTGTTCTCCGTACCCATTCCATTTCCGATGAAAGATCCGTGCGCCGAATTGTTCGGCGACGTCAAGAGTACCGTCCGTTGAGCCGGAATCAACGACGACAAACTCCGAACAGAACGAAGCCGCGGCAAGACAACGGCGGAGATTCTCTTCCTCGTTCATCGTAATCACCACAAGTGATATGGGCAGCTTACTTACGTTGGCCATGTTGAGTCTCAACTTCGCGGTAGAAATCCAAAGTTTTCGAGGTCATTTGCTCAAGCGTAAACTGAGCGTTCAGCAAGTCGCGCCCGCGCTTTCCGAATTCAGGTAAATCTCGGCGGTGTTTAAGGGCTGAGACGAGAGCGTCGGCCAATTCCTGCGGATTTGTGGATGACACAACCCACCCGTTTACATTGTTGTAGACCACCTCCGGCAACACGTTGACGTCCGTAGAGATGATGGGTTTTGAATAAGCCATGTACTCAAGGGCGATTCGACACACCGCCTCGCTGCGCACCGACGTTATGATGCCCAAGTCGATCTCCGTCAATAACGGCCGAATGTCCGGCAGTCTTGGCAGGAAACGCAGGTGCTCATCTACACTTCGAGACCGGGCATATTGCTTCAAATCTGCGGCAGTTCGCTGCTGGTTGTCGTCACCGGTCAGCAAAATGACCATCTGCTTCCGGGTTTCCTCGGGCAACATCGCAAGCGCATCAATGAGAAGTTCTTGACCTTTTTCAGGATTCATGCGGGCAACAATCGCCGCAAACAGCGCATGCTCGGGAATTGCAAGCTGTTCTCGAAATGTCCCGCGATCCACGGGCGGGAACATGCTTAGGTCAAGCCCCGCAGGAACGACCCTCTGAAGTGTATTCTGAAAGAGGAAAACTCGTTCATAGCGCGGCAAAGAAGACCCAGTCGAGTAGATCATGCCGTCCGTGCGTCGCTCGTGAATTAGCTTGTTCATAGCGTTGCCCTTCGGTGAACGAGGCTCTGCGACAGTCCGGATCAAGGGCAGACGACCTTTATTCACAAATGCCAAGTACGCGTGACCCGGCGGGCAATGAGGATTAAGCACGTCCGGTTCGAACTCACGAATTGCACGACCCAAGGCACGCGCCGACCGTGCTATCTCAAGGGGGTCGGAACTGTGGAATCTCCGGTCAAAATCTCCGAAAATCCCTTCAGTTTTCGCCCTTTGCGAAAGCGGGGAATTCCGTTGGGCAAAGAGAAATACGCCATGTCCCTGCTGAATTAGCCCGCGTGCAAGATGAAATGTGTACCAAGCCATCGCACTGGCGAAGCGCACATGACAGGTTAACAGAATTCTCATCTACATTAACTGCGGGTCATTTGGGCACACTTTCGGCTTGAAAGTGAAGTTGGCCAGATGTATATTGTGGCTGTAAACAAGGAGGGAAATTGAAGATCTGGATAGTCTTTTGCGTTCTAATTGTCGGTTGCGCCTCAACAAACACGCTGACAATTATGCATACCAATGATATTCATGGGCATTTTGCGGCTGAACGGGCTGCGTGGCGGCAAGATTCCGCCATGGTAGGAGGATTTGCCGTCTTGTCAGGTGCTCTTGATAGCGTGCGCAAATCGGACGACCGTACGATCTATCTTGACGCAGGGGACTTAATGACTGGAAATCCGATCTGCAACATGGAGGTGGACGGTCTCAAAGGCGCGGCACTGCTTCACATGTTGAAGCTGTGCAAGTGCGATGCAATCGAAGTGGGAAACCACGAATTCGATTTGGGCCCCGAACACCTTCGTGACTTTCTTGCGACGACCGACGTATCTTGGGTGTGCTCAAACGTCCAGGAGAAATCCGATCACAAGGCTATTTGTGCAGAATACAGAATTATCGAACGCGACGGCCTGAAGATCGGAGTAATTGGACTCATCTTAACCGATCTGGCAGGAGTTGTGTCACAACATGCAATCGAAGATTTCAATGTACTCGATGCTGCGGCGGCAGCACAGCCGATGATCGATGAAATTGATCCCGCCACAGACGTGATCGTTCTACTCACTCACAACGGCGTTGACAATGACATCGATCTGGCGCGCCACGTTTCCAATTGCGACGTCATTGTCGGTGGGCACAGCCACACCAGATTGAAGGAGCCGCTCGTCGAGAATGGTGTCATTATCGTACAGGCCGGTTCGTTTCTCAAAAACCTCGGAGTCCTCAAACTTCGCGTAAAGCACGACAAAGTGGCTGATTTTGACGGCAAGCTGGTTGAGCTTGATGTTGCGCGATTCGCACCCGACTCCGAAATCTCAGATTACTGCAAAACCTACGAGGATCAGATCAGCCGCGAATACGGCGAGATTATTGCCACTACAAGTTCAAACTTGACTCGTGAATATGCCGCAACCAGTCCGCTTGGCAATCTCTTGTGTGATCTGCTCCGTCAACACTATGAGACGGACATTGCGTTGGTAAATTCCGGAGGAATTCGCAAGGATATCCCTGCCGGCCCGATTCGCAAACTTGACATTGTTGAGATGCTCCCGTTCACAAATTCCGTAATGACTTTCGAACTCAGCGGTAGGGAGATATTGCTGTTCGCAAATCAACAGGCGCGCGCGCAAATAGGCGGAAAGTCTGAAACCCTGCAAATGTCCGGACTCGAAATCTCATACGCAGAAAAAAGCGGCGAGCCCAATGACATTGAAGTACTCGTAAACGGATTGCCCGTCGACGCGGATCAAAACTATCGCGGCGTGTCCATTGACTATGTCTTGAAATCTCAGGCCGAACAATATCTGGGCTTCGTGCCGCAGCAAACACAGGACACCGGTGTGCAGTTCAGCGACTTCATCATGTCTTCGCTTGCCTCGGCCAATCAACCCATCTCACCAATCACGGAAAAGAGACTCATCAGAAAATGACGTCCAATCATAAGCCAAAGGTCCTTGTCCTTTGTACGGGCAACTCGATGCGCAGTCAAATGGCCGAGGGCCTCCTTCAAAACTTTTTAGGAGATCAAGTTGATGTGTACTCTGCCGGCACGCACCCCAGTTATGTCCATCCCAACACAATAAAGGCCCTCGCAGAAATCGGAATAGATATCTCGCATCACAAATCAAAGAGCGTCAACCAATTCGTCGGGCAAGACATTGACTTAGTTATCACCGTCTGTGACAGCGCCAAAGTCAATTGTCCGGTCTTGCCGGGCGCGCGCAAGACCATTCACCATCCGTACGACGATCCTTATGATCTGGGACCGTCTGAAGATCTTGATACCGTGTTCGCGGTGCTTCGAGAAAAGATGCGCAGCGAGCTAATTCCGCTGGTCCGAAAGGAACTTGCCCTTTCCTGACTTACGTCCAGACTGGTGCACTTTCAAGTACGTCGGTAGGTCTCGGAATTGGCTGATCCGGAAGCCCGGCGAAAAATTCGTTCATTTCCGCAATTACTTCATGTGGATCAAGCAGCTGCATCGCTCGACTTTTAAACCGCGAACAGGAATGCAGACCTTTTACGTACATGATCAAGTGCTTGCGAAACTCCAGCGTGGCACGGACCGGATCACCGAAAAATTCCACAAGCATCATCAAGTGCTGCTCGGCCGCCTCGTGACGTTCGTGCGGTGTCGGAGCTGGGTGTTCCTCTCCGGTTTTCAGAAAGTGGTCAACCTCCCGAAAAATAAACGGGTACCCCATTGCTCCCCGACCAATCATCACAGCGTCACATTTTGTGGTGCTTAGAAGTGTCCTTACGTCTTCCGCATTCCGCACGTCGCCGTTCCCGACTACGGGAATACCAACCGCGTCCTTGACCTCCCCAATCCACTCCCAGTGCGCACGTCCCTGGAAGAACTCGCTGCGAGTCCGAGCATGCACGGTGATCCATGCTGCGCCTGCACCTTCGACAGCCTGAGCAACTTCAACGGCGTTAAGTGAACGATGGTCCCAACCGGAACGTATCTTGACTGAAACAGGGATATCGACTGCCTTGGCAGCCGCTTCGACGATTCGTGCGAGCAACCCGACGTCTTTCAAGAGGGCCGCGCCTCCCTGATTCAAGATAATCTTCTTGACTGGACAGCCGAAATTCAAATCAAGTCCGTCGGGGTCAAGATCTCTCAGCAGTTTCGCGGCATCGGCCGCTTGATCAGGCGATGTCGCGAAATACTGAATGAAATACGGTCGCTCTTCTTTATGAAAACCCGCCATCTTGCGGGTTTTTTCATTTTTTCTACGAACACCTTCGCCAGAAAGCATCTCAGAAAAAACCAATCCGGCACCATACCTGCGCGATATGCGCCGCATGGCCGTATCTGTCCAACCGGCAAGCGGTGCCAGGACGACAGGACGGTCAAGCGTAATTGGACCGAGTTGCGTTACAAGCGATTTGTTTTCGTCCACGTCCACCTACTTCGGCTTGGTCGCTGATATTATCAGTTCCATCGAGAACCACTGCAGCGGCTGTGCCGGCAAGTACCATGCGCCATGTGCTTCGATGTCCTTAAAACCCGCTGAGATCAAGAGATCGCGTATTTCCGGCACCGTGTAGCAACGAACGCCGTTCTGTTCCGGGTTTTCGCCTTCCATTATGATCGTTCCATCCGGACAGGCAAGTTCCCACGATCCACCTAAGCGACATGACTCTTCATCAAACTCGGCCCGGTGAAGCAAAAGTCCTTCGTCACACTCAAGCCATTCAGGCCCAAGATGGTTGGACAAGCCGTAGGGATGCTGTCCCGTGAGCAATAGTCGTCCACCCGGTTTTAGAGCGGCAAATATTCTATGAATTGTCTCGGCGTTTTCTTCATCAGTCCCAAAGCCAAAACTCATTCCCAGCACCACGACATGGTCAAACGGCTTCGGGACAGTGAAAGTTCGCATGTCCCCGACTTCAAAAGTCGCTTCAAGATTGTGGTTCTTGAGGTGCTTCTTGGCATGTTTGATGAGAACCGGTGTAATGTCTATGCCATGGACCTTGGCCCCACTCTCCGAAAAATAGCGGGCTTGGTACCCGCCACCGCAGCCTAAATCCAAAACTGTCTGGCCGCGCTTCATTCCAAGTACGTCCCAGCAGAAATCGACGACTTGCTGGCTCTTAAAGTCTGCGGCATCGTCACTTCCCACCAACCTTATTCTCCAGAACTCAGCCCAAAATTCATCCCAGCTCTTGGAAACACGCTTAAATGACTTCTTACTCATGAATATGTCTCTTTTCAGCAATTGCCTTCGCCGCTAAACACAGAAATTTAGTGAATATAGGGTTTTCCGCTTCGGAATGCAACAGCATACAAAAATGCCCCGAACTTACTCGGGGCATTTTAGCATTTGATAATACTTAGCTTAAGATTTCGTTACTTGACCTGCGGCGAATGTCTGGCGCGCGTTGCCTGTCGAAGTTTGCGGGCTTCACTATGTCTCATTGGGGACTTCAGAGGCGCGAAAGCCATATGCTTCAAGAGCCGTAACGATTTGCTCGGGCTTAAAAGGTTTTGCAATGTAGGCGTTCATTCCCGCTTCCATGCATTCGGTTTGATCGGAAGACAGAGCATTCGCGGTCAAAGCGATGATTGGAATATTCGGCCGAACACTTTGCTCTCTAATCTTGCGCGTGGCTTCCAAGCCATCAAGTACGGGCATCTGCACATCCATAAGAATTGCGTCAAACTCTTCTTGCAGGTGGGCCGTCACTGCTTCCTCCCCATTCTCGGCGATCTTCACCAAACAACCAAGCCTCTCAAGCACCTTTTGCGCAAGTTTTTGATTGACTGGATTGTCTTCAGCTACAAGCAGCTTTAGGCTTAGTTTTGGCGCGCCCAAAGGCTGCTTCGTAGGTCCGCCCTGTGCACTCCTGATTGCTGAAGACCGAAGCAACTCAGACCTAATTGCTTCCATGCGTCCGGGGACCTCAACCAGTCGCCCAACAACCGGGACAGTACGCGCCTGAAGCCGTTTTCGCTTTTCGTAGTCCGTTGCCACGACGATATGCGAGTGCATTGTTTCCGGGTGGCGGGAAATGGCGTCGCTGAGACAGATGATATCGTCACAAGGGACACCGTTTCCAACGAACAGCGTAAACGATCCTTTTGACTCCCGCAGCAGTTCAAACGCATGTTTCCAATCAGATGCGATTTGGGGTGAGCTTCCAACCAACTGAATCATCGCATCGGCAAACAACTCACGCGGCTCAAGCAATACCCAATTGAGAGGCCCGGACTTAACTTCGGCGTCATTCTTTGCTTCTATGCCTGTTACGAGACCTGTAAATGTGAACGTACTGCCGATGTCCACTTTGCTATAGACCTCAAGACCTCCCTCCAAGAGCTGGGCCAAACTTCTTGAGATCGAAAGTCCGAGTCCAGTTCCTCCGTATTTTCGGGACGTTGAGGAATCGGCCTGTGTGAAATTCTCAAAAATCTTTGTTTGTCGATCTTCAGGGATTCCGATTCCCGTGTCTGTCACTTCACAACGAATCTTGAACGTATTGGAAGCCAACTTCTCGGCTGCCATCTTTACGAAAATGTAACCTTCAGAGGTAAACTTCAGCGCATTGCCAAGCAGGTTGGAAAGAATTTGTCTTATGCGGGTGGGATCGCTGACAATTCGTTTTGGTACCGATGACTCTACCACGTAACCGATTTCGAGCCCTTTGGACGACGCCTGAAGCGAAAACAGCATTACGACACTTTCGACAAGCTCTCGCGGATCGAATTCGACACGTTCAAGCGTCATTTGTTTTGCCTCGATCTTTGACAAATCGAGTATGTCATTGATCAGCGTCAAGAGGGAGTCCGCGCATTCCTGCACAGCCCGTGCGTACTCTTGCTGTTCTTTGGTCAAGGACTGTTCCATCAGCAAGCGTGTAAAACCGACTATGCCGTTCATTGGCGTGCGGATTTCGTGCGACATGTTTGCCAAGAAACTACTCTTTGCGGTGTTGGCCGTTTCCGCCTCCATTGCAAGATTATTGGCTCGCACGATGGCTTCTTCAAGTTGTCCGTTGATCTCTTCGAGTTCCTTGTTCGAACTTGTTATCTGCTCTTCCTGCTCTCTCCTTTTTGTGATATCGACGAATCCACAAAGCACCGCCGGATGCGCTTGCCAAAGAATTTCGCGCGTCGTCAGACTGCACCACTGGTTTAGCATTCCCCTGCGGCGAACTTGGATCTCCCTATTTTCAATTGAATGTATAGTACGTACTGCACGTTCAAGAAACATACGTTCTTCGTCATCCGACAGAAAGTCCCAAACAGTCGTAAATCCGTAGTCCGTAACGTTGATTCCGAAGTACTCTTGAAAGTTCCGGTTGCTGTAAAGTAGTTCTCCCGACCACTCATCCACGACACATATCGCGATTGGTGCGGCTTCGATGATTGTGCGGCTTCTGCTTTCGCTTTCTTCCAGCGCCCGCAACATGTAGTTCAGCGCACCTGACAACTCGCCAATTTCGTCAGATGACTTGACGACGGCGATTACGGTCTGATTTCCGGCCGCACGTTGGTTCATTGCTTGCCGAATCGCAAGCAGAGGTTTTAATATATGTTTTGTTCCAAGGGAATAAGCAGCTATTATCAGAACGGCAAAAGCTCCAAGAAGAAACAATAAAAGTCGGGCCGTGTCTTCTGTGATTCTCTTTCTGGCCTCGAGGGTATTGAGCACGATAATCGCCGTTCCGGATGCGATCCCATCTGAGTGTTCCCCCTCAAACTTGCGAATCAAAACGTACTTGTCCTTGATCTTCAGTCGTACGCCCGTGCGTGCGCCTACTTTGAGAGTGTCTATCCGGAAAGGAAGATCCAGTGCACCTGAAACCGCCGACAGTTTCTGTCCAATCAAAGCGTTCTTATTTGACGCGTCGATTAGACTGTCTTGTGATACGATTAGTATTCGCTCGACATCACGCTCCGCAGCCATTAGGTTCGTGAAGCTCGGCATGTCGGCATTTGATGTCGAACGAGTTGCCGCTCGTAACGAGAAATACAGAAGGTTTGAACGGGTTTCAAGTTGCTGTGTAAGTTGTCGCTCGAAGAGCTTATTGACACCAAGTGCTCCAAAAGTGGCAAGCATCGCACCGATAAGAAAGATGGGCAAACCGACTTTTGCCCCCAAGGAGTTCTCGTAGAAAGTGCGGAGAGAGGATTTCATTTGGCTTTGTTAGTTTGGCCAGAATGAAGTTTTTGGGGAACAGTGTCTTCAAGTCGCAAAGTTGCAGCGGCTGTGAGAAATTGCCTGCCCTGCCATTGTGCATTCATGCTTGCAAAGGGACCACCCACGCCCAGAAGGGAATCCTGCTGGGTAATTCCAAACACTTTCCAATGCATAAGATCGTTCGACACTGCTTCAATACTACGGTGCTCTCTTTCAGCGGTAATGCGACTATGTTCATCCGGTTCGCCTTGCAGTAACATACGAGCGTGCTCGTACGCAAGAAGTACCCGCTGCCAATCCAGCCTACGGGTCATCAGCTCTGATCTGTCACCGACAAGAATATCTGCATGACCTGTCTGCCAGTCGTTCTTTAAATGGCTGTGAAGATGGGTTTGTTCTTCGTTGTTGGAGACAGCGACCAAAAGCAGCACTCCCATTCCCGTGTTTGGAAGTGAAGAATACTCTGAAAAGGGAATAATAGCAGCATCTACATTAGACTCAGACAGCGCCTGCATGCACTCGCAGCCGGTATTTAGTTCCACAAGTTCGATGTCTACTTCGTACTGCCGGAAGAGCTTCTTTTCTTGCGCAACGTACATGATTGAAGAACCCGGTGAGTTTGAGATCGCAATACGCAGCACGGACTTGCCGGACATTGTGCACCCGGAAAGAATTAAGGCAAGTACTATAAAGTTTCGTATGTAGTTCTGCATTTGAGTGTTCATTTCTGTAGCGGTAACAGTTGCAATTTCAATTCCAGCACAAAAAAACGGACTGGCACAAGCCAGTCCGTTGATAAATCCGTAGTTAGATTTCTCAGAACGTCACAGGTTCTTCGTACTCTGAATAGACCTCTTTTAGGACGTCAACCATTTCCCCGAGAGTACAGTAGGCGTGGGCGCCAGCGATCAAATGCGGCATCAAGTTTTCGTCTTTTTCTGCCGCGAGCTTGATATTATCTAAACACTCTTGCGCAGCCCGTCCGTCACGTCTCCTTTTTAGCGCACTTAATTTGTCTACTTGCTGGCGACGGCAATCTTCTTCAGCAATGTCCAAAAGTGGAATTTCAATTTCCTCGTCCTTTTGGACGTAGCGATTCACACCAACGAGCACCCGCTCGCCGCGATCGAACTCCGATTGGTACACTTGAGCTGCACGTGCTAATTCGCGTTGGAAGAAACCGTTCTCAATCGCTGGCACGACTCCGCCCATAGCTTCAATGCGGTCAAAGTAGTCGTTTGCGCCTGCCTCCATCTTGTCAGTCATCCATTCAACAAAGTAGCTTCCGCCCAACGGGTCAATCGGAGCACCGGCCACGACCTCGTGCTTCAGAACCTGTTGAGTACGCATCGCCAATGTGACCGCTTTTTCGCTGGGCAGAGCCAGTGTTTCATCCATGGAATTTGTGTGCAGGCTCTGAGTTCCACCCAAGACCGCCGCCAAGGCTTCAGTTGCCGTACGAATCAGGTTAACTTCCGGCTGCTGTGCTTGAAGACTGCAACCCGCTGTTTGAGTATGGAAACGACACAAAAGTGACCGCTCATTTTTTGCCCCATACTTTTCTTTCATCCGCTTTGCCCAAATTCTTCGAGCGGCGCGAAATTTGCCGATCTCTTCAAAGAAATCAAGGTGCGAGTTGAAAAAATGAGAAAGTCTGGGGGCGAATTCGTCAACATCGAGTCCGCGTTCAATTGCCGCTTCGACATAGGCAAATCCATCGGCCAACGTAAAGGCCAATTCCTGAATTGCCGTGGATCCCGCCTCGCGAATATGATAGCCTGATATCGAAACAGGATTGAATCTCGGCATTTCTTTGGTCGCAAATTCAATCGTGTCCACGACCAGCTTCAGCGAAGGTTTCGGAGGATAGATGAACTCCTTTTGGGCGATGTATTCCTTAAGGATGTCATTTTGCAAAGTTCCACCTAAATCTGAACGCTTCCAGCCTTGGTTCTCCGCTGCGGCAATATAGAATGCCCAGATGATCGCCGCCGGAGAATTGATCGTCATTGAGGTCGTGATCTTCCCCAAGGGAATATCCTTGAAAAGAATCTCCGCATCTTCCAAAGATGCCACCGATACTCCGCACTTCCCGACTTCACCAAGTGACCACTCAGAGTCTGGATCGCGGCCCATTAGAGTTGGCAGGTCAAAGGCCACAGAGAGTCCGTCACCACCTTGTTCGAGAATGTAGCGGTAGCGCTTATTCGTCTCTTCAGGAGTCGCAAACCCGCTGAACTGCCGCATCGTCCACCACTTGCCCCGATACATCGACGAATGAACTCCACGGGTAAAGGGATATTGGCCGGGGAATCCGAGCTTTTCCATGTAGGTTTCGGCCTGAGACGGATCCTCCGTCCATGACAAAGGGGGAACCTCCATGCTTGAAGTAGTCACGAACCGGGTCCCCGAGGGGATTTTGCCTTTGGTTTCGTACTCAGTTTCCCAGCGACGGCGTGCAGCCAGCAGTTTTTCCAGCGGTGTCATACGTTTTCCTTCTGTGATTCAAGACCAGAATGTACGGAAAAATCAGCCCTTGGGCAATCTACCAGAGCCAAAACGTTAACCCAATTCCACCTTGGAATGAAAACTTGGTCTTTGGTGCAAGTTCAACCCCGGGCGCAACTTCGGCCCACGCATCTACGATCGAGTAAGGGAAATGATACTTCATACCGAGCGGGACTCGCACGCCAAAAGTGTTGTCATCATGGTCATCATTGGCCAAGTTCATGAATACGCCTCCGCCGTAGTACCATTTCCACTCTCTTGGCATATCCATAAAAAAATCATACATTTGAAAATCTGCCGAGACCAATAGCCACTTGTCCCACGACCAGGCTGTCCCGACATCCACGGCAGACGACTTGTCCCAAAAGAACTGTGCATTTAGGCCCGTTGGCTCGCCGACAAAGGGCCCAATCCCGAACTGGTTGCGGTCCTTAGCAAGTGCTGAGGATGTGGTCAGCAACATTAAGGCGATTAAGGTAATGGTAGATTTCTTCATTTTGGAGTTGCTCCGCTTAATTGTAAATCACGTTCATCGAGGGCTACATGTCCATAACTGCTTAAATTCTAACGTAATAATGACCCGGTGTGTTCCCGGCAGTCTCGAAAAAAATCGCAATCATCATTTGAATTTGAGCCAAGTTGTTGTATCTTTTGTGGTCAAACCAATAGGCAATATGTCAAGATTCAAATACCACGTTTTCGTATGTGAAAATCGGCGAGATCCCGATGACCCCAAGGGATGTTGCGCGTCAAAAGGCTCGCAGGAATTCGTACCGATTTTGCGAGAAAAAGTCAAAAGTGCGGGGCTGGCGGGCCAAGTTCGCATCAACAGTTCCGGATGTCTTTCCAACTGCGCACGCGGTCCGGCTATCGTGGTCTATCCGGAAGGCATTTGGTACTCGCAGGTGAAGATAACAGATCTGGATGACATATTCGAGCGGCACCTCGTGGACGGTGAACCGGTTCGTAGACTCTTGGATCTAAAGTTTCATGCAGAAAAGTCTGAGGGGAGTTCCGAATCTTGATTCGCGCCGTCTTCATAGTGCTGCTGTATGCAACACTCGCGCAGGCCACGGAACTCCGCAAGAGCATCCCCGCGAACACGGAGTCTCCACCGCTGACCGTGAAGGTCTCTGATGTCCGTACAGTTATCGCTGACGTTGAAAGCGAACCCGCTGACGTTTTACAGGGAGACCGTCAGACTCTCGACGAGGTGCTTTGTTTCCGAGAATTCGCACCACTCGAACCGCCGCAGATCCCCAGTCTTTTCCCACTCGACAGTGGGAACGTCGCGTACTTTTGGTCAAAAAGCGAGGACTGTTTTCAGTGCGTCGAGTCGGAACCAATCCGTATTGAATCCGTCGACTTTGTTGTCCTGCGGCCCGATGGGAGCCTTGCTGACACGATTGACTTCAGAATAGACGTTTTTTGCGCGGTGGGTGCCGATCCTTGCAACGGATTTGGTTTGTCGCGCGGACATCGGTTTGTATCCTATGTCTTTTCGGATGATCCAGAGGACGGTGCTCCGGAAATCACGGTCGTCAATTTGGCATTTGACGGACTGCTCACCGATTCGAGCGGCGCGTTTCTGGCTGTGGCTTCGCTGGGAACTCGAGTCGGAAGCACTGCTAATCTGGTGTCAGAGGAATCCTCTCCCTTTGTTGCGGAAGATTGCAAGGTATGGCTTAGGTCCGACACACTTTCGGAGTGGAATGAGTTTTGGGGACCGGACCACGGCGCACCCATGGCGACGATTGGCTGGACATGCGATCTCGGCGACTCGTTGGAAATCCCGCCTTGCCCGGACAGTTGTACTTTTGCGAGATTTTCAGAACCGCAAGTCTACTTTGACCCGTTCTCAAATACCGTCTACCAGTGGATTGAACCTGCCTTAGAAGACCTTCCATTGCAGCCGGCGGATCTCTCCCTAAGGCTTTATTTTGAGACTCTCGGAAATGCCACTGACCGCGCTTACTTTCGCGTCCTGTTTGCTTGCGCTGGATTCGAATCCGTGTGCTGCCCTCCGTCTCATCCACTTTGTACTATTGAAGCAAATGTGGAGCGAGGGACGCAGTTTCAAACTGTGCTTGACGTAAGCGTGCCTCTCGCAGAGAGCGCTTGCTGTCTAAGCGAGCCTTTCTGGCTCGGTGTGGTGATTGATTCGGTCACAGGCGGAGCGAGTCTTCCAAGTTTCCTATATTCCGCGGCGTCGGTCGATCCTTTTCCACCGCAACCTTGCGAACAGTGGACCGGCAACGCCGGACGGTTGGTTACCGAAAGAACGGACGATGTTGCGTGGGCGGACATTCGTCTGTCCGCGCAATGCAAAAGCTGTTCGGAGCTTTCGCCAGTCGCATGTTCGCCTGTCGTTCACTCGTTAGATTGTGGTAGTGCGCAATTCGTTGCATGTTCGGAAGACGGAATCTTGGTGCAAGGCCAGGAGATCTTTTCGGGCATCGGCGGAACGGATCGCTATTGCTGCAGCGATCTTGACTTCGTTGGCGGCGAACTCGTCTATCGAATGCAAGTTCCCAATCAGGGTAATTTGAGCATCCATGCCGCGACGGATACGGCCCACCATGTTGCGCTTTTCTTGCTTGAAACCTGTGATCCGCGCAACTGTGTTTTGTACGGCGTAGACTCGCTCTCGGCGGCGGGGCTGATTAACGGAGAATACTTTGTCGTTGCAGAGAGCTTTGACACGACTGGAATTGTGTTTGACCTGTTGTTCGAGTGTATAGCCGACTGCAACCACGAGACTTGCGTCGACGACGTGCGGGGAACGACGGGAATCGGTAACCGCTATTTGGACGGTGAAGGTGACGGGCAAGGAAACATCTTTTTCCAAAGCTATTATCCTGGAACGGGAACAACTCAGACTATTTTGCGGTACGAAGCGGCGACATGCGACTCACTTCCGCCTTTGAATTGGCAGTCCATTGAAAATAGCCCATCACGCATGCTCGCGTTCGATCCGCGCAACGGAGGCGAGTTCTGGTGCGGAACGACGATCGACTACTTCTCGGGAACGGGGAGACTATACAGACTATCGAGCGGAGGCGGAGTGGTTCAATCGTGGACGTCGCTGCCCGGACTGCCGATTATGCGCTGGTCCGGCGCCGCGTTTGATCCGACGCATAACCACTTGTGGGTTATGATACGTGACTCGTCCAATACGGGACTGTCGCGTGCCTACGAGATAGACATGAACGATCCGCTCAATCCGGTCGTCATCCAAGGTCCGCATGCGTTGCCGCATCAAAGTCCGAACCAAGCGTTGTCGAGTGCCGGTGCTGACTACGCACAGTTCTCCAATCATTTACTCGTGGTACACCAAGGATCGCCAGAGGATTTCGTTCAATGCTACGAGGACTTGAACCCGTCCTACGCGGGACCTCGTCCGGGCCCCGGCCTCGCACCGGTCTCTTGGTGTTCTCCTGACAGTAATGGTTTGCAGGGATACGGCATCGCCGCGATTGAAGATAGCTCAGGCGGTCGAATCGCTATGACAAATTTCACAGATGCGGATTGGGTACATCCAATCGAAATGTATCCGCCTCCGTGTAGATTGTCGCCTGAACGATGCACTTCACCTACAGATCTCTCTATTTGGTCCAATGGAACAATTTCCACGCTAAAGTGGACTGCTGTTTATTCAGGAACCTACGATATCTACAGCTCGGACTATCCGGGAAACGATGGTAATCCAGACAATGGATTGGACAACCTTTTCAGACTTGAAGCGACATTGGATCTCGTCTCCGGCCCAGCACAGTGGCAGGACTTGAATCCAGGATCAGAATTCAAAGTCTACGTGATCGTTTTGACTTGCGCCTCGCGAGTTGAATAAGAAAAGCACACAATTTCACCTTAGGTATAAGAAAGGCATAATATGGCCACGCGGATTGAAGAGCTTCTTGGTGCCGAAGCTCAACCCTTGCTGACCTATAAGTCGGAAGGAATCTCCAAGAATCAACTGCATCTGCCCGGCCCGGATTTTCTGGACCGTGTTTGGACGCAAACAGACCGTCCGATGGCGGTAATTAATGGTCTGCAAAGAATGTTCAATACCGGCAGACTGGCGGGTACCGGGTATCTTTCATTATTCCCTGTCGATCAAGGAATTGAGCACAGCGGTGCGGCATCCTTTGCGCCTAATCCGATATTCTTCGACCCTGAGTATATTGTCAAGCTGGCGATCGAAGGCGGATGCAACGGCGTCGCCTCCACACTTGGCGTGCTTGGCTCAATGAGCAGAAAGTACGCGCACAAGATTCCGTTTATCGTTAAGTTGAACCATAACGAGTTCATCTCGTATCCCAACCGATTCGACCAAATCGAGTTCGGCACTGTGGAGCAAGCCTACGATCTGGGTGCGGCAGGCGTAGGAGCAACCATCTACTTCGGATCTGAAGAAAGCTCCCGCCAAATTCAAGAAGTGCGTGTAATGTTCGAAGAGGCGCACCGGCTGGGCATGTTTACAGTCCTGTGGTGTTATCTCAGAAACAACGCCTTCAAAAAGGACGTGGACTATCATCTGTCCGCAGACTTGACCGGACAGGCCAACCACATCGGCGTCACTTTGGAAGCTGACATCATAAAGCAGAAGATGGCCGAAAACAACGGCGGATACAATGCCGTGAATTTCGGCAAGACAAACAAGCGTGTCTATGGAGAATTGGTTAAGGACCATCCGATTGACTACACGCGTTGGCAAGTTGTGAATTGTTATATGGGTCGCTGCGGATTGATCAACTCGGGTGGAGCTTCCGGTAAGAATGACCTGGCCGATGCCGTCAAGACCGCCGTGATCAACAAGCGTGCAGGTGGAATGGGATTGATCAGCGGACGTAAGGCATTCCAAAAACCGTTTGAAACCGGCGTTGAATTGCTTAACGCGATTCAAGACGTTTATTTGGACAAAAGCATCACGGTCGCCTAAGTCATGCCGAATATCGATCCCGAATTGTTGGACATCTTGGTGTGCCCGGTTACCAAGATGAAGCTGGTTGCACACGGCGACTTGCTTGTTTCAACTGACAAGGCAACGAGACTTGCCTATGGTTTTCAGGACGGAATTCCCGATCTCCTGACTGAACACTCGAAGATGCTGTCCGAGCAAGAGTGGAACGCGATCATGAATGAACTCGGACTATCATAGCACAAGTCTGTAATTCCTTCAACAAGAAAGCGGCGGTTCAGATGAACCGCCGCTTTTCAGTTTATTACTGCAGAGTCCGATTAGCCTTTGATTCGTACTCCGTCCTGCGGATTATCAACAAATCCCGGAATCTTCTCTCTGATCAACGACAACATTTCGTCATCCGTAGGATCCGTGGTTTCCAAGTCGATACGTTTGGCCTCGACCTTGTCAACCAATCCTTCTTTCCCGAAAACAAAATCAAGCCTGCCGAGCGCGCGGCCGTCGCGCTGGGCCCGAACCACTCGCGTGTCGTTAATTAACCACGGCGAGTCTTCGTTCGCGCGATAGCTGCGACCACCAATGATTGCGTTTACGCTGTGAAACTCCTCGGCTATTGCACTGTCGGCTTGATCTCCGCATGTTGACAAAATGAAAAGCAGGTCCACCTTGTCCATAAGATCCGGAATCACTTTCCGCGCGGTCGTCAACGGATCGTCAATCGTAACACCTGACGGCAATTTCGTGGAATCTATTCTCATAACCTGCTCGGAACCGCACAGGCCGACAAATCCGATTCGCACGTTTTTCACCGTCTTGATGATGTATTGATCCGCTACAAGTCGTCCGTTTGAACGGACATTAGCTGACACAAACCTGAACTGCGCGGCTTTTTTGGCAGCCTCAAAGGCATCCATTCCTCTGGCCAGTTCCCGCTCTGACACATTGACTACAGTGGCCCCCATGTGATTGTAGGCGGCAACCGAAATCAAACCGTCCGAATTGTCGACTTCAGGCGTTCCTGTCAAAAAATTGCCCGCGTCGCAATAGATTACTTTGTCATCCGCGCCGCGTGCCTGTTCAATTTTGGCGCTGCGCTTAGTGATGCCGCCGCCATTCTTCTTACATCCGCAGCCTTCAAGTTTCCCACGAGCTTCAGATGAATAGAGCACAGTAATGATCGTGCCGTCCGCGACCTTTGAAGAACATCCGGCAAAGAGAATCGCCGCAATCATCATGAGCGCAATAACCGCTTGTCGCATTTATACTCCTGTGAATTGAAGTAGTCCGCTTTACTTAGTCTAATACCCGCATTCGCTGAACGCCTGCCGCTAAAATGTTTGAATTAGCGCCATGCCGCGATGTACGGTTCCTCTCGCTCGTCCGGTCATTTCCCAACCGCCAAATGGCGTATTCCTCGAGAGCGACTTAAACTGCTCGGAATCGACCTTCCAAGTGTGTGAGGGGTCAATGATAGTTAAATTGGCAGCTTCACCAGCGGCAATACGAGGAATCGGCTGTGAAAGAATCTCGCGCGGCGCATAAACAGATCGCTCAAGCAGAGTCTCAAGTGTCATCCCTTGCCTTAAGAAATGCGTAAGCGCGAGCGGCAGCGCGGTCTCGAGTCCGACGATTCCGAACGGCGCAACGTCGAATTCCTGAGTCTTGTCTTCCCACGAGTGCGGCGCATGGTCTGTGCAGTAGACTTCCAAAGTGCCGTCAAGGAAAGCCTCCCAGCAAGCTCTTCTGTCCGCTTCACTTCGAAGAGGAGGATTCATCTTGAAATTTGTGTCAAAGGTCCGGCAAAGTTCGTCCGTGAGCAGCAGATGGTGAGGACACACTTCGCCGGTGACGCGAAGTCCTTTGCGCTTGGCCTCGCGGATCAACTCTACCGATTCCTTTGCCGAAACGTGGCAAATATGAATAGCTCCGCCCGTATACTCGGCTACGAGTATGCAGCGCGCAATGTCGATGGCTTCGGCAATAGTAGGAATGCCGCTGATTCCCAGCCGTGTTGACCATTCGCCGTCGTTCATCGATCCACCTTGGGCAAGATAGATATCCTCAGCGTGCTCGAAGACCTTTGCACCAAGCATATTCGCATACTGCACCGCGTTCATGAGAACCGCGGTGCTCTTGACCGGGCCACCGTCGTCACTAAAGGCGCGCACACCTGCTTCGACGATTTCACTCATCTCGACCAGTTCTTTGCCTTCACGACCGCGCGTCACTGCGGCAATCACGTGGACGTCCACCGGGAACGGTTTAGCTTGTGCACACACCCAGCTCACAATCGCCGCATCGTCCAGAGCGGGGTTCGTGTTCGGCATACAGGCAATGCCGGTAAATCCACCGTTCATGGCGGCCATGCAGCCTGTTGCAATCGTTTCGGCAACTTCTTTTCCCGGTTCGCGGAGATGCACGTGCAAGTCGAACCAACCCGGCGTTATCCAGTGGCCGCGCAAATCGACGACGTCCGCACCGTCCGGAGCAGTCGCACTTTCCGCTTGGAGCACTCCGTCCTTGATATGCAGGTTCATAGTCTTGTCGAGACCGTTGCGCGGATCAAC
Organism: Calditrichota bacterium; assembly: GCA_020637445.1. Classification (NCBI taxonomy): domain Bacteria; kingdom Pseudomonadati; phylum Calditrichota; species Calditrichota bacterium. The sequence goes on along the minus strand of JACJVZ010000001.1, from coordinate 782,804 downwards.
TACGCGCGCACCCTGCAAATAGAGATTTTCAGCTCTTGCGGGTTTGTCAAATCTTGAATATTTACTTGTCATGTTAGGCTGAATGGAGATTAAGATTGAGGTTCGGCACGACCGCCGGCGAGCAAATAAAGGACAGCCATACGCACGGCAACGCCGTTTGTTACTTGCTGCAAAATAACTGAATGCTCGCTGTCCGCGACGTCCGACGTAATTTCCACGCCGCGATTCATCGGCCCGGGATGCAAGATTGTCAACGGCGCCTTTGCCTTGTCCAGCCGGGCGCGCGTAACGCCGAAGTATTTGTGATACTCGCGGAGTGACGGGAAAAGTCCCGCAGCTTGCCGCTCCAATTGTATGCGGAGAATATTCAGAGCATCGGCGCTTTGAATCGCCTCATCCAGCGAATTCGTAATCTCCAGCCCCATCCTTTCAATGCCCCGTGGAATCAGGGTAGCCGGACCGCAGATAATGACTTGCGCTCCCATTTTCTTCAAACCAATAATATTGGACATCGCGACTCTCGAATGCAGAATATCTCCCACGAGAGCCACACGCAGCCCTTGCAGCGAGCCGTATTTATCCCGCAGCGTCAGCATGTCCAACAGGGCCTGAGTCGGATGTTCGTGACGGCCGTCCCCCGCGTTAATGATAATCGATTCCAAGTGCCGCGCAAGAAAGTGCGGGCTGCCCGGCGACTTGTGGCGCATGACCACGACATCAACTTTCATCGCTTCAATATTCAGCGCAGTATCCAATATGGTTTCGCCTTTGGAAAGCGCGCTTCCGGAAGCAGAGAAATTCAGCGTATCGGCAGAAAGCCGCTTCTCCGCCAACTCAAAGCTGGTTCGCGTCCTGGTCGAATTCTCGAGAAACAAGTTCACCACCGTTACGCCGCGCAGAGTCGGGACTTTCTTCACGGGACGGTTCAGAATATCCCGCATTTGTAATGACGTGTCGAGAATTGTCTGGATTTCTTCTGCGCTATAGTCCGCAAGTCCCAGCATATGCTTTTGTGACAACAGACTCACTTCTCCACCTCCACGAGATAGATTGCATCCTCATCGTCCACCTCAGCCATGTGAACCTGTACTTCCTCGTTCATGCTGGTCGGCACATTCTTGCCAATGAAATCCGGCTTAATGGGAAGTTCGCGATGCCCGCGGTCCACCATTACGGCGAGCTGCACGCGCTTCGGCCTCCCTTGATCCATAATGGCTTCGAGTGCAGCCCGGACAGTGCGGCCAGTATAGAGAACGTCGTCGACCAACACCACATTAATGTCATAAAGATCGAATGGAATCTCCGTTTGCTGCACGGACGGTTGACGCAGTGACGTCCGGTAGTCGTCGCGGTAAAGGGTTGCGTCCAGCACACCGACCGGTACGTCGATGTTTTCAATCTCCTGGATCTTGGCGGCGACCCGCTTGGCGATATACACGCCGCGAGTTTGCATGCCGACTATCCCGAGATGCTCTGTCCCTCGATTGCGCTCGATTATCTCGTGCGCAATTCGCGTAATCGTGCGCGAAAAACCCGCCGCGTCGACGAGTTTTGCTTTGATCTTGGTATTCATGGAGTCTTTGTTGGGAAGGAAAAATCCATCGCGAGTCGATGGATTCCGAGGGCAGAATCCTTCATGGCCTCGCGGTGCCGAATTAAAGGAATAAATATGGCTGTGAAGTAGAAATCAGAACATGCCCAAGCGCATACGAGCTTCGTCGCTCATCATGTCCACTGTCCACGGCGGATCCCAGACAATCTCGACGTCGGCTTCTTCTACGCCGTCCACGCGAAATATTGCGTCGCGAGCGAGTTCGACAATCGTCCCAGCTAAGGGACAGCCCATCGACGTCAACGTGATCTTGGTGGAAACTTTCTGACCGTCAATCTGGACGGAATAAACCAAGCCCAAGTCCGTGATCGGCATGTGGAGTTCAGGATCGTAGACAGTTGCGAGTGAATCGAATACTTGTTCTTCCGTAATCATCCTATCTCCTCGTGGACTCGAACAAACCTACTTGGACGGCCACTGACTCTGCCATGTTCCTAAAGGCTTTGTTCAATTCTGGGGTTGTCTCAATTGCCATCATCGGTACTCCGGCATCCGCAGCGGCAACAAGTTGTGGGACAAGCGGCAATTCGCCAAGCAGCGGACAATCGAGCTTCTGCGCCTCTTCCGCTGCCCCGCCGTGTCCGAAGATGTGCGATTCTCCGCCGCAATGGGGGCATTTAAAGGACGCCATGTTTTCAACGATACCGAGGATGGGAACATTCAACTTCTGAAACATCGCGACACCTTTGCGAGCGTCTATTAACGCAAGGTCTTGGGGCGTAGAGACTATCACCGCGCCATCAAGCTGAATGCGCTGGCTAAGCGTCATTTGTGCGTCACCTGTTCCGGGCGGCAGGTCAACAACCAGTATGTCCAGTTCGCCCCAAGCAACGTCGCGCAGGAACTGATCCGCGGCCTGATGTACCATCGGACCCCGCCATATCATCGGAGTCTCGGGCTCGACCAGAAATCCCATCGACATCAGCTTGATTCCATGACTTTCCAACGGAAGAATCATGTTGTCCATGACACGCGGCTTTTCATTTATCCCAAACAAAGTCGGGACGGACGGACCGTAGATGTCAAAATCCGCTAATCCGACCGTAAGCCCCATTTCTCTTAGCATTAGGGCAATACCGGCGGCAACCGTGCTCTTCCCCACTCCACCTTTGCCCGAGGCGACCGCAATCTTCACTTTTACCTGTTCAAGCACAGGGCCGTCAGGAGCTGGGCGAGAATGTGGTTGCTGCGGAGCTGACGCAGGCTGGGTCCATTTCATGTGGACTTGTGCCTCTTTGACGCCGGGCATAGAGCGGACTGCTGTCGCAACGTCTTCTTCGATCTTCCCTGGGGTCTCCGGATCGCGGGCAGCAACGGTCACATGTACCTGCACGACGTTGCCGTCGACCTTTACTTCCTTAATCAGTCCGAATGAGACGATGTCTCGAGTTAGCCCCGGAAATTTGACCTTTTTGAGGGTCTCTAATACTTGTTCTTGTGTAGGCACGATGGTTCTAATTCTTCTGGATTCAATAAGCTACAAATTCCCGGCGCATGAAGCAAGAGAAATTCACAAATTGTTGTTTTATTTGTGATAAGGAAGCCCTTTCCAGAGGCTCAAGGCGCGATACAGTTGTTCGTAAAGCATCACCCGCGCAAGTTCATGCGGAAAGGTCATCGGCGAGAAACTCAGCCGTAAGGCTGCGGATTCAAGCAACGTCGGCGACAAACCCCACGCGCCGCCGATGACAAATGACAAACGATTCGTGCTGGCCAGCATTTCGTCTTGCAGAAACTGCGAGAGTTGTTCCGACGACATTTGCTTGCCTTTGATGTCGAGCGCGACGAGTTTTGATCCTTGCTGAACCTGTTTCAGAATGGAGTCGGCTTCTGTCTGCAGCGCGCCTTTGCCTGTGCCATTGCCGCTGTCACTCGTTGCGGAAGGAACTTCACATTCGTCAAAGGACAGGAAGTGGCGAATTCGGCCGGCATACTCATCGCATGCGGCCTTAAAGTATGCTTCCCTCAGTTTTCCGACGGTTACAACTTGGAGTTTCACTATTTCAAGAGCAGGAGTTTCTGAGTTTGAAAATGGCCGCTACTCTCCGCGCGCAAAAGATAGACTCCCGCTGCAAGCGTGCTCGGAGCTTGGTAGTTTATCGAGTGATTGCCTGCGACCATCTTTCGATCCAGAATAGTCGCGACTCGACGGCCGGTAATGTCAAAAAGATCAACCGTGACTTGCGCAGTTTTGCCCAGCGTAAAGGGTATCGTGACGCTTGGATTAAAGGGGTTTGGATAGGCGTTTCCAAGCGTGAAAACAGTGGGAAGTTCACCCGGGGATTCAATTGCATTGGGTATTTCTTCGAACAACGCAATTTGATTTTCTGCAAGTCTTGCCTGCAGAGAATGTAATGCCAACAAACGCTCTGAACTCGGTTCTGCTTCCACCCAAACCGTATCAGTTGTCATGTCTTGTCCGGCTCCCTGCTCGACAACCAACGGAAAACTGAAGTATCCCGACGTCGTCTGGAGTTGGCTGACCGAAACTCTCAGAACTGCTTCACCGGGATCAGGTTGAAGGTCCACCATTATGACTGGCAGTCCCATACCATAGACCCATTGGTCGAAGAACCAATGAACATTTGGCCCGGAGTAGTGGTCATTAATGACGTTGATTAAGTCTTCGGTATCCACATTGCCGCCGCCAAATGTCGCAACATAGTCGCGGAGGACTTCGAAAAAGAGCGAGTCCCCCAGCAACTGCTCGCGCAACATGTGCAGAACCCACGCCCCCTTGAAGTATACGTTCACACCGAAAATCCGTTCCATTGGCGGATCATATACGGAGTAACTCGGAGGATTGTCGAGCTCTTCGGAGATACAGAGTTCGGCTTGTCCGTGCATTTCAGAATTCAGCGCAGAGTCTCCGCCCAGATGTTCTAACCAGAGTACGCCGCAATAGGTCGCAAATCCCTCATTGAGCCACATGTTCCGAAAATCGACTGGGCTCAAGTGATCACCGAACCACTGATGGCCAAGCTCATGCGCCACTATGGGTTCAAAATTTCGCGTGCTATCAACTAAGTGAAATCCGTAGGTGGTAAAGGTTTGATGCTCCATCGCACCCCACCCGCCAAATATGTCTGTCATCACCATTCCATAGTCCCAGAACGGATAGTCGCCGAACAGTCCGGAATAGAGCTCAACCATTTGCGGTGTCCGTTCCCAGTCGTATTCAGCTTGTGCCGAGTCTGATCGAGGCCACGCATAGTAGCGGTACTGGACCGGCCCATCGTCGAAAATATGTGTGGAGAAATTTCCTGCCGCAAACATGACCAAATAGGTTGAAGTTGGCGCGTCAGTTATGTACCCTTCATAGACCCGGCCCGGACCGTCAGTGCTCTGCAGGAAGCGAGTTCCGTTTGCTGCGGCGGACCAGCCTTCAGGCATATGAACAAATGTCTCGATCCGACTGAATTTGTCCGAGGGCTGGTCCCAACAAGGATACCACTGTCGCGCTCCGAAGGGTTCGCTAAACGTATAGCAATGCTGCCATCCTGTTTGAAATCCCGTATCGTTCCAGTCGAGTTTTGGCTGAACAGAATAGTCCACTGCGACGTCAACCGTTTCCGATTGAGCTACTGCCCGCAAGACGCGCAGCGTGTCCGCAGCGTGGGAATAACCGACGCTCAACGTATTCACTCTGACGTCCGAAATTTCCAATCCTTCTGCATTGAAGGGAATCTCAGCCAGATCGTCTCGCGCTACAAGTTTGATAGTCGCCGTCGCCACCATTGGCGAGTCACCGTCTTGAACGCTGACGTTTAGAATCAGTTCGAGTTGGTCATAGGTATGCAAGCTCTCCGCATCCAAAGAGGTGTTCAACCAACGCTCTTGGGATTGGGCATGCGGGCAGACCAAATAGTCGGGTTTCTCTATCCTCGACAGAAACTGCGCGTGGACCAATGCGGGCAGAAGGAGAATCAAAAGAGCACGCATGGACTGCCTCCTTGGAAAGAGTGAGGTTTGTAGGTTAGGTTGGTTGCGAGTTCGCGAATTTACTGTTATCATACAGTTTGCGTAAATTCTGTCAATAAGTCATTGCTAAGATACTGTTTTATAATATCTTTCGCTTTTTCAATGGGTTTGTCAGGTGTTGCACGTGCAGCTAACCTTGACTCGGCAGGCAGTATCTTGGCGAAAATGGACAGCATTGCGCGTGTTCTGTCGGCTTTGGACCGCGACACACGTGAGCTAACCAGCCAACAAAAGACGCTGAATGACAGCCTCAGGGGCCTTGAAATAGCCTTAATCCGTCAAACTGAAGTGGCAGCGAGACTCGATAGTCAATATCGGATTCTTGAAGCAGAACGGCAACCCCTTCTGCATGTGCTGGCAAGATCTGTCATGTCGGATTTGCGGTTAAACCGCTGGGCAATGTTGGAAATTCTGTTGGGGAGCGCAAGTCTCGCGGATTTTATGGAAAGGCGTTCCGCAATAAACCGTCTGCGGGATTCGGCCAAACGCAGGGCCATTGAGACGGCGCGCGGTCTGCGGGATATTCAAGACCTCGAAGACCGGAGCATCGATGAAACCGGCGCCCTAAATGATCGCCATAGTCAGGTCGAGACCATTCTGGCGGAGTTGGCCGTTCGGAAAGCCGAACTCGAGACCAAGCGCGAATTGGCCAACGTGGAACGAGACGCCCTTTTGCGGGAACAGCGTGCCATTGACGCATCCTCCAAATATGTCAAGGAACAGCTGCGCCAGAAGGAAGCATCCATTCGCAAGGTCGAGTCTATAGTCGAAACGAATATTAATCAACTTGCCGGAACGACTACCTTCGCATCTCAGAAGGGTTTGCTTCCGTGGCCAATAAGCGGAAACGTCACGTCACGCTTTGGAAAGAAACGCCACAGAAAACTCGAAACCGTGACTGAGAACCCGGGTATCGATCTCGAAAGCGCTTCAGGCGTGCCCGTGAGGGCCGTTGCTGCGGGCAAGGTAGCTACCGTAACGTGGCTGCGCGGATTTGGAAACGTATGTATTGTGCAGCATGAAGGTGATCACCACACCGTGTATGCCCGACTTTCCGAAATCCTTGTCCAACAAGGCGACTCGATCGATCCTCAGACGATTGTAGGTTATACCGGATTTGACGCCGAGAAAAACTCTTATGGCCTGCACTTTGAAGTTTGGGCCGGCAAAGACAAACAAGATCCTCTTACATGGCTCGGACCCGCAAAGAAGTAACCGTTATCAAGTGGCTTGGTCACAACGACGCGAGAAAGAGGCTGGCCGCGACACTCGCCGGTAATCGGACTGCGCATGCATACCTGATCAGCGGCCCTGAAGGTATCGGAAAGAGCGCCGTTGCAATTGAGTTTGCCAAGTTGCTGCTCTGTGACGCGCCCGGAACGGGCCCATGCGGAACGTGTCCGCAATGTGCGGCACTCAAGTCTTTGCACCATCCTGATCTCCATCTCATTGCGCCGACGGGCTCCCCAAAGGACTCCGATACTCCCGGTAGCGAAACATATGGCAAAGAGTTGAGCAAATTGCGCGAAAGGCTCGTGGTTGATCCATATACGTCGACTGATCTATCCGAGTTTTCCTCCAGCGAAAGCAAATCGGCACGGCGTAAGTCAGCAACCGGCGCAAAGATCCGAGTGGCAGATTCGCGGGAACTTCTTCATGCAGCTTATCGCAGACCATTTCAAGCACAACGCGCCGTTTATGTCATTTTGAATGCGGATACAATGCTTCGCGAGGCGCAGAACGCTCTTCTCAAGCTACTGGAAGAGCCTCCGACTTCCGCTGTATTGCTGCTGACCGCGTCGAACCTGCAGGCCGTTCTACCCACGGTTCGCTCCCGCTGTCAACCCGTCAAACTGCTTGCCTATTCCGCTGCCGAAATACGATCCGCGTTGCGCGATGCAGGAATTTCCGAACGGGCAGCGGAACTTGCAGGTGCCCTTTCCGGCGGAAACATGCGGCGAGCAATCGCGTTTGCCGAAATGGAACCAGAATATCTTGAGCAGGCCGCTGTGGAGTTCTTGGCGATGTCGGCTATGCTTATTCCGGACAAAGTTCAGGAGCAAGTGAGTCGCCTGCTTGAAGACAGCGCGTTTTTGGACAACGCGTTCTTTGAGTTAATGACGTTGTTTCTGTCGGATGCGGCGTCCGCAAGAATTCCAAATTCCGATGTTCACTTCCCTTCTCAGAGGGACCGAATTTCAAAAATGACCGCTGCTTACCCGGAAGCGGATTTCAAACTTGCGATCGAAGCTGTGGACAGAGCCGCAAATTCCCGATCGCTTGGCTACACCCCCAATTTAGTGCTTACCTCCATGGCCATCGAACTCAATCGAGCACTTGGGCCGCGGACCAGAGCCTAAAGTTCACAATTTATGAATGACCTACTTGAATTAGAATTTAAGGGCCGCCGCACGGAATATGCGGAGAATCCTTGGCAATACCCGTTCAAACGGGGCGACCTTGCAGTTGTAACGACGGACCGCGGGCAAGACTTGGGAAAAGTCGCGTTCGTCGGCATTCGCGATGGGGATTCTCCCGGCGACAAGATTGCATTGACTGTCCTTCGCAAAGCAAAAGCACAAGACGTTGAGAAGCTGGGCATGAACCGCGAGCGCGAGCGAGAAGCTAAGGCACTGGCTCGGCAGGAAATTGAGCGGCATGGCCTCGACATGAAACTCGTTGACGTCGAAATGCAGTGGGACGGACGCAAGCTGACATTTTACTTCACTGCTGAAGGCCGTGTTGACTTCCGTGATCTGGTGCGGGAGCTTGCAACCAAATTCAGAACGCGCATCGACCTCAGGCAGATCGGCGCACGCGACGAAACAAAAAAGATCTCCGGTTACGGAGTTTGCGGCCGCCCGCTTTGCTGCGCGACGTTCTTGACAGAGTTCAAGCCGATCACGACGCAGATGCCGCGCGACCAGTATTTGCCGCTAAATCCCTCGAAACTTTCGGGTGTCTGCGGCCGGCTGAAATGCTGTTTGCGGTACGAGCTGGACATCTATCGTGAGTTTCAGCGCGATTGCCCCAAACTCGGACATCCGATCAAGGACGACGACAAGGGAATGGGCGAAGTCGACAAACTTGACGTCATCCGAGAACAGATTCAAGTTCGATACAGCAACGGCACAATTGACCGCTATTCGAAAGAACAGTTTGTAGACCTAACCACGTGGCGGCCCCAAATGCCGAAGAACGAGTGCATATGTACTTGCGGCAAAAAGAGTCAACCTGCGGCGGACGCACCTGCTGCAACCGGGCGACCGGAGCAGGCTGCGCCCCAAGGAGAAACTGGGCGCGGAGATCGTATTACGCTGCACGGCGAAGGTGGATTCAGAGTTGATTTTGAGGACGAAGAGCCCTCAATGGATGTTTCAACCGACGTCTCTGTGTCTATGGAATCTCCGGCAAAGAGAAAGCGCAAACGCAAAAAGAAACGGCCGAGTGACTCTTCTGCTAAGGCTACGCACCACATGCATGAGCACAAGCCTGAACCAACCAGTTCCGAAGCTCCGGCAGATGCAGCGGCGGCTCACGGCGACGACGGTGAGCAGGCTCCTGCCCGCAAGAAGAGAAGGCGAGGCGGACGTCGCCGCCGCGGTGGCGGAGGTGGAAGTGAACAAGGTACCGGAGGGAATGCCGACCACGAAGAATGAGCACATTGATGAAGCACTATTACGTTACCACACCCATATATTATGTGAACTCGGATCCGCATATCGGTACCGCGTACACAACAATACTTGCAGATACTTCGGCGCGCTATCGTCGTTTACTGGGCGAAGATGCCTTCTTCCTTACGGGCACGGATGAACACGGCGACAAGATTGCCAAGGCCGCTGCCGCGAAGGGAGTGTCCCCACAAGAGTTTGTCGATGACATCAGCAGCCGCTTTCGCAAGCTCTGGCCGCAGCTTTACGTTATGCCGAATCGTTTTATTCGCACAACGGACCCCGATCATCGCGCCATTGTACAGGAAGTCCTGCAAAGACTTCACGACAAGGGTGACACGTATTACGGTGAATACGAAGGGCTCTATTGTACCGGCTGCGAGCGCTTCCGCACTGAAAAAGAACTTGTGGACGGCAAGTGCCCCGATCACGGAACCGTTCCCGAAAAGGTGAAAGAATCAAACTACTTCTTTCGGATGAGCAAGTACCAGGATTGGTGGCGCGACTTTGTGGAATCGCATCCTGATGTTGTTCGCCCCGAGCGGTACAAGAATGAAGTGCTCGGTTACTTGCGTGAACCACTCGAAGACCTTTGTATTTCACGTCCAAAAGAAAGGCTCTCTTGGGGAATTGAATTGCCTTTCGACCGAGACTATGTAACATACGTTTGGTTCGACGCGCTTCTAAATTATCTGAGTGGAATTGACTACGGCCGCGGCGAAGACTGGAAACACCTCTGGGAAAATTGCGAGCATTTGATCGGCAAGGACATTGTCAAGCCGCACGGTATCTATTGGCCGATTATGCTGCATGCGGCTGGATTGCCTGTATTTCGTCACTTGACCGTGCACGGATACTGGAATTTCAGAGACGCCAAAATCTCCAAGTCTTCCGGGAAACCCATTTCAGTCGAACCCTTGATCGACGTGTTCGGCGTGGATGCTCTGCGCTTTTTTGTGCTGCGTGAGATGGTCGTCGGTCTGGATGCTTCCTTTTCGGTTGAAGCCATGCTTAAACGTGTGAACAGCGATTTGGCCAACGATCTCGGGAATTTGCTTTCGCGTGTTGCCAAGTTAGTTGATGATCATTTCGACGGCAAAATTCCGACGGCCAAACAAGACGCGCCGGAACTCCAACAAATCGTGCTATCTCTTGTAGGAAGCGCGGCAGAGTGGACCGGCGAAATGAAGTGGCACGTCCTTATCGAAGAAACGATGCAGCTTGTGCGCGCGACCAACCGCTATTTTGAGTCCTCTGCTCCTTGGGGACTCGTGAAGACCGACATGGATAGTGCGGGAACTGTATTGCGTAATTGCCTCGAAGCCTTGCGCGTTTCTGCAATCCTGTTGTATCCGATTATGCCCGGAAAGATGACCGATTTGCTAACCAGAATTGGCGAGCCGGTACAAGATTATCGCCTTGGCAAACACGCAGTATGGGGGCAAGTGCGTACCGGCGCGAAGATTCGCAAAGGCGACGCTTTGTTCCCACGGTTGGACGAAAAGGAGGTGAAAGCAGCGTTGGCGGAGTTTCTCGGCGACAAATCCGAAGAGAAGACCGCTCCCGTGCAGGCAAGTGTTGATTCAGAGTCGATTACGCTCGATGATTTCAAAAAGATCTCTTTGAGGACGGCCAAGGTGCTCGAGGCCGAGAAGATCAGCGGTTCAGACAAACTGCTTAAGCTGCAAGTCGAAGTAGGGGACCAACGGCGGCAAATTGTCGCGGGCATCGCCGAATTTTATTCCGCTGAGCAGATGGTAGGTAAACACATCGTGATCGTCGCAAACCTCAAACCTGCAAAATTGCGCGGGGAGATTTCCGAGGGAATGCTCTTGGCCGTTAAATGGGACGGCAAGCTCGAAGTTCTTTCTCCATCCTCGGAAGCGCCGACCAACTCGCCAATCAGCTAATGATGCCGCCTTCCGACGAGTACGAGAGTCTGCTTTCTCGATTTTTTCTGAATGTTGATGTCAGCGATCTTGATCGGGAAAGATGTGCCTTGTTCTTGAAACGTGCCGGCTGGGAAGCACTATGTGCGCTTGGCACATCCGATCAAATCCGCACGCATTTGTCCATAAGTAGAGCACCCGCAATCAAGTTAGAGGCGGCTGTAGCCCTTTGCGAACAGTCAACCAAAGCAACCCGCGATGCCGAATGGACTCTCGAACAAGTGTGTGAAGACCTAAAGCATCTCCCGCATGAAGAGCTGCGCGGCATTTACTGGGGGAGCAACAATAATATTCTGCACGCTCAAACGCTCGCTGTCGGAACTGTAGATACCGTCGAGCTTTCGCCATATGCCGCGCTGAGACCGGCGTTTCTGACCGGTTCCCGCCGCATCACGCTTGCTCACAATCATCCCTCTCAAGTCCTTCATAACTCCATCTCGGATATTGCCGCGATGTCGCGTTTAAGCAAGATCGCGTCGTCGGTTGGGATAGAAATCGACCCACTCGTTGTGATTGCCTGCGCAGATTAGTTGAGCACGTGCCATAGACAAAACAATAGCGACGCCAATTTTGGCGTCGCTATTTTATTTCTTTGACAGGTAAGATCGCGGTAAAAACTGCTCCAGTCCCCGGAGGCGATTCGGCAATCAGGTCTCCGCCATGGCTCCGCATAATGTTACGGGACAAATACAAACCCAGCCCAAGCCCTCCTCCCTGCTCACGATGCGTGAAAAACGGTTGGAAGAGTTTTGACAACACTTCCGGTGCAATCCCCTTGCCGGTGTCGGAAACCCGTACGATCATGCGCTCATTTTCCAATCCAGTAAACATTGTGAGCACCCCGCCGCCTTCCATTGCGGATATCGCATTGATGATCAAGTTCAGCAACACCTGCTCCATCTCTGCCGAGTTAATCTTCACGCTGGGAAGACTACCGGATAGTGCCTTCTTTACTTCTACGTGTGCCTGCCGGAGTTGCGGTGCAAGCAACGCGAGCGACTTCTCGACGATCACGTTAATATCCTCGTTTCGACGCGAAGTCTGCTCGGTACGCTGAAGATCAAGCAAGCTCCGAACAATCAGGCGAATTCGCTCCACAGAATCGGAAACAACGTCGATACTTTCCAACGCGCTCTTGTCTTTCTCGACTTTATCCCGGAGTCCGCCCAGGTGCGAGGAAATCGCTTGCAATGGATTATTAATTTCATGCGCGACTCCGCTCGCGAGTTTTCCCGCAATGCCAAGTCTTTCAGAACGGATAAGCTGCACGCGCAGCTCTTGCTGTTCGGTCATGTCTCTCAATATGCCTTGCCCCGCAACCAGGTCGCCTGCTTGGCTTATCCATTGATGTCTAAGCGAATACGCGGTCTTATAGCCCGTCTTCGTGAAAAGCTCCAATTCACCATCTCGATGCGAAACACTCTGATCACCAAGTGAAGCGACAAGTTGCTGGTTTGCTTCGCTGTCGGTTGCAAGATCAAGCAACACGTCACTCAGCTTGCGCCCAATGTAATTCTCCCGAGTGTACCCAAGCCGCTCGGTAAATGACTCATTCAGGTAGACAACCCGCCCCTCGGGATCCGTGACGTAAACAATGTCATCCGTTAAAGACACAAGCCTGCTGAATCGATCTTGCGCTTGGCGAAGTTCTTGACCTCGCGGTGCTGCAAAGACTTCTTCGCCGCCTTGTCTTTTCTTAAGTTCTGCACGTATCGTCTGCGTTTCAATAAAATGGGCAACAAGTTTCAGAAGAAGAGCGACTGGTTGAGTCAATTCCGCCGCGTCCGGCTGATCGGAAAGCGCTTTGTCTAAGGTCAAGAAGCCGACGATAGTGCTGTCCGTTTTTTCGAGCGGCAACACCAGATGACGCGACAGCGATTTCTCAGACACTTCGAACTCTTGCGCAAAACCCTTCCCAAACTGCTCAAGCGGTGTGTTCGGAAACACCGGCATCAGCGGACGTCCTGCGAGCTCATCCAACGTAACTGCATACTGTTCATTCGCAAAGTACGCTTGCGCGGCCTGAATGCGGAATTTTGAATCTCCAATTACGAGGATTGCGCGTCCGAATCCAGCAGCTATGGCGATCTCTCGGCAAGTTTGTTCTAACAATCGCGGCAGTGATTCGGCATACTGAAGCAGCGTGCTTGCCTCGAACAACCTGCGATAGGCATGACCAAGTCCGGGTGCCGTTCGCTCCGCCAACACTTTGGCAAACTCGGCAGCCTTGGCAACAGACAACACAATCTGAGCATCTGAAGAGTCGGCCACATTCAGCAGCGCGAATACTTTTTGGCCGATTGCTGAATCGAAACTTGCCTCAGCCGACTTTGCTGAATATAGAACAACTTGTACGAACGGTGACTTTGAAATCAACTCGACAACTTCTTGCGATAAATTGTTTGGTTGATCAATCAAAACAACTTGACATTCCTGCCAACCTGCAAAACTCAGCACTTCAGAAGGGCTTTCTGCAATCAGGCAACGCCAGTTCTGCTGACTCAAAAGTTCTTCGAGTCGCGATCTTTCCGGCGATTTTGCACCGAGTATGATTAGGCTTAGATCAGGCAAGAGTATTGAAGAATGTTACTGTCGAACTGGAGCACAATATAGCAAATGTCAAGCCCCAGTGCAAAGAGTAAGAAAGACGTCGAGAGAACAAAACAAGAGACCCATCCAACTTGGATGGGTCTCTGTAGAGATTTGGATTCTCAAATCTTGCGAATCCTCTTGCGGGTCGTGACTATTCTACACAAATGTTGACCCGCCGCACGCTGCAACTATGCCACGGCAATTGTTTGCCCTGCCTCCACAAAGGCGGCAATTTGAGCCACCAGTTTGCTGATTCCTTGTTCCACTTCGCTGATGCGAGCCGGATACATGAACGCAGGCGTTGAAGCGATTTTCAAATCTTTGTCGACTACACAATCGGTTACGGGACAAACCACATGTTTGCTGCCAAATGCATCAATCGAATTTGCAGGGCCAGACTCCTGACCAACCGTGATTTGCGGGTGGAATTTCGTGCCTTTCAGGGCACGCGCCAAAACGACAGGTGAAATGCAGATCACTCCGAGAGGTTTCTTTCTGGCAACGGCCTCGCGCATGAATGACTCGATCAATGGGCTAATAGAACAGTCTTCACCTTTGACCGCAAAATCGCAATAGTTTTTGGCCGCACCAAATCCACCGGGAAATATCACGGCGTCCAGTTTGTCCAACCATGCGATTTCCAGGGGTTCGATTTTCCCACGGGCGATGCGCGCCGACTCCGTTAGTACATTTCGCATCTCTCCGGACACTTCTCCGCTTTTGTGGTTGATCACATGCATTTGGGGAACGTCCGGCGCTAAGCATTGATACGATATGCCGAGACGATCAAGAGCCAACAAAGTCAGAGTTGATTCATAAATTTCCGCTCCGTCGAGATATCCACATCCGGCCAGAACGACGCCAACCTTTGCCATTGCAGTCTCCTATCAAAAAATCCTACAGCTTCGTCGCAGCGATCACGTTGCGAACCGCGTCCGCGGAGTGATCGAACATCTTGCGTTCTTCGTCCGTCAACTTGATTTCAAGAATTTTCTCGACGCCCTTGCGGCCAACGATAACCGGAACGCCCATGTAAATGTCCTTGCAGCCGTATTCGCCTGTCAACCAAGCTGCGCATGGAAGAACACGTTTTTGGTCGATAATGATGGATTCGACCATTTCAACCGCGGCGGCGGCCGGAGCATAATAGGCGGAACCGGTCTTCAAATACTTGACGATTTCGGCGCCACCGTCGCGCGTGCGCTGAACTATTGATTCCAGACGTTCCTTGGACACCAACTCGGTCAGGGGCACGCCGCCGACCGTAGTCAATCGCGGTACCGGGACCATCGTGTCACCATGTCCACCCAGTACAACCGCAGCAATGTCCTTGACGGACACGCCGAGTTCCATTGCGATGAACGTGCGGTAACGAGCCGTGTCCAAAATACCGGCCATACCGAAAACGCGATGGTGCGGGAAGCCCGTGAGCTTAAGAGCCGCATAGCTCATCGCGTCAAGCGGATTCGAAACGATGATTACGATCGCGTTGGGCGAGGCTTTCGCTGCTTCGCCGATAGCGGAACGCATGATCTCGATGTTAGCGGCAAGCAAGTCGTCGCGCGACATTCCGGGCGTGCGGGGCTTGCCGGCCGTCATCACGATGATATCGGAATTTGCAGTATCTTTGTAGTCGTTCGTACCCAGTATGCGGGAGCTTGAGCTTCCGATCGGGGTTGCCTCAAACATATCGAGAGCCTTACCCTGCGGAATGCCCTCCGCGATATCAAGCAATACTATTTCCTTGCAGATATTCTTGTCGGAAAGAATGTACGCGCACGAGGCTCCGACATTACCCGCGCCAATGACGGTGACTTTCATGAGTGGAGGTTTTAAGTTGGTTGTGTGAAAGGGTAGGCTACCAAAAAACAGAGTGCGGCTTCGATGAAACCGCACTCCAAAATTCAAGATGGGACTCTAACGTCGCGCCGTGCGGCTGGCACTCACGCGGTCGGTGGAACGATGTGCACGAACTTGCGGTTAGAACGACCACCGTCGGCGAATTTCACCGTGCCATCGCTCTTGGCAAAAAGCGTATGATCGCGGCCCATTCCAACTAACTCGCCGGGATGGATACGGGTTCCGCGTTGGCGCACCAGAATTTCGCCCGCGCGTACATACTGGCCAGCGAAGCGCTTGACACCAAGCATTTTGGGCTGGCTGTCGCGACCGTTTCGGGTTGAACCTTGACCTTTTTTATGTGCCATGACGGATAATCCGTTTCTTAGTTAACTTCGATCTTCTCAATATGCAGAAGCGTGAACCACTGTTTGTGGCCCTTGTGCTTACGGTACTCGGTGCGGCGCTTCTTGCGAAACACGATTACCTTGGGATCGCGGCCATGCTCCACTACCTTCGCGTGCACTTTGGCCGCGACACTGGGCTTGCCGACTTTGATTTCCTTGCCGTCGTGCAGCAGGAGGATGTCATCCAAAACCACCGTATCGCCGGGGTTTACGTCCGCGCGGTATTGAACCTTGACGGTTTCGTCAGGGCGGACTTTGACTTGATGACCTTTGAGATTACAGATTGCGTACATCTTGACTCGCGAAAATTTTCAGACCTCAAATATAGGAATCTCAGGCATTACTGTCAAGTGGCCGCTTTCTCTGTCCGACTTTGAAATTCGCTGGTTACCTCGCGCTTCTGTCGCCAACTGTAACCCTTGAATTCATCTATCTTTAAGGTAGGATCCGGCTCTAATTTGATGTACAGCAAAGCGTCCCACATGATCCTCCGGAGGTGCGATCTCATGCCTTGAGTGATATAATCAACAATCACCGGATGTGCTTTGATCGTGAGCCCCATCTCCCCTGTCGAGGCACGGAAGCGCCGCACCCACGATTGAAGGCGGGTTACGACCGTTTCCTTTGACTCTACCAGACCGGAGCCTCCGCACATGGGACAAGGTTCGTTAAAGGCATGTACGAGGGACGATTTCGTACGCTGGCGAGTCATCTCCATAATCCCAAACTGACTAATCGGTGCAATGTCCCATTTCGCGCGATCACCGGACATGGCTTGGTGCATCGCATCAAAGACCTTCTTGCGGTTGGACTCGTGGTACATGTCGATGAAGTCGATGATGAGGATGCCACCCAAATCGCGCAATCGAATCTGGCGCGCGATTTCGCGACAGGCTTTCAGGTTTACGCGCAAGTTGTTTTCGTCCTGCTCCTCTTTCCCGACGAACCTGCCGGAGTTCACGTCGATCGTTACCACGGCTTCAGTCTGCTCGATAATCAAGTAGCTTCCGCCGCCAAACCAAACTTTGCGTGAAAGACCTTTCTCGATCTCCTGTTCGATGTTATAAAGATCGAAAATTGGTCCCGGGCTTTCGTGATAGCTTACGCGATCCAACAGTGGCTTCGCCACGGCCCGCACATAGGTCTTGATCTCTCGATAGAGGCGCTTGTCGTCAATGATCACACGCTCGATATCCGGACCGAAAAGATCACGAATGACGCTTGACGTGAGCGGAGCTTCCTTGTGCAGACGGCTCGGCGAAGGTGCGGTTTCAATCTTCGTCTCAATCATCCGCCACAAACGCACGAGCATGTTCAAGTCGTGCCGAACCTCCGCCTCCGACTTTCCTTCGCCAATCGTGCGGCAAATCAAGCCAAAGCCATCCGGCTTGATTTGCTTTAGGATTGTCTTCAAACGCTTACGCTCTTTGACATCGGGAATCCGTTTTGAGACGCCGACCAGATTGTCACCCGGAACCAGTACAAGGAACCGTCCGGGCAAAGAAATCTGCGAAGTTAATCGAGGGCCCTTCGTGCCGAGTGGCTCTTTGATCACCTGCACAAGAATCTCTTGGCCGCCTTTCAGCTCCGCGCGCGGCTTCCATGAACGTTTACGGCCCTCGCGCTTTTCGGGCTGCGTCACTTCTTCGATTTCCGTTCCTTCAGCCATGTCCACGGCACTCTGGAACAGATCCGAAAAGTGAATAAACCCGTCTATTTCCCAACCAATGTCCAAGAAGGCCGCCTGCATCCCCGGCAGGACTTTTCGCACGGTAGCCTTGTAGATGTCCCCGACGTTTCGTTCCGCGTCCGGGAACTCCACGAAGAGGTTGACCAACGATCCGTCTTCGACCAGCGCAATACGCGTCTCAGTCGTC
This sequence comes from Calditrichota bacterium, assembly GCA_020637445.1. Classification (NCBI taxonomy): domain Bacteria; kingdom Pseudomonadati; phylum Calditrichota; species Calditrichota bacterium. The sequence goes on along the minus strand of JACJVZ010000001.1, from coordinate 764,873 downwards.
GTTGAATTGATAACTAATTCTCTTTTCAATGAACTCGCGCACGTCTTTCGTACGCTCCAAAGTTGATGGTTGCCGGATGTACCGGCCTAAAATAAACTCAGTAAAGACACGTGCAGTTGCCCATTCAACGGCGAACTGCCGGTCGCAATTCCGTAATCAACTCCCCAGATTCCGATGCCTGTTTCAAGCCGCATCCCCACTCCGTACGCACCTTCGATCAATGTGGACGTACTTGCACTCCCCGGAGACGAGTTGTATACCGTTCCCCAATCCGTGAAAATTGCAAGCCGTGAAGCAGGGCCGAGCCAGTACCGCGCCTCGATAGTCGTCCATGCAATCTGCTCACCTTGAAACTGTTCTTCGCGGTAGCCACGCAACGTGCGCGCTCCGCCAAGCCGGTACTTGTCAGCAGCCTGAACCTTCGGCTCATCCGTATTCAGCACGCGCGCATGACCGGACACGTGCACGATCCAAAACGACCTGAATTCGTGGTTGACTTCAAAATCAACCGAAGCTCTTCTTTGGTTGAATTTCGTATCCGTCGATCCTTCCGGTGGTGAGTCCGTCGTACGAGTGCCATTTGCGCCGCTGGTCTCAAACCGGATTCCACCACGCGGATTGGTCGTATGGTCGCGGGTGTCTACGGCCACACCTATCTCGAGAAGCAAGGTCTGGTTCGTCACAAACCCAAATTGAACAGCAGTTGCTGAGTCCGCGAGCAACTCTTCCCGTGTGATTCCGCCGTACACTTCTGTGCTGGACGAAACAGGATAACCCGCTCGACCGCCGAATCCACGTGTCACATAAAGAGTGTCTTCGACTCTCTGCTCAAATGACGCGTCGACATAAAATGGAGTTCCAAGAACCCACGCCTCGCGCCAGGCCAGAGAGAGCTCTTGCACCCCCCTGTTCGGCCTTTGCCAATATACCTTGCCACGTCTTCCGCTGCCAAAAAGATTCAGGAACTGCAGATCGATCAATCCGGTCACAGTTTGGGACTCACCTTCCGTCTTCGGCGTAAGCCCTGCAACGGCATCGAGCCGCGACAGTTTGCACTCCGACACCCGGTAAAGCACTCCGCTTTGACCCGCATCGTTGACGACGATTTGCGGATCACTTACCGTTCGCAGGTACTCCAAATGCTGAAGTCGCCGCTGCGCCTGCCGCGCCTTGCTTTCGTTGTACGGCGATCCGATTTTGAGCCTGCTTTCACGCTCCAGCAGCTTTGGATGTGATATCGAAATTCCCTGAAACTCCAGAAACTCGATATCAATCCTCGGTCCGGCAAGAAAATCGAGGTGAATTTCCGCCGTGGCGGCATCGTAATCTAATGATATCGAGTCAACCTTGACTTGCGCGAACGGATATCCATGATTTTCACACCATGACAAGATCTCGTCGGCCGAGGCCTCGATTCGCCAGCTTTCAAAAGGTGCACCGCTTCTCAGAGGCAGATGGTCCACAAAGCCGATCGGCAACAGCGTTGAGTCTCCAAACAGCCTGCCAAAACTCATATTGAAGTGCGGACCGCTTTTTACATTTAGAGAATCACCAACGCGGTCAATTCCCACACCAAAGTAACCCAAGGCACACAAGGTATCTGTAACGAAATCCGCAGCGCTGTCGATATCAGAGACGCCCGCCATTTCAATCAGCTTTTCCAGCCGGGCAGTACTGAATTCACCCTCGGCATGAATGTCAACCGCAGTCGCCGATCGGCAACTTACAATCGCGGCCAGAAAGCACGCTGTTTTGATCAGCTTTCTCATCAAAAGATCGCTCGTACTTCCACTCTGCCGATGTGAACAGTCTCTTCACTTGCGTCTTTGCGGCCGGTGTAATTGACGGACGCGTTAAAGTTCTCAGACAACGCTAGTGACAAACGAAATGACCAACGGAAGTTCTCGCCTCTGTTGGAGCCGCTCGCCAAGTCTTGCGCGAGCCTGAATCGATTCGAAGTAACGTGAATCCATCTAAACTCGGAATCAACTCTGCCCTTTTTGAATCGAGTGTAGCTTGCACGCGGCGCAAGTTCGCGGACGGATGCCTGTGTCTCGCTGCGCTCGTCCTTTGCCTCTGTACCGACAATCTGTAAACCGCTCTCCCACCGTTCGCTGATCTTCCAAAGAACGTCGTGCTCGCCCGAGACTCGCGTGACGTCCGTGCTGGCAATCGAAACGCCGTCATACTGCGTGCGCTGAAGCTCGTTGGAAACCTCCGTCTCGCCGCGAAGAGCCTCGCTGTAGCGGACACGCGCACGAACTGAACCAAATCTCCTGATGCTCTGCTGCCCACCATTTGCGAAACGGGCAATTTGAGTCGCGGAGTTTATTCCGCGGACACGCAGCGAGAAGTCGCGGGACAATCGGTTAAAATGAACATCCTGACGCAAACTAAAACGCCCGTCAATCGTCTCGTTGGTCCGCAGTTTCCCACGATCCAAAAACAATAGTCCAAGAGTAAAAGGCAAGCGTGTTCTTTCGTCGAGCGTGCCTTCTGTTTCGAATGCAAAACGCTGCCACAGGGTATGGCTTGAGCTGCGCGTTTCATCCGGCCTCAACCACATTTGAGCGGATGCGTTTATCTCAGACGACGGCTCAAATTCCCCCGTGTTGCGTGACACCAATTCATAGTCACCCTGGTCGTCTGGAATGTAGACGCCGTCTTCTAACCGGTAAGAACCGGTTCCCGACTGAGTTGGCACGAAAACTTGAAGCTGCTGTTCAGTACGAGACTTCAAAGCATCGTAAACAACATTTAGCTCGAATGTTCTCGCGGGAGGCGAAATGAGTAGTTCAAGCCTTCCTGCTTCGGAGTTGATTGACGCCGAATCCGCCGATGAAAATGATTTGTTGCGATGTTGCCAACGTAACGTGCCGCGACCGACATTCAAAGGAGTCCAGCGAACTTCGCTTCCATAAGACGTCGCCTCGGACGAGCGTTCAAAATTCCCAGAACCCGACAGGGAGTCATCGTTGCGCAATCCCGCCTGGGCATCAACTTGCACATCCCTCGAAAGTTGAAGCAAGTTACCGAATGACCAGTCTTCAAACCGAAACCCGTTCGTCGAAATTCTCGAGTCCCGCAACTGTCGCTCTCGGTTTAAAGCGAACCGCGGCGACAATACCTTCCATCCCGTTTGACCACTTAGATTCTGCTGAATCCAATCCGTCTTGGAATCCAGAAGACTGTCTTCACTCAAAATGCCGACATGTTGTCCTCGAAGAAAAGTTCTCTGCGACGGCTGGATCGAGGTTCCGACACTGATTCGACGGCTCTGCAATGCGGCTTCTCGCGAAAGAAGTCCTGCGCTTCCCCGCACTGACACGAAGCGGATCGGAGAGAGTCCCAGATTGGATTCGGCGGCCAATTCGTTGGCTTGTCGCACAGTCGATGCCGCCCACTCGCGGTCAAATTCGATGTCATCGCTGCGCGCGATATCCGAAAACTCTTTTTGTCTCACGCGCCCTTCCGCTCCGACCGTGAATTGACGCAGAGCAAGTCCGCCAATTCGGATCACAGGTTTGTCAACGCCGACCTCGACTGCGCCGGCCAAGCCTTGATTATCCGCGTCATCGGCGAAAGAATAGGTGTTGCGGTCGCGATTGCTGAATGCAACTTCGACTCGTCCGTGCACGCCGTCCGTTACACTGCGATCGAGGCGAAAGGCCAGCAAGTCGCTTGACGTCGGCAAAGGCAGTCTTCGCGCGGCACGATAGCGTCCTTGACTTTCGCCTACATAGTAGAAAAATGTCCGACCGTAAACGTCCGCCGAAGCACTGTAATCTCCTTGTCCAATACCAAAATCATCAAAGAACACTTGCCACTCGCCCTGCGGTTGCCCGGAAGTGCTTGGCGACACGTAAACAAAAATTGAAACGGTCTCGCCATCTATTAACGAGTCCACCCGTATATAGTCACCTAACCCGGGGCCAAGCGAGTCCGCGGAGTTCCCTACCGCAAACGTCGCAGAATCTCCCGCCTCAGAGATAGCCGACTTTTCCTCCTCACTCAGCGAAAGAGAAAGCGGCCGGGATTTGTCATCCCGCTCGGTGATATAAGTAACGTAGCCGCTTGTGTGCAGCTTTTCGGACTGAACAACCGTGCGCCCCGCCCAATATTGGCGCTCGTAGTCCTCGTTTGTGTATTCGAATTCTACGACTATTCTCGAATCCGAAGTAATCAACTTGCGCGATGAAAATGTGATCTGTCCCGACGCATAGTCGATCACGTAGTCGTTGTCTTCGCCGCGCCGTTGTACGACACCGTCAAGCCACACGGTTTCCGTGCCGGCCAAAACCACGATTCCGGACTCTCCGTTCCGTCCGGAAAGCGGATACGGTCCTTGCACACTTTCTTCACCGAAAAAGCGATTCGTATTAAACTCGCCGCGGCTAATTGCCGCCGACATGACTGCTGAGCCCCGCCTTGATTTTGCTCCGAGCCGCAGTCCCGACAATTTGCGCGAATAAGTGTCAAACCGTCTACCAGGCAACTCAAACTCGTAGTCGCCTATCGTGGCTTCAAAGTGCGACGATCTTGCAGTTACGTAAACCTTGTCAAGCTCACGAATAGATTCGGTAGTTCCTTCGGGCTGGATGGGTAAATCCTGATCACTGAGAGCCGCAACCACTTCGACGTCGTCGCCAACCTTGCCTTCAACCTGCAATGAAAGAGACGATTCAAACGCGAGGTCCTGATTTGTTCCAATCTGCACGCTGCGAACCAATGAACCGCTTCTGCGAAGTGACGTCCACGACGATTCCGACGTTTCTTCGGACAAACGGGCGAGGACTTGAGACGTGTCCTTTTGTTCGACAAACCGTGTCAACTCCTGAAGCGACCGTTTGGCATACGTCCGTGAAAGTGCGACCGGGAAATACCAATATGTGACGGTCAGAGTATCCGTCCCAACCAAAGGAGTAAACAACCTGATCTTATGTCCCGGCGCGACTATTCGATAATCTTGAAACGGAGCAAGCCAACTCCCATTTCGCTGAATCCTCACAGAATCGGCCTCGATCCAAGTATGCGGCAATATAAAGAGCGTATCTGCGTCTGCCTTGGTAAACGTCGCAGTTCCCATTCGCAACGGTATTTTCTCGCGCAACGGCGTTTGCGCCAGCGCAATTTTCACGTTTGTTGCGCAAACCAGTGCGAAAAGAAGTAGCGCCGATAACGCCTTCAGACCGGTCTCCCGAGTTAGGGCCAATTCAGACTATGAAGTGAGCCGCGCCGAGTATCAAGAAGGTAAATCAGTCCCGTCGACGAAACATCCAACCGTATGTCGGATGCTTTCAGTGGGCCAATTTCAAGTTGTTCAAATGTCAACGAATCGAGACGGCCGTTATCCCATCTCACGAGCGATGACTCGGCAATCAAATATACCGTCGAGTCTCTTGCCGTTACTTGCCATAGGTCGTTCAAGTTTCCAATTGCGGAAAATCGCCGGGGATCATTCAGAAAAGCGTCGCAATGAAAGAGCTCGCCGGTCCGCTGGCTTGTCCACAAAAGTCCGTACGCCGGCGAATAGCACATGGACGTCGGTGCTGAAACGTAGTTGCCTGTTTGACCGCCGAGCCGCGAAACAACGTTGTAGAAGCTGTCGTAGCGAACCATTTGAGCGTCATCTAACTCGTATACGAATAAGTCGCCGACATTGTCCACGGCCAGAAAGCGCGGTTCGACAGCAGATCCGGATTCGTCCTTTACGGCAAGTTCGCCTTTCCATTCAAGCAATCGCGTGAACTCAACGATTCGTTTATTCCCTGTATCGGCGACGTACACTCGACCGCCATTGCCTTCGGCGACACCCACGGGCCATCTCAGTTCTCCCGCAGAACCTCCTTGGCTGCTTTCGAGAACAACAGTACCTGCCGTGTCAACGGCAATCAGGCGGTTGTTTCCGGTATCGGAAATGTAGATCAAACCACCTATGCCGACCGCGAGTGCGGAAGGACGCCTAAGAGGTGTTTGTTTTGCACCTATAAGTTCTCGAAGTACAACATTCGGCTGAGCTAACAAGGCCTGTGCGGCAAGCGCCAATACAAGAATACGGATCACGCAACGACTCGCGGATTATTCAATGTTCGCTTGTACATTTCTTCGTAAACGTGCGCTGACCTCCGCCACGAGAAATCCCCTTTCATTCCCCTCCTCTGCATCTGTCGCCAACGCATTGTAGAATGAAACATTCCGAATGCCCGGTTGATTGCAGCGGACAGAGCCTGCGACGAATACTCTCGGAACAAAAATCCCGTGCCGCTATTAGGATCATGCGAGACGTCACTGATCGTATCAGAGAGCCCTCCGGTATCCCTGGCGACGGGTGGTGCGCCATAGCGCAACGCCATCATTTGACTGAGGCCGCAAGGCTCAAACAGAGAGGGCATCAAGAAAATATCCGAGCCTCCATAAATCAGGTGCGCAAGAGGCTCGTTGTACTCAGTAACCAACCTCACGCGTTGCGGATATGTTTTCTCCATCAGCTTGAGTTGATCTTCAAAGTGCGGATCTCCGCTGCCAAGAACCACAAGCTGCGCAGGCTCGCTTATCAGCTCTCCGACCGTGGGAAGCAAGGCCCCAAATCCCTTTTGTTCTGAAATGCGGGTTACCATTCCGACTAACGGAATTGATTTGTCGTACTCCAGTTCAAGGCGTTCGCAAAGCGCCCTTTTGTTGCGGTTTCGCAGCGCAAGGGTCGTCGAATTGAATTGCACGGGAAGATGTTCATCAGTTTCGGGATTCCAAACGGTGGTATCCAGACCATTGAGAATACCGAAAAAGTGGCCGTGTCTTTTGTGAAGCAACGGTCCAAGTCCAAAACTCATGTTCTCGACAGTGCGAAGCTCGTGCGCATACGTTGGGCTAACCGTGTTTATTGCGTCTGCCAATTCGATTGCGAGTTTCAATAGATTGAACATCCCGTGAAACTCCGCGGGGCCGCCGATATCTGCCAAGTCTTCTGCATGGTCAAACCAAACTCTCGATCCAGAATGAAAGCGTCCTTGGAATGCCATGTTATGTATCGTAAAAACAAACCGGCTTGAATCGAACGCATGCTCGAATCTCGGCGAACGCATAAACAACGGAGCACCGCCGGCTTGCCAATCGTGGCCATGAACAACCTGAGGAATCCAATCGTTCTCTTTGCACCACGTGAGGGCAGCGCAAACGAACACCGCAAAACGCGCATCATTGTCAGTGAAGTCACTGTTCGTAAGTGGATCGTAGTAATACCCATTACGCTCAAACAACTCGGGGCACTCCACGAACATGAAGCGAACTCCGGAAACATCACTGTTTTGTTCGAGGAACTTGATCGAAAAAGTTTGGTTGTTAAGCGTAATCGAAGTTTCGCTTGTCTCAGAGCGGGGATTGAATTCTCGAAGCGCTCCGTAACGCGGAGAGAAAACGACCACCTCATGCCCCAAGTCTCCTAAGGCCAAAGGCAAGGAAGAACAGACGTCCGCAAGACCGCCAGACTTGGAGAACGGCGCCACTTCCGAAGCTATGTGTAGTATCCGCAAAGGTGCTCCGGTCATTCGAGAGTTGCCATTCTCACAAGATTTCGGCCATTTCGTTTTACCCAATACAGCGCTTGATCCGCACGGTCTATCATGTCCTCCGGACTCTTGCAGCCCGTGCTGTCAGTCACGCCGCAGGAAATTGTGATTGGAGCATGTTTCTCCCCTGATTCTGACGTAATTTCTGTAGCCGAAATCACCTTGCGAATCTTCTCGGCAACTATCAAACCTTGTTCCGCACGGATTTCCGGAAGGATCAACGCAAATTCCTCCCCACCATAGCGTGCAACGACGTCAATATCCCGGACCGTCCGGCGAATTTGACTCGCAACCCAAGAGAGTACTTTGTTGCCCGCCTGATGGCCATAGGTGTCGTTGTAATTCTTAAAACCATCTACATCGATCATCAACAAAGTCATCACGCCTCCGTAGCGCAACGAACGCTGGAATTCGGTTCGCAGCTGCGCCAAAAAAAAGCGGTGGTTGAAGAGGTTTGTCAAGCCGTCAACCATCGCCATTCTCTGCGTGCGGAGATGCTGTGCCGTTCGGTCAAATGTCAGTGAAAGTCCGTGCAGAACGGTTGGAAGCGCTGCTTCTTCTGACGTTGACATTATGATGTCCCGGGCAAAAAGCAGCTTTATCAAACCGATTCCATGCCCGCGGTATGAAAGTGGAATAAACACTCCGCACTTTAGTTGCGACGTATTAGTCGCTTGCGGCAAAGACAACATATGATCGTCGAACTCTCTAACCAATTCAACCGTGCCACGGTTCAACAGCGCGCTCTCAAAGTCCGGCGCCAACGGTACCGGCCATTGGTACTCCGGCCTGCTCGCATAAATCCATGACCAACCGTCCGGTCGATCCGGCCAGTATGCCGCTGAATTTAGCGGAGCGATTTCCAAGTAATCCGGCATGAAGAGAGCTCGCAAACGAGATTCTATCGCGTCAAAGAAATCCGCACCTTCTCTATCCATCCGGTACTCGCTCTGCACGCATTCCAAGGCGCGACTGCGGCAGCGCTGCTCCCAAAGTCTCCATAGCATTTCCAGCGAAGCGCTCACGATTCCTGAAGAAACTTTATCTTGCCTCGCATCTACAGCCATGCCCAAATCCTGAAACCACTCGAGATGCTGCGAAAGTCTGGCGAAAGCGACCGTAAACCGTTCGCCCGACACGCTAAACAAGGCGGGCGCGATCGGCTCCGATTCCACCACGACGACCATGTCCTCGTCACGGGAAATTTCAACTCTCGATCCGGAATATCCTTCTGCAACAATTTGTTTCGCGCCTCCAGCTTGCGTAAGTGCAAAGTCCAGCGCGCGCAACTCCTCACCGGAGACCCGAAAGACTCTCCAATCTCGGAATCGTAGTTCAGTCGAAAGTTTGGCTATTAGTGAATTCATTGACAAACAGTCGAGTTAGTAACGCTCAAGAATATCGTCGTTCTCCAAAACCGATTCTCCGCCAATCCACACTTGCCTTGGCTTTGAGGAACCAAGCAGATAAGCGATCGACTCAATGTTGGGAACGTCCCAAAGGGAAAAGTCGGCTGATTTGCCTGCTTCCAAGGATCCGACCTGCTGTTCGTATCCGAGTACGCGCGCCGCATCAAACGTCACGGCCCAGATTAGTTCCGCTATCGACAGCCTTCCGTATATCGACGCCGCAGTCATGCAAAACGGAATCGACTCCGTCATCGCGGTTCCCGGATTCAAATCAGTCGCAATGGCAAGCCGCATTCCGCTGTCCAACATCTTGCGCATCGGTGGATAAGGGATCGAACCCATAAAAAAGACGCATGCGGGAAGAGCGACGCCTGCCACACCCGCGTCGACGAGTGACCTGATCTCTTCGTCATTCAAGTACTCAAGATGATCAGCGCTGCGAGCGCCAAGTTCTGCCGCGAGCAGTGCGCCGCCGGAGTGACCAAATTGATTCGCATGTATGGTGACGGTCATGCCTTCGGCTTTTGCCGCCGTCAAGAATCGCCGCGATTCGTTTACGGTGAATGCTCCATCCTCGCAAAAAACGTCTACGCACGAAGCCAGCGCTCGTTCGGCGACTTCGGGGATCATTTCTTCCGTTACGAGCGAGGAAAACTCCTCGCGCTTGGCGTTCCACTCTTTGGGTACTACGTGAATCAAGAAAGTCTTGCTCATTTTTTGTGGCACGATCTTCTCAATTTCCCGAAGCGCAACCAGCAGCTTCTCTTCGCCTTTCCAAGTCAGACCGTATCCGCTCTTGCACTCAATCGTGGTTACACCGAAAGACAATGATGATTCAAACCGCGGCAATGATTCGCGTACGATTTGTTCAATCGACGCGTCCTCAATCTTCTTTGCGGATGCATGAATGCCGCCGCCCGCCGCCGCAATGTCGAGATAGTTCGCCCCGCGGTTTCGCATGAAAAATTCGCCCGCTCGATTTCCGACAAAGACGGGATGCGTGTGGCAGTCGACGAACCCCGGAAGCATGAGTGATTCTTGCGCGTCACGGCGTTCTATGGTATTGGGAACTCGCTTCATGAGATCGCGTGAATTCCCGATTTCTTTGATCACGCCGCCTTCAATCCAAACTGCCGCGTGTTCGATTTCATGTAGCGGGTGTCCGCTGTCATTCTTGTTTGCGGCGAGCGGCGTAATGAGCCTTCGAATGTTGTGAATAAGAATTGAAGCCAACAGCTATTTTCCCGTGAACGTCGCTTCGCGCTTTTCGAGAAATGCCGCCGTGCCTTCGTTCTTGTCACTTGTTCCGCAGCAGAAGGCGAACAACTTCTCTTCGACTTTGAGTCCGTCGGACAAGGGTCGTCCTGTGCCCTGATAAACTGCTTCGAGAATCGCTCTGCGAGCAAGCGGCGCGCACTGCGCGAGCTGCCCGGCGAGTTCTTTTGCGCGACCTAACGTCTGATCCGGCGCGACGATTTCGTTGGCGAGTCCCCATTGCAAAGCCGTGTTTGCATCAATCATGCGGCCTGTCAAAAGCAAGTCCAACGCGCGGCCAGAGCCCACCAAGCGCGCAAGCCGCTGCGTGCCGCCGTAGCCGGGAATGATGCCCAGTTTTATTTCCGGTTGACCGAACTTCGCTTTTTCTGACGCGATGCGAATGTGGCAGGCCATTGCAAGCTCGCAACCTCCACCCAGCGCAAATCCGCCGACTGCGGCGATCACTGGAATTGAAAGCGACTCGATTTTGGAAAATAACCTATTGCCGCGTTCGGTGAACGTTAGACCCGTTTGTGCGTTCAGTTCGTGAATTTCTGCTATGTCTGCTCCCGCGACGAAGCTCTTTTCGCCGGCACCTGTTACGACGAGAGCCTTGACTGACTCGTTCAGATTTTTGTCAAGACAGTTTTCGATATCGTTCAAAGTAGCGCCGTTCAGCGAGTTCAACGCCTTGGGTCGATTGATCGTGAGGATGCCTACGTTGCCGTCGACTTCCCAAAGAATATTTTCGTAGCTCATGATTAAAAATTCAGTCCGGGAATGCGGACATTTTTGTTATTTGCGGTTTTTGTTGCCAGTTCGTAACCTGCATCGTGATGACGGAAGACGCCCATGGCGGGGTCATTTGTCAAGACACGTTGTAAACGCTTTGCGGCTTCGGGTGTGCCGTCAGCAACGATGACTTGCCCCGCATGCTGCGAGGCACCGATCCCGACTCCTCCACCGTGGTGAAAACTCACCCACGTCGCACCGCTGGCCGTATTGACAAGCGCATTGAGGAGCGGCCAGTCTGAAATCGCGTCAGAGCCGTCTTTCATAGCTTCCGTTTCGCGGTTAGGGGACGCGACTGATCCACAGTCGAGATGATCGCGACCAATTACGATTGGTGCTGAAACCTCTCCCGACGCCACCATGTCGTTCATTGCCAATCCAAGTTTTGCGCGGTCACCTTGCCCCAACCAACAGATGCGGGAAGGCAAACCTTGAAACGGAATCTTGGGCGTCGCGTCTCGCATCCAGCGCTGTAGACCTGCGTCGTTTGGGAAGAGTTGGAGCGCTTTGCGGTCAATCGCAAAAATATCTTCCGGATCACCCGAGAGTGCCGCCCAGCGAAACGGTCCTTTTCCTTCACAGAAGAGAGGCCGCACATAAGCGGGAACGAAACCGGGATATGCGAACGCCTCGGCGTAGCCTGCCTTGAGAGCTTGGCCACGCAAGTTGTTGCCGTAGTCGAATGCGATGACGCCTTTGTCTTGCATCTCTTTCATCGCCTTGCAATGCACTGCCATAGAGTGCATCGAACGCTTGATGTACTCTTTGGTATCTCTATTGCGAAGAGCAAGCGCTTCTTCGAAAGACATTTCATGCGGAACATACCCGTTCAATTCGTCGTGCGCGGAAGTCTGATCGGTCACGATATGCGGTAATTCGCCACGCTTCACAAGTTCGGGAAAAACATCCGCGCAGTTACCTAGTAGACCAACGGAGAGTGCGCGCTTCTCTTTGGCCGCGGTTTTCACCAGCTCGAGCGCTTCGTCAAGCGACTCGCAGGCTTTGTCGCAATAGCCAATCTCGACTCTTCTTTTCAGCCTTGCGCGATCTACTTCAACAACCAGCACCGCACCGCCGTTTAGCGTGACCGCGAGTGGCTGTGCTCCGCCCATGCCGCCCAGGCCGCCGGTCAGTGTCCATGTTCCAGCCAGCGTCCCTCCGAAATTCTGTTGCGCCGCGGCGGAAAACGTCTCATAGGTTCCTTGCAGAATACCCTGTGTTCCGATGTAAATCCACGACCCCGCTGTCATTTGGCCGTACATGATCAGGCCCTTGGCCTCAAGTTCGTGGAAGTAGTCCCAGTTCGCCCATTGCGGCACAAGGTTCGAATTTGCGATTAGCACACGCGGAGCATCAGCATGAGTCTTGACCACTCCAATCGGTTTTCCCGACTGAACTAACAGGGTCTCGTCGGATTCAAGTTTCTTTAACGACTCCAGAATTAGTCTTAACGCTTCACGATTGCGCGCAGCCTTCCCGGTGCCTCCGTATACAATTAAATGTTCGCGATCTTCGGCCACCTCTGCATCGAGATTGTTCAGAAGCATGCGGTAAGCAGCTTCCTGCAACCAACCTTTGCAAGTCAGCTTCGCTCCCGTTGGAGTTTTTGGAATTTCAAACATAAGATAATGTTATACTTAAGTACTTAGAGTTTTTTCAAATCAGGCTTCCGACCAATAAAGAATATAGGCACTAAATCTACAAAAAACAAGCCGCTTGTGAAGCGGCCTGTACTTTCTTTCTTGACTTTGCGAGGCTATCTCGCCGGCTGCAGCGCATCGTACTTTTTCTTCAAGACGAGACTATCACCGAGACCATTGTCATAATTCAACAAGGCTCGTTCCCAATCCCCATACATGGGATTCGGAATCATTATCCAACGTGAACCCCACCATGACTGATGTTCACGTGCAAGTGCGTCGCGCTCCTCAGAAGTCTTCTTGTATCCGATAAAATCATTTAGATTGTCACCGGCAATCTGGACGATGCGATGTGTCCGAGCAATGTATTCGCGGCGAGTCGTCTTGTCTGAGCCCCAGTCCTCACGTTCGCCTTTACTCAAAACTTGTTCGGCCGTATTGGTTTGCGGAAAGCCTTGAGCTCGTAGATTCCGCCAAGTGCATTCGTCGAGGTTCTGGCCGCGGTTCGTGACATAGAATACTGCAACACCACGGCGATCCGCTGCTTTGAGATACTCAACTGCTCCTGGGATCGCAAGAGCATTCTCCTCACAACACCAATCATCCCAGCCATTTGGATATGAGGCTTTGTCGAGGATTAAACGAGCTTCATAAGCCGAGTTATCCAACACCGTTTCGTCGCAGTCCACAATGATCGCCGGCGGCTTTTTCCCATATGGAGGTACCTGTTCGGTAGCGGCAGTCCAGTTTGTATCCGAAAGTGCTCGCTCAAGCTCATTTGCGGCACTTTGGTAGGCTGTTTCGCACGCCGCGTAATACTCTGCCGAACGCTGCACCCAAAGCACGCTGTGCAAAAGTTCATTGGTTTGGCGATGATAGACGTAGGGCTTTGAATGCGAACATGATATCGCAAAAAGAGCCGTTGCAATCAAGATGTAACGTGTCATGATCAAGTTTCTAATAGAGTGACGATGTGCAAAAGAAAAAGCCCTTGACCGATAAAGTCAAGGGCTCCTCAATAATATTCCCGCTGACGCCCTACTCTCCCAGCCAGTTGCCCGGCAAGTACCATCGGCGAAGAAAGGCTTAACGACTCTGTTCGGAATGGGAAGAGGTGTGGCCCTTTCTCTATGACCAGCGGAAAAAACTCTTAACAATTGGAAGGAAGCGGGGCAGGCGATGAAACCTGCCGCCGCGTTTGCGGCAACTTCGAAGACTCATAATCTCGAGCCCCGAGGAAGCAATTCTCAGCGAAAGCTTCGGGAAGCGGTTGGCTTCCGAAGGCAAAAATATTGATCAAGCCGAACGACCTATTAGTACTACTCGGCTGAACACATTACTGCGCTTACACCTGTAGCCTATCAACCTTGTCATCTTCAAGGGGTCTTCAGGGAATCCTAATCTTGGAGTCGGTTTCACACTTAGATGCTTTCAGCGTTTATCCGATCCGAACATAGCTACCCAGCGCTGCAGCTGGCGCCACAACTGGTACACCAGAGGTTCGTCCATGCCGGTCCTCTCGTACTAAGCACAGCACTCCTCAAGATTCCTACGCCCACGGCGGATAGGGACCGAACTGTCTCACGACGTTCTGAACCCAGCTCGCGTGCCACTTTAATTGGCGAACAGCCAAACCCTTGGGACCTTCTCCAGCCCCAGGATGTGACGAGCCGACATCGAGGTGCCAAACCGCCGCGTCGATGTGAACTCTTGGCGGCGATAAGCCTGTTATCCCCGGGGTACCTTTTGTCCGATGAGCGACGGCATTTCCATTCACTACCGCCGGATCACTAAGCCCTAGTTTCCTACCTGCTTGACTTGTAAGTCTTGCAGTCAAGCTCCCTTATGCCTTTGCACTCTTTGCACGATTGCCGACCGTGCTGAGGGAACCTTTGGGCGCCTCCGTTACATTTTGGGAGGCGACCGCCCCAGTCAAACTACCCGCCTGACAGTGTCTCTGGTTATCCTAGGTTAGACATTCAACAGCTAAAGGGTGGTATTTCAACGTTGGCTCCACCGACGCTAGCGCGCCAGCTTCAAAGCCTCCCACCTATCCTACACATCAGAAGCTAAATGTCAGTGTCAGGGTATAGTAAAGGTCCACGGGGTCTTTCCGTCCTGCCGCGGGAACCCAGTATCTTCACTGAGATTGCAATTTCGTCGAGTCCAAGGTAGAGACAGCGCCCAGATCGTTACACCATTCGTGCAGGTCGGAACTTACCCGACAAGGAATTTCGCTACCTTAGGACCGTTATAGTTACGGCCGCCGTTTACTGGGGCTTCGGTTCACTGCTGCCGACTTGCGTCATGACAGATCCCCTTAACCTTCCAGCACCGGGCAGGTGTCAGGCCCTATACGTCGTCTTACGACTTCGCAGAGCCCTGTGTTTTTGGTAAACAGTCGCCTGGGCCTCTTCACTGCGGCCCGATTGCTCGGGCACTCCTTCTTCCGAAGTTACGGAGTTAGTTGGCCGAGTTCCTTTACCTTGGTTCTCTCGAGCACCTGAGGATACTCTCCTCGCCCACCTGAGTCGGTTTCGGGTACGGTCGCCTCAATTCTCCTTAGAAGTTTTTCCTGGCAGCTTGATTAGGGACACTTTGTGGGCTAAGCCCTCGTATTCGGCTTTCGGTCTTAGCCAGCGGATTTTCCTACTGACCAACCTACGACCTTGAACCAGGATATCCATCACCTGGCTGTCCTTTCACTCCTGCGTCACTCCATCGTACAAACGAACTTTTGGCGGCCCATGAATATTGACATGGTTTCCATCGACTACGCCGTTCGGCTTCGTCTTAGGGACCGGCTAACCCTGGGAAGATTAACTTTACCCAGGAACCCTTGGGCTTACGGTGAACAGGTTTCTCACCTGTTTTCTCACTACTCATTCTGGCATAATCTCTTCCAGGACCTCCACGGAAATTCACATTTCCGCTTCGTCGGCAACTGGAATGCTCCCCTACCAATCGTAAAACGATTCCGCAATTTCGGCGGATACCTTGAGTCCCGTGGATTTTCAGCGCAGATCTACTCGACCAGTGAGCTATTACGCACTCTTTAAATGGTGGCTGCCTCTAAGCCAACATCCTGGTTGTTTTTGCGGACCCACCTCTTTAATCACTTAGGTATCACTTGGGGGCCTTAATTGGCGGTCTGGGTTCTTCCCCTCTCGTCCACACAGCTTATCCCACGTAGGCTGACTCCCAGGGTAAAGTAACTGGCATTCGGAGTTTGGTAGGGGACGGTACCGTGGTGACGGCCCTAACCCTTCCAGTGCTCTACCTCCAGCACTCATCCCCTGAGGCTATACCTCAATATATTTCGGGGAGTACGAGCTATCTCCGAGTTTGTTTGGCCTTTCACCCCTACGCACAGCTCATCCAGTGGGTTTTCAACCCCAATTAGTTCGGACCTCCATTTCATGTTACTGAAACTTCATCCTGGCCATGCGTAGCTCACTCGGCTTCGCGTCTACCGCCACTGACTCTTCGCCCTATTAAGACTCGCTTTCGCTGCGGCTCCGTGTCTGAAACACTTAACCTTGCCAGTGACGAGTAACTCGCCAGACCATTATGCAAAAGGTACGCAGTCACCCTTTCGGGCTCCTACAGCTTGTAAGCGCTAGGTTTCAGGTACTATTTCACTCCCCTCCCGGGGTGCTTTTCACCTTTCCCTCACGGTACTGGTTCACTATCGGTCACAAGAGAGTATTTAGCCTTGGATGATGGTCCACCCAAATTCAAGCAGGGTTCCACGTGCCCCGCCCTACTCGGGAACATCGACGTGAGACTGATAAATTTCGCCTACGGGAGTTTCACCCTCTGCGCTCTGACTTCCCAGACAGTTCGACTATCTATCAGCTTTGTAACTCACTCAGATTGGTTGCACAATCCTGTCGAGTCCCATAACCCCCACGCTGCAACGCTGCAACGCTTTCACACAACGCGGGTTTAGGCTCTTTCCATTTCGCTCGCCGCTACTTTGAAAATCTCGGTTGATTTCTTTTCCAGCAGGTACTTAGATGTTTCAGTTCCCTGCGTTCACTCATTGGTGATCAGGCATGACCCTGATCGGGTTTCCCCATTCGGACATCGCCGGGTCTATGGATGTTTGCTCCTCTCCGACGCTTATCGCAGCTTACCACGTCCTTCATCGCCTTCTTGTGCCAAGGCATCCACCTAACGCCCTTAGTAGCTTGATCAAAAAAATCCTTTTGAAGCTTGTGATTGCCGTTGAAGGTCAACCGCTACCCAAAACTTCCGATTCTTTGAATTGCTATCCTCGGTTTTTATTATGCTCGAGAAAATGAACTTCAAACGAAGTTGCATTTTTTCCTTCCAATTGTCAAAGATCTTAAGACTACCCTTGCGCAGGGTAGAAACACACCGGCTTCATTATCCACCGGAGGAATGTGTACCGAATTTTACTTCGGCCCTTCGTTCTAGCGATCTGGATAACTCGGCAGGAGTTCTGATCGCGACGAAGATTTATGTAAAAAGAATAAAGAACAAACGAAAGCCGCTCCACGCGCTTTTTGTGGAGCGTATCGGGATCGAACCGATGACCTCCGGCTTGCAAAGCCGGCGCTCTCCCAGCTGAGCTAACGCCCCAAGATCGGTCCTCGTCAAGCCCGCACATTGGTGGGCCTGACAAGAGTTGAACTTGTGACCTCACGGTTATCAGCCGTGCGCTCTAACCAACTGAGCTACAGGCCCGAACATACGACTCATAGCAGTACGACGGAAGACAACCTTGATCGGCCTCGTTGCCGACCAAGGTGCAGCTATACGAGAGCTGCTTTGTCCGTCTACTTAAAACTATACAATGGGAAATGTGCGATCTGAGAGGTTCCGTCCCAGAGTCATAAAAGCCTTCGACCATATCCTGTGCAAGTCAATGACTGCACAAAGGATTCTCCTTAGAAAGGAGGTGATCCAACCGCACCTTCCGATACGGTTACCTTGTTACGACTTCACCCCAGTCATCGGGCTTACCTTAGACCCTTACCTCCTTGCGGTTGGCGCGGGGCCGTCGGGTCCTACCGACTCCCATGGTGTGACGGGCGGTGTGTACAAAGCCCGGGAACGTATTCAACGCGACCTGCTGATTCGCGTTTACTAGCGATTCCAACTTCATGTTCTCGAGTTGCAGAGAACAATCCGAACTGAGACCGGTTTTTTACGATTAGCTAGACCTCGCGGTTTTGCGACGTTTTGTACCGGCCATTGTAGCACGTGTGTAGCCCTGGACGTAAGGGCCATGAGGACTTGACGTCATCCCCACCTTCCTCCGACTTAACGCCGGCAGTCTCCTTAGAGTTCCCAGCTTTACCTGATGGCAACTAAGGACAAGGGTTGCGCTCGTTGCGGGACTTAACCCAACATCTCACGACACGAGCTGACGACAGCCATGCAGCACCTATGTAGCGCTTCCCGAAGGAATACCTCACTTTCATGAGTTTACACTACACTTCGAGCCCAGGTAAGGTTCTTCGCGTTGCATCGAATTAAACCACATGCTCCACCGCTTGTGCGGGCTCCCGTCAATTCCTTTGAGTTTCACCCTTGCGAGCGTACTCCCCAGGTGGATCACTTAATGCGTTAGCGTCGTCACCGAAGGGGTCGAATCCTCCGACGACTAGTGATCATCGTTTACGGTGTGGACTACCAGGGTATCTAATCCTGTTTGCTCCCCACACTTTCGCGCCTCAGCGTCAGTTACAGACCAGTTGACCGCCTTCGCCTCCGGTGTTCTACCTGATATCTACGCATTCCACCGCTACACCAGGTATTCCATCAACCCCTTCTGTACTCAAGGGAGGTAGTTTCGAAAGCAATTGTACGGTTAAGCCGCACGATTTCACTCCCGACACACCTCTCCGCCTACGCGCCCTTTACACCCAGTCAATCCGGACAACGCTTGCACCTTCCGTATTACCGCGGCTGCTGGCACGGAATTAGCCGGTGCTTACTTTGGAGGTACCGTCAAACCCGCCAATAGCAGGTCATTCTTCCCTCCCTACAGAAGTTTACAATGCAGAGCACCTTCATCCTTCACGCGGCGTTGCTGCGTCAGGCTTTCGCCCATTGCGCAATATTCCTCACTGCTGCCTCCCGTAGGAGTCTGGGCCGTATCTCAGTCCCAGTGTGGCTGATCATCCTCTCAGACCAGCTACCCATCGTTGCCTTGGTAGGCCATTACCCTACCAACAAGCTAATAGGCCGCGACCCTATCCTAGACCGATAAATCTTTCAAGCCCCGGTGATGCCACCAAAGCTCAACATGCGGTATTAGCGGAAGTTTCCCTCCGTTATTCCACAGTCTAGGGCAAGTTAGTCACGTGTTACGCACCCGTTCGCCACTAAGTATTGCTACTTCGTTCGACTTGCATGTGTTAAGCACGCCGCCAGCGTTCGTCCTGAGCCAGGATCAAACTCTCCGTTGTAAATTTATTACAAGTGAATTTGTCCAATAATTGTTCAGGGCCTTTCTGACAAAATTCTGGGCGGAACCTGTCAGAATCGCACATTTCCCATTGTCAAAGATCATTTGGTTGCTTCTTGGTGCCCTTACGGGGTGCAGAACGCCGGGCATCACCCGGCGTGCATTATCTACCGTAATTTGAAGCAGGCCCTAATATAAGCAGCTCCAGATTGTCTGTCAAGTGCGTTTTTTGCAACGAGTTGAGCTCCTAAATTGCATAACATATTGTTTTATATATCTTTTGTATTTTGTTAGAGAGGCGTGACCTCGGGTCAACACTATTTTCGGAGGCAAGAAATTGCTCGAGTTTCCAACATCCTGACGTTGCCTGTCTGCCGAAAGTACCGTAAATTCAGGTCTATGCCACTTATTCTTGCCTTACTTTGCTGCGTATTGGCTTCCTTCGGCCAAATCCTCTCCCCCCTTCTGGCACCGAGAGCCGTTGGCTTGTCTGGTGCAATGGTGGCCCTCCCTGCCGACCCGACGAGCCCGCTGTTCAATCCCGCGACCATATATGACCTCCGCAGCATAGGATCCGACATGAGCTACGGCACCCTTACTGGCGACGCCAGCGACCGGCTGCTGGTAGCCTATGCAAACCCTGCTTCAGAAGAGGGTGCGCGATTGGCTACGGGAGTCTATGTTGACGGACAGTTTCGTCCCGCTCCGTGGAAATATTATGTTCCCTACTTCTCTTCTATTTGGCAGCCGATGTCGCGACTGGCCATGGGCGCGACGCTGCGCATGATCAATGAGATTCCGCGCAACAACGACACGCTCGATGCCAAGTGGAGCAACTCGATTGATATGGGAATCCTTACGGCGGGCAGTAATTTGAATTTCGGAGTGAACGTCACACACGCATTTGGCGGCACATCGGTTGTTCCTAAAACCGCGCAATGGGGAGCAGCTCTGAAATCAGACAACGGCAAATTCAATTTGGGATATCAGTGGGACGGCGATCTCATTGGCGGGATCAAATATTCCTATGCAGCGTCACACCTTGGAATGGAATACATCCTCGGCAACTATGGCATGATTCGCGGCGGCTATGAGTGGAGTGACATTCATAGAATTTCCTTCGGCGGAGCGGCCGGTTTGATCGAAGGCGGGACGCTTCTGCAATTTGGCTGGGCATTTCCTACAGAAGGCAAGGCTCCTACTCAGTGGAGTCTTGGATTCTCATATCGCATATAGAAGGGTACGATAGATGTTTCGAAAGGTATTTCTTATCACACTATTGATGCTTGCGGCTTCCGTATCGAATGCGAACACCCGTTGCTGGGTCTTTTTTAAAGACAAAAACATTGTTCCGGGTCAAGAACAGCCCTCGCTCGACTATGCGATGGCGCAGGTGTCGGATCGCTCAATTTTGCGCAGGCAGAAAAACCTTGTCCCGCTTTCGAGCTTCGGCGACATACAAGTAAGCCAAGTCTATATTGACCATATTCGACGAACGGGCGCTAAAGTCAGAGTCATAAGCAAGTGGTTGAACGCGGTAAGCGTCGAAGCAAACGAAACCCAGCTCGCGAGTATCCGTGCGCTTGGCTTCGTAAAAAACATTCGAAATTTTTCTGCGCGATTGAGTATGGAACTTCCGCTTAGAACCAATCCGTCCGCATTGGACAGCGTCGAGTACGGCAACAGCTATCACCAAAACGAAATGTGCAGAATTCCCGAGCTGCATGCCCGCGGACTTTCCGGTCAAGGCGTTCTACTTTGCATGCTTGACACGGGATTCATGACGGAGCATGAGTCGCTGGTCAATTTGAACTATCTGGCGATGCGCGATTTTATTTTTGGAGATTCCATAGTACACAATGAAGCAGGACAAGATTCTGCCGATCAACACTTGCATGGAACCGCGGTGCTTTCTGCAGCGGCCGGGCTAGACAGCAACAACATCATCGGCCCTGCATACGGAGCTACGTGGATGCTTGCGAAGACCGAATACGTCCCTACTGAAACCGAGGTCGAAGAAGATTATTATGTCGCTGGCTTAGAATGGGCCGACAGTGCCGGCGCGGACATAACTTCGTCGAGTCTCGGATATATTGATTGGTATACGCAGGATCAAATGGACGGCCGCACGACGGTTGTGGCACGAGCTGTAGTTGAAGCCCAGCGGCGCGGGATATTGGTTGTTACAGCCGAAGGGAATGAAGGCAGATCCGATTGGGGAACTGTAATTTCGCCCGCGGATGCGGATAGTATACTTGCAGTCGGCGGTGTTGATTCGTTGGAGGTTTATTGGGAAGCCTCATCTCCTGGACCTACCGCCGACGGCAGAATGAAACCTGACATATGTGCACAGTCCTCGGCAACTTGGTGCGCGGCAATATTTGCAAACGATGCGTACTGGAGACTGTCGGGTACTTCTCTGGCCACTCCGATTGTCGCAGGCGTTTGTGCGCTGGTTATGGAAGCAAATCCTGATTGGACTGCGCAGCAAGTGCGCGCCGCAATCCTTGCAACAGGGTCACAAGCCGATATGCCAGACAATTTGCTCGGCCATGGAATTGCCAATGCGGAAGCTGCCGCAGACTATGTTTTCTCGGCGGTAAATCCGCGAAATGACATTCCGGCCATGTTGGACATGTCAGCATTTCCCAATCCGGTTAACGGCGTTGTAACGGTTAGGCTGACTCTGAACAAGGCTCAAAAAGGACAGCTTGCGTTATTTGACGTACTCGGAAGACGGGTAGCGACTTTGAAAAACGATGAGTTCGGGGTTGGCACATCGGAACTTTCCGTTCCGGTAGACGGATTCGCAAGCGGGAGTTATTTCCTCTCCTTTACCGGTTCTCGTGAATCTACAACTGTTCCCTTGGTAATACTGAAGTAGTTTCTTGACTCCTTACTCTACATCGAGACATTCGCTCCGAAAATATGCGTGGCTATCCGCTGCGGCGGCCGTGTTGACGATTGCCTTGAAGCTCACGGCCTACTGGATGACAGGTTCCGTCGGAATCCTCTCCGATGCGATGGAGTCATTTGTCAATCTCGCAGGCGCCGTCATCGCCCTGGCTATGCTGACTTTGGCTGCCCGTCCCCCCGATGAAGAGCATGCTTTTGGTCACGGCAAAGTAGAGTATTTTGCCAGCGGTGCGGAAGGCACCATGATCATTATTGCGGCTGCGAGCATCTGCTACTCCGCGGCAAAACGCCTTCTTGATCCACAACCCATCGAAATGGCGGGCATCGGGCTATTCGTTACCTTTGTGGCAACGGCCATTAATTATGTTGCAGCTCTCGTTATTCGACGTGCAGGGAAAAAATACGGATCCGTTACACTCGATGCCAATGCCCGGCATTTGATGACCGACGTATGGACATCTTTGGGAGTTATCGTTTCAGTTGGCATAGTCGCGATCAGCAAGGTTCACATCCTCGACCCGATCATCGCCTTTGTGGTTGCGGCAAACATTCTTCGTGAAGGGTTTGCAATCGTCAAAGAATCATTGCTTGGACTGATGGACACGACGATTCCCACCGAAGAACTTCAACGAGTCAGCGAAATTCTTGACAGTCATAGGCGGGAACACGTCACCTATCATGCGCTGCGCAGCAGGCAAGCCGGAGCACGCAGATTTGTTTCGGTTCATATCCTTGTACCCGGCGAGTGGACCGTTCAACACGGTCACGAACTCTTGGAACAAATAGAATCTGAATTGCGCGAGGCTGTTCCCAATTTGACCGTGTTGACGCATCTCGAATCTCTGGACGATCCTGCTTCTTGGGAAGACATCGGGCTTGACCGAACGAGCTAAGCAAAAAGCGCGGTTTAGTAACCGCGCTTTTTGTCAACTACGAATCTCAGTGGAAGTCCGTCTCGAAAGCGCGCGACATTCTCGGCAAAAATCTCATGATATCGTTTGGTGTAGTCCGGAAAGTTTCCGGAAACGTGCGGCGTCATGAAAATATTGGGAACGTCATACAACTTTGAGTCCGGCGGCAAAGGTTCCTCTGTAAATACGTCAAGAATTGCAAAGGCCGGTTTTCCTGCTTTCAGAGCGGCTATCAAATCCGTCTCATCGATTAGAGCGCCGCGCCCCACGTTAACGAGCACGCTTCCCGGCTTCAGTAAAGGAAAAATCCGGCGGTTAAACAGCCCGCGTGTCGTTGGAGTGAGTGGCAAAGTTAAGACCACGACGTCCGCTTCCTGCAGCCGCTCTTCAAGCTGCTCCATCGCGTAAACGCTTACGATTTCTTCCCGAGCATGTGTGGCAACTCCCTCCACGAACATTCCGAAGGATTTTAAGAGCTCCGCAATGCCCCTTCCGACTTCCCCGAATCCAACTATCAGTACATTAAGCCCTTCAAGCATCACGCGGTTTTCCGTCATGACCTTCTTACGAGGCTTCCATTCATGATCGTGCCGCCATTTGTCGGCACTGGCGAAATCTTGCGCCCAATAGAGCAGCGCGGCGAGCGTCCACTCGGCCATTGGACGCGCATGCAATCCCCTGCTATTTGTGAGAGTAATCTCGCTGTCGACAAAATCCTTGAACAGACTGCGTTCGACGCCTGCACCTGTAATCTGCACCCAACGCAGTCTCTTGGCAGCAAGAAAAAGATTTTCTGTAAACTTATGCACCAGAAGCACGTCCGCATCTTCGACAAGTTCGCAGGCTTCTTGTTCATTGGCGGCAAACTTGAGTTCGATGCCAGCGTCAATTGCATGCAGCGCACCGCTCAGTTCGGACTGACGCTCTGGATTCTGTGAGGCAAAGGATACGATTTTCACACTTGTAGAATTTTGGTCACTAAACACTATGCTAGATGTTGGCGGTAATTGACCGGTTAGTTCCCAAAGGTGTCCGGTCACTTTGGGCGGCGGCGAACATATCTCTTATTGGAGACTCGCTGCACGATATCGCCATTCTGTGGCTAATCTACGATTTGACCGGTTCATCGACGGCAACCGGTTTGCTCGGTGTCGCGCGCTATCTCCCCTCCATCCTGCTTGGAGTTTTTGCCGGAGCTTGGGTGGATCGCGTATCGCGCAAGAGTGTCATGCTTTGGAGCGATGCAATTAGAGCAGTTCTCGTGGGGAGCATCGCCGCGTTAACTTTTGCACACTTGGTCTCCGGTACAAACCTCTATCTTCTTGCCTTTGCTATTTCGCTGTGCACAGTCTTTTTTAATCCGGCCCGCGATGCGATTCTCCCGCAGCTTGTGCCAAAAGCCCAGCTCATGCAAGCGACGTCCGTGCTGCAGAGCAGTTTGGGCTTCGCCTATTTTCTTGGACCGCTGCTCGCCGCGCTAATTCTTCCTATCGTCGGACTTGCGGGGTTGTTTACGGCAGATGCCGCAACCTATTTACTCTCGTTTCTCTTGATACTGTTGGTTCGGCAAAACACCGTTCAACGAGAGGTTGATATCGCCACTCCGCTGCAGATGGTTGCTGAAGGACTGCGCTTCGCCAGAAGAAGTTCATTCATATTCCCTCTGTTGTGGGTAACAGCTGTAGATAATCTCTTCATCATGGGATTGGCAATCGTCGGCGCGCCAATCTACGTGCGCATTCATCTGGGACTCGGAGCAGACGCTTACGCAATTCTCCAAAGCTGTTTCGCGCTCGGAATTATCGTGGGCAGCCTCTTCATGCACCGATTCGGAAACATGCTTCCGCGAGGTAAGACTTTGCTATGGGCGTTGGTGTATGACGGGGTGACTTTTATACCGTTCTACTTCACGCACACATTGTGGAGCACGGGTGTCTGGTGGTTTCTGCACAGCATTGGAATCCCGTTCATACTTATCCCTCGTACATCCATCGTTCAGACTGAGGTTCCTCACGAGCTGCAGGGCCGTGTCTTCAGTTTGGTGCATTTGACCGTTGTGGGCTTGACGGCCATCTCGTCAGGTCTTGCGGGGGTCTTGCTGGAGGTCTTCACACCTGGACAGGTATACATTGGAATGGGATCGGCCGCAGCAATTGTCGGGACGATTGCGTTTGCATTTCGCGGATTGCGTGACTTGAGATAGTGCGAAGAAGGTTTCGCACTGCCCGTTCAAGATTGACAAGTTGTTGACAATAATCGATTGTAATCGATTATATTGCGACTTGGATTGCACACCTTGTCTCGTCGCTCGACTTCAAGCCCAATTGTTGCAACGTGTTGCAGATACACGTCTGTCCGCACTGTGCAGGCACATCCCTTGTATTCATGTTCGTCAACCACAAATCAAGGAAGACGACATGAGCGAAAAAGGACAAAGAGTGATTCTGCTGGCGGGCAATGATCCTGAGCGGGAAGCATATGCCTCCGTACTTAGGACTCGAGGACTTAATGTTGAGGCAACCGACGATGGGAACCGCGCATCAGCAATCTTGCAAAAAGAACAAATTACTTCGATTCTCATCTTATCCAGCGCTACTCAAGCAGCCAGCCGGGAACTCCTGCGTGTTCGCGCACTTCACAGGCCGACAGTACCGGTCTATTTCTCTACACCCTCGAAGCAAAGCAGTCTCGAAGCGGCACTCTCATCGACCGGTATCACAGTACTGCCGCAAACTCCGCAAGCAGCGGATCTCGAAGCGTTGGTTGAGGCCAATGCTCAAACTGACCCCGCGTCTCGCTCTTCACAACGAACAGGATTACCCACGATCTGGCTCCCCAAAGCGGAGTATTCGATATTGTTTCGCACTGCGCGTGCTAAGTTCGAAGAGGAGTTCCTGAAACGCGTCCTGAAACGCTATCGAGGAAACGTCAGCCGCACTGCTCGCGCGATTGACATGGCAAGGCGCAACGTTCAACTAAAAATCAAGCAATACGGGATTGACTTGACAGAACTCCGCGACGACTTCCTTGACTAACTTCCTGCCGGTGAGGTCTCGATTTCATGTGACTTGGCTTTTGGAATCAAAACCAAGCCAGAGAACATGAGTGCGACTCCAACAAGCAGCCACGGCCACGGAACCCACATCGCCGAATCCTCACTCATCCAGCCCAGCGAATCAAACCAATCGGCGTATCTAAAGACTAAGGCACTGGCCGCATTGTTCAAGAAATGGCCGAATATTGCAGGAAATATCGAATTCGTACGCACTGCGATATAACCGAGCAAGATGCCCAGGGAAAATGTCGGCAAAAGCCGGTACGGATTCAAGTGCAAAAAAGCAAAAATCAATGCGACGGCGATTATTGCCGGCCACATTCCCATAGGCCTTTGAAGCCCGCGCAACATCAAGCCGCGGCAAAGATGTTCCTCAACCACCGCCGGCAAAACGGCTATCAATAGAACTGCCTGCCACACTGGAATATTCTCAAGCCCGGAAAACAGATCGGAGAACTGCTTGATCAGGTCTTCCGGAAATGGAAAGAACTGATGCTGGAGGGTAGCCAACTCAATCGTTAATATCCATCCTCCCGCAACCGTCAGCAGGACGCCAGGGTAACTCAGGAAAGCAGGACGGCGCCAACCAAACGCGGGAACAGGATCATACCCTCCTCGATAAACCCACAGCGCTGCAAGCCCCGCCAATGCCGCCTGCACGATCAAGATACCTTGGAACGGCGTTTCCGGCTTGGCAAATGTCCCCGCGCCGCCAACCACAATCACGGCGACGGCACTGAGCACCGCGACTGCAGCAGGCGTCAGAACTTTGCCAGACTCTCGAATTGGTTTTGTGAAAGGCGACCATTTCACATCTTCGGCGTGCCGGAACAGCACACTTTCCCGATTAAACTGAATTGTCACCCAACGCAGTGCAAGCACTGCCAGTGCTGCTGTGCTAACCAAAGTAATTGCCATTTCAAGCCAGGGGGTATTGCCGGAAAGCAGCGCACGCACGAGGAGCGATACATTTGCTATCGGTATTACGGCGAGCAAGGGTGTCAACTCGATTCCGGGAACCATCGAGACCATCGCAGGCAAAATGCTCATCATCATAAGTGGTGTGAGCAGCCCTTGGCCCTCTTTGTAGTTGCGCGCCGTGACGGCCAATGCGAGCGTCACTCCTGCAAACAGGACGGCAAGTGGAATCAATGTGAGAAGCACCAATACCAGCGACGAAAATGAAATGGACATCCCTGCCATTTCGGAGCTGTCCAGCATCCGGACGGCATAGAGTGTCGTGAATCCCATGCTCAACAGGTTCAACACCGCGGTGATCATTGCCGCTACGAGTGTAGCAAAAAACTTCCCGTAAACGAGTTCTTTCCGTGACGCAGGACTCACTAACAGCGTCTCGAGTGTTCCGCGTTCCTTTTCTCCGGCAGTCAGATCTATCGCGGCATAAAAGGCTCCCGACAACGTCGTAAGAATCAGCAAATATCCGAGAAACCGCCCCATCGCTGACCCGGCCTGTTCCTGCTGCGAGGCCTCGTCTACGGATTCGAAGGCAACAGGATGAATGAACGACGTGTCGATTCCAATTGACTCAAGCCGAGTGTCGACAATCTTGTTCTGGTATCTGTCCGCCAACTTCTCCAACCTGCGCCGGACTTGATCTGAAAAATCCTTGCTACTTAAGTAGTGAATCGTGATATTCGCCGCATTTCCTGCCAACAGGCTATCGGCAAATCCCGAAGACAGGCTTAGAGCCGCGTCAACCTCCCCACTCTTTAGCTTCTCTTTCCACTCCGTGGAATCTGCGAGCTCAAGTAGCTGGGAAGAAGAATCAGCCGGAAAAAAGTCTCCGGGCAACGATTCTGGTGTGAGGAGGGCCACAACTCCTACCTGTTCCTTGAGCTTTCCGGCCTGCAAAAGAGTAATTTGCAGAATAGCAAGAAAGATGATCGGATACATGAGGAGCGGCAAAACCACCGTTACCATCAACGTACGGCGGTCACGATAGAGGTCGCGGAGCTCTTTTAGAAAGACTGTCTGGATACGGGACATGTAGACTTCTCGTCGAATCCAATTTTCGGGAGTTAATTTGTAATATACGCAAAGCGGACGGTCATGAGCAACCGTCCGCCGCGTGCTTTTGGAGTCTTTTGCGGGCTATCGACCAATCGCGTCCGCTATGATTAGACGGTGATCAAAAGCAATTGGCTTCGGAAGTTGTTCCAAGGGAAACCACCGGGCCTCGCTTGCGTCGTCGCCAGGCACGATTTCTCCTGAAGTGTCAGCCGCATAGGCAACGCCGAAGGTGTGAAATCTTCGGTCTCGATTAGGGTCGGAGTAGACTCCGACCAGCCGCAAGTTGGTCGCCAGAAGCCCTGTTTCCTCCCTAAGCTCTCGGATTGCGGCCGCCTCCGCTGTTTCTCCGTACTCGACAAATCCCCCCGGAAGCGCCCACCCTTCCGGCGGATTGCGGCGCCGGATGAGTAGAACTTCATTGTTTCTGATGGCGACGATGTCAGCCGTAGGCAGTGGATTCCGATAAGTGGCAACTGCCGCACCGCAATTCGGACAAAGTACCGAGTCATTCATTGAGTTACTCCTGACAGCAAAAGAGCCCGGAGATTATCCGGGCTCTTCGAGTTTCTATTCGCATTTCTAAGCCTGCGATGTGACATCTAAAGTCATGTCCCGCCAGAAAGACATGCTGCTCTTCAATTCTGACTTCAACTGCTTAAGTTCGGACTTCAAGATTTCGAGATCTTTTCTCAACTCTTCGACCCCAACTTTGACGCGCTCACGCAGCTCCTGAAAACTCCAGTTCCACCAATCCCGATCGGAGCTGATCGCCCGCGCTTCGCCAGAACCAATGAAGACTCTCGGCGGGTCGCTGTCAATCTTCATATCGACGTTGACATCGGGAAGGGACTCAAGCTCCACGCCAAGCCCGCGAAGTTCATCCTGCAGCTTGGCCATCTCTTCTTCGATTTCCGCGGCGTCTGTATCGTCCAAGCCAAAGTAGTTTTCGTCATCAGAAGCGTCGCCGTAAAAGTCCTTGCGATTGGTCAACGTAACAGGAATAACCATCGTCTTGCCGTCACGCATGACGTGGAAATCCACTGTTTCGTCGGGCTTCCGGTCGCGAATAACGTCTGACACGTCACCTTGATCATCGACAGATTCGGTGCCAATTTTCAAGATTACGTCACCCGCCTTAAGACCCGCTTTTTCTGCCGGCGAGTTTTCTACTACCTCAGATATCAACGCGCCGCCTTCAACTTTGAAGTACTTCTTAAGCCCCTCAGAAAGCTCTTGAGTAACGATACCTGCAAAGGCCGCCGATCTGTGGGCCTTGTTCGTCCATTCCTTCATAATCTTCATGTGATCAACATCCGGAACATCCGGCAGATCACCGTTCCACGACCATTGGAAAACTCCGTCATCCTTACGATCCGCAAGGGTAACTTCGGCAGAACGTTCTTTACCGCCCCGCATGTAGCTGATGGTTACCTTGTCGCCTGCCTTAAATTTGTCAAGCTGAACGCGAAGTTCAGACGGTCCGGTCAAACGAGCACCATTCATCATCGTGATGACGTCGTTTGTCCTGATTCCGGCCTCGTCAGCGGGAGATCCGCTTACGGTTTCTTCCACGAGAACACCTTGCCCAGCCGCAACGCCATAGTCCAACGCCACGTCTGATGTGACTTCTTCCGGTACAATACCGAGAAATGCACCCGATTCTGTTTTGGCTGACGACTTGGCTAAAACAACAACATTGGGGGCCTTGGTTGGCGCAGACTTCTCACCGGCAAATGCTACGGAAAAAGCCACGAGCGCGGCTATCAGCGAAAGACTGAGTGCGCGAGTAGACATTCCAACTCTCCTTTTGAAAATCGTTGTCCCCATTCCCGCTCGTCGTTCATTACACGACCTTGATTTGGCTGAAGTTCCCCCGCAACGCTTGCGACGGCCCTGCCAAATTGCTATACTGGACTGGTTCATACATCAAGAGCATCCCAATGGACATTTTGTTGCAAAATCGGCTGGATTTTTATCAATTTCTCCTTCTCCGAATTCCTGATCAAAGTTTGCGCACGAAGCTAAAAGACATTTCAGAATCCAGCGACGTTCAGATTGCTCCGTGCCCGGTTGACTCTAACATTCTTGAATTACATAAACTTAACCTTGTTGATGCCTTTAAGAAACCTCAATTCGGAGAACGCTGGGGGAAGACAACCTTGTCCGTTCAAGAGGCACTCGAGAGGGCTATTCATCTTGAAGAGTGGTGTGTGCTCGGGGCCACCCTCGTCACGTCGGAAACGGGAGTTCAATTATTTAATATTTCAACATTTAGACTCGCAAAACTAAGAGATCTGGAAAATAGTTTGCGCTACCATAGATTGCGGCTTGTCGAGTCAACCTGACGGAGCGAAATTTGCGCTAAGTCCTCGGGATGGACAATCCCGACCTCAGTAGAGTTCAGTCCGCGAATCCGGACACCAAAATCCGGCTCGTTGCGATGGGCAAAAACCTCTGGAAAGTGCGGATGCTTTTCCCTCGGGAAAAGGCAACGTTGATTCCAGAGCAGCTTCGCCTGATCAAATCGCAGCTTGCTAATAGTTTTGGCGTGCCGGATTTTCGTTTGGAGTACATTGGGCTGTATTCGAAACGTACTACGTCCGCCGGGATATTGGTTGAGATGCAGATCGAGAAGCAGGATCTTCCCTCTGGTGCGATGCGAGTCCGGCTGCGTCCGATGACCGCGGCAGACGGGTCAATAATCTCGGACATGCAAGTCTCAGTCGATCTCTTTCCTTACGACGAGTACGAACACGCAATCTCCTTCAAGTCAGTCGAAGACAAGCTGAAAGCCGAAGGTATTGACAGTTCGGCGGTCGACTGGCAGAGGCTGCGAGACTTGATTGAGGACTGCATCGTCCAGCAGACACCAGTTTACGAAGAAGTCGTCGCTCAAGGAAAGATGCCCGACGTCGGCATTCCATCCACACTTTACTACAGGTGGTTTCCGCAGAGTGACCCGGCCAGCGCATCGGCGTGGATGGGCCTTAGAGTCGTTGAACGCGGCGAAGAATTAACCGAACTCAGTATTCCCGTGTCCGGCGTGCACGCGGGGAAAAACGTATTGGGAAGGGAACTGTCGCCGCGCCGCGGCATCACCACAAGGCTTGAGGCGGGACCCGGCGTGTCCCTTAGTTCGACTGGACGAAAGCTGGTATCGCGAGACACCGGCGTCTTGGTGCTCAAGCGAAACTACCATGACAGGCGGCAAAAGGACTCCCCTCGTGAAACTCCTACCGTCTTGGTCGCCGAAATTGCCAAGATCCGCAGCGTACTGTCCGAGAAAGCGCAAAATGAACGATGGGAAGAGTCGCTTTGGGTGAATGGGAATCTCGAAGACAAGACCACTCTGGTTGTAAACGGCGATTGCGTGGTTTTTGGTGATATCGGGGACGGCTGCGAGATCCAAGTTTCAGGGAGTTTGCGTGTGCAAGGCGAAGTCGGCGAGTCAAACATTGCCGTGGGGATGCACGCATGCATTCATGGCAAAATGAAGGGAACGATTCTGCAGGCGGGGCTCGCGATTCAGCTCATCGAAGAAGCAACCGATTGTACGATCTTTGCGCGCGAGATATTGGCCGACCACCTCATTGGTGGAACGGCAGAAGCATATGCGCCGGTCGCTTCAAACAACGATCTCGTCCGAGTGAACCGCGAGAAGCTCCTTCAAGAGCAGCGTTCTGCAGGAGAGGACGCCTTGGCCACTTTGCGCCGCCAAATCACCCGACTCTACGAAATCTTCGGCTCGGAAATAGTCCACCAAGTCAGCTCAGATTCCGTCCAAATACACCTCCTCCGCTGGCTCAGACAGCAGAAATCGAACGGAATTCGACCCTACTCGCACCCTCAAGTGCAGGAATTCAGGACGCTTCTCGAGCTTGCCCCAATGCTTCGCGCCCAGATAGCATCCATCTCCAGCGAATTACGGGCAACGAACAATGAAACACGTTAGTCAGTTGCACTCGAAACGCTTTGAAAACAGGCGTGCTCCTTTTTCTCTCCACATTTAGGCTTACTGTACTTACTATATCATATCCGCCGAGAAGTGTAGTAAATATATCATATCCGTAACATAATCTACCTGATCCAGTAAGAACGTTGCAGTTTCGGCTTTCCGAGCTTACCTTTCGTAGCGTATCCAGATACGAATGAAATGGCATCGAATCTCGAAAACTCAAAGGCAATGAGTCGCATAGCTCCAGCCTTCTCCTTGATTGAAGTCTTAATGCATGAGCTGGCTAATCCCGTTCAAGCGGCGAGAACTGCTCTTAAGCTGTGGCAAGAGGAAGCGGCCGGTCGCGAGCTTAGCTCTTCGAACAGAGTCCGAGGTTTGGACGTGGCGTTTGAACACATGGCAACGGTCATTAGATGCGTTCAAGCCGTTAAAGAATCGGCGCTCCTGCCACCTTCAAATGTCTCTTCTGAAAAGCTGCGTGCTGATTTGCTTGCCGAAAGCCGATCCTTCGAGATCCGGACACAAATCCTTAAATGGCCCTCTGCACCTGTGTTTTTGAAGATGCATGGCGGAGCTATCCCACTCATGTTACTTAGTTGGGCGGCCGTCGCCCATTCGCCAAACCACTTACTGAAGCTGGTTCTGGAAAATAAGGACGGAGTCTGGCGGCTGATCGCCAATCTTCGCGAGGGCGAAGTGAAATCCGTTTGCAAAGCTGGTAGCACTGCGGATGTCGCTGGTTTTGCTGGAGCAATTGGCGAGTTTATGTTGGCTGCCGGGGGAAGTGTGATGATATACGAAGATGACCGTGGTGTTTATGAGCTTGAACTTCGTTTCAAAGACGGATGCGATTCAGAATGATGGTTGTGAATGGATAGAGGTTTATGACTGATTTTACTCAAATTCTTGTTGTGGACGATGACCCGCTGGTTCTTTCTGGCTTCAAAGAAGTCTTGAGCCGAGCTGGCTATTCGGTGGAAGCGTGTACTTCTGGCCAAGAAGCCCTTGACAGACTGGCGACCTCGAATTACAGAATCGTTCTTACTGATCTGTTTATGCCGCGAGTGACCGGCATGGACGTATTGAACGCGGCGCTGGCAGCCGATCCCGATTGCGTTGTCATCGTGGTGACAGGTTTTGCCTCTGTGCGCGGTGCCGTGGATGCACTTCGGCGAGGCGCTGCGGACTACGTTATCAAGCCCTGCGATGACAATGAGCTGCTCCACCGCATCCGGCTTGGATTGGAACGCGCGGAAATGCGGGCAGAGCTTCGTGCCAAGGAACTCGACAGCGAGAAGATGAAGGCTATTGCACAAACTGCCGTGACCGTAAATGATCAAATCAATACTCCGCTTAATGTTATTTTGAATAGT
Organism: Calditrichota bacterium; assembly: GCA_020637445.1. Taxonomy (NCBI): domain Bacteria; kingdom Pseudomonadati; phylum Calditrichota; species Calditrichota bacterium. The sequence continues at coordinate 731,527 of JACJVZ010000001.1, read as the reverse complement.
GCGGAGTACATTAGGCTAACACGGCTCCCAGATGCGACGGATGTCCGGCAATCCTTAGACTTTATTGTTCAGGAGGTCGCGAAGATAAAGTCAGTCATTCAGAAACTTGCGACAATTGCGAGTCCTTCCAGCACACGTGAGTACTCGATCGGGCACTATCGCATGCTCGATTTAGACATTCCTCGGGCTAAAGCGATTCCCGTCCCGACCGCAGAAGCGCGACGCCAGAAGATTCTTGTGGTGGATGACGAGCAGTTTATGGTGCACACCTTGTCTAAGATTCTCGAGGTTTTGGGATACGATGTGATTGCTGCGTTTGGGGGCAAAGAAGCATTCGAGAAATACACTGCAGAAAAGATCGACTTGGTCGTAAGTGATGTGCATATGCCGGATATGAACGGTATTGAGCTGATGACCTCCATTAAGTCGATGAACCCGGAGTTCCCTGTAATCTTAGTCACGGGCTATGGTGTGGAAGACGCCCGCAAGACGGCAGGAGAGTACCACGCGGACGGATTTCTTGGAAAACCGTTCCGCATTGAAGAGCTGAGACAGATTATCGAACGAACCCTGCCAACAAACGCCGCGGCATAGGAAAATCAAGGATTAGGTTAGAGTGACTGAAAAGCATCGAGAGACATTGAAAGAAGGAGTGAAAAGTCGAGGCATTCTCGTCGTCGACGACGATTCCATTATTTGTGAAATAGCCGAGAGTATTCTCGCGGAAGAGGGCTGGGAAGTCCGTCATGCGAACACGACCGAAGATGCACTCAAAAGTATGGCCACGATGAAGTGGCCCGTTGTGCTCTGTGACGTACACCTTCCAGGTGACTCCGGCCAGTTTCTTCAAGAACTGCGCTCATCATACCCGCTCACGCAAGTCGTCATGATCACCGGCGACCCGACGATTGGAACGATGCGCCATGCCATGCAGGCGGGAGCTTATGACTACTTGCTTAAGCCGCTTCGTCGCGACGAAATCCTCCGTGTATCACAAAAAGCTCTTGAACGGCACGAATTGATATTGCAGAAGAATGAACTTGAAGCGCAGAATGAAGAGTACCGCAGGCAGCTCGAAGCGAAAGTCGACTTGCGTACCGATCAGCTTCGCATTAGCGAATTGCGCTATAGAACTTTGTTTGACAACGCCGTGGATGCCGTGATACTGTTAAATCCGGAAAGCGGAGCGATTGTCGAGTTGAACGGTGCTGCAGCAAAGTTGATTGGACTTAGGTCATTTGATATTCATGGCACTTCAATTCGCGATTACGTCGATGATCAGCTTGACGAATTCCTGAATACAGAGAGTCATGATTCCAAAGTCTGGCGACATCCGAATCTCGTACTTGTCGATCGAGAAAGAGTGACCCATATATTGTCGGCGACCGTAAGCAGGCTGCGCACCGATGCCGAGACGCTGCTGCAGATAGTCGCACGGGATTCGTCCGAAATTTCGGAACTCAGTCAGCGAGCGAGCTTGATGGAACTCGAGTTAATGAGTGAACAGCGTCTGGCGAATATCGGGCTGCTGGCAAGCGGAGTCGCGCATAACATCAATACTCCTTTGATGGGTATCTACGGACTCGCGCAAGTCATCAAAATGAAGCATCCCGATATTGAGGACATTGACGGTGTTATTGCACAGGTTGAGCGAATCAACGGCATTATTCGAAACTTAATGTGGAAGAGCCGCCAAGAACAGGAACGCGCCAAACAGGATATTGATGTGAACATCCTCCTGCAGGAAGAGCTGCGTTTTCTCGAGGCGGACATGGAGTTCAAGCACAACGTTGAGAAAGAGTTTAGTTTCTCCCCGGACATGCCGCCGATTTATGGCAGGTACAGCGACTTTTCTCAGTCGCTTATGAACATTATCCGCAACGCACTTGACGCAATGTACGACTCGGAAGTGAAGCGGTTGACAGTCAAGACAGATCGCGAGGATGATGACATCATCATCTCAATACAGGATTCCGGCAAGGGGATATCGCCCGTCCATCTCGCACAAGTGTTTCAACCATTTTTCACCACCAAACCGGCCGTTGGCAAGTCTGAAAATGGAGAACCGACGGGAACGGGACTTGGACTCTCAACCGTGCAGAAACTTCTTAGTCCATATGGTTGCAAGTTCGATCTCGACAGCGAACCCGGAAAAGGGACTACTTTCAAAATGATTGTGCCCATCGCGCAAAATCAGCCGTCCGAAGAAGACTTGGCAGCTTTAGAGGAATAAATAGTCGCCATCAAAATTGAAAACCCGCTGAAGTTCAGCGGGTTTCTTTGTTCTGGGGAATTAGTTCTATTCCGAGAAAGTCTCTGTGTATTCTGATTGCTATGTCTTCCGGCCGTTCGTCAAATGACCTTCTTACCCAAATTGCTCGTGTTTCGCGACGAAACCAAGTTATCTGCCTCTTCACATAGTGGCGCACGGCTTTCCTTATCTCTTCGCGCATAGTTTCAAAGTCGCACTCACCGCGAAGATAAGGAAAGACCTCCTGATAGCCGTGAGTGCGCAGGGCATTCGTATTTGCCTCGTTGAATCCGCGTGCGGCAATACTGCGAACCTCTTCTACCAATCCTTCCTCCAGCATTGCGTCGACGCGCCTATTTACGCGCTCGTAGGTTTCTTCGCGATCTCCATTTAGAAAATAAAGTCGAAACGACTGCTGGATCGGTGTCGTCTCCAGCTTTCGCATGTCAGAGAGCCTCTTGCCGGTCGTGCGATAATGCCCTATGCCACGCAGAATTCGATGGTGGTCGCCCGGCTTCGTCGTTGCGGCAAGCTCCGGGTCAAGTTCTTCGAGAATACTCATCATCTCATCTTGCCCACGCTCGCTCCACTCTGCTCTCAAAGAGGCATAATCCAAAGTGGGCTCATCTTCGCGTTCGTATAATCCATCCAACAACGCTTTCAGATAGAGCATGGATCCACCAACGACCAGCGTCACCGTTCCCATCCGGTCACGATCAGCTATGATCCTGCGGGCCGCCCGCGAGAAGTCTCCCGCCGTCCAACGTTCGGATAACTCTTTTTCCGCAATGAAATAGTGTCTTACTTCATCGAGTTGCGTGGATGACGGTGGTGCGGAACCGATCTTTAGTGCGCCGTAAATTTGGCGAGAGTCCGCACTGATAATTTCTGCACGAAGCATGTTCGCCAAAGGAACCGAAACGTCCGTTTTGCCGGAAGCCGTCGTCCCTGCGAGAATCAAGACGCATGAATTCGTGTCACCCTGTCCGGCCAAAGCGGTAATCCAATTCGCTGAGTTTTAGCTCGATGAAAGTGGGCCGACCGTGAGGACAACTTCCAGGCTGCTTCGTCGCAAACAACTCGTCAACCAGCGCCGTCATTTCTTCGATCGTCAGCTCGTCGCCAGTCTTAATCGCCGCCTTGCACGCAAAACCCGCTGCCAGCGATTCACGCGGTCCAAGTCGCGCACGCCGAAACTCATCGTACTCTGCGATCATTTCGCGAAGCATGGATGCTTCTGATGCGCGTTTAAGGCCAGCTGGCACTGCGTCGATACTGTAGGATCTCGGTCCGAATTCTCGCAGCACAAACCCAAATGCGTCAAGTTCCTTTCGTATTTCTTGGAAAGACGCGTCTTCCTCGGGAGTCAATTCCAACAAAAGAGGAAATAGAAGTTGCTGAGAAGCAAATGTACGACTGTCGAAACTCTTTAAGGCCCGTTCGTACAACACACGTTCGTGAGCCGCGTGTTGATCAATGATCGCAAGTCCTGAACGGATCGGCGCAATCAGATATTTGTTGTGAATCTGATATATTTGAGCGCGCAGCCTCGGATTGAACGATTGCGGCTGCGGGGATTGCGATTGCTGGACGTCATAACTTTGTGAATATGTAAGCGGAGGCGAAGGTGCCCGTGTTGAATCGACAAACGGAGTGCTTGTGGTGAAAAGTCCACCGGCTTCCCGGATGTTGTCTAAGCTGCCCGGCGGCGTAGTTTGCTGAGTAGGTATCCACGTTTGTCGGAGTTCATCAAGTGACTGCTGCTGCTCCTTAAGCGCGCCTCGAAATGCCTCAAACACAGCCGCATGAATAAGACGCTCGTCGGAGAATCGCACTTCGCGCTTCGCCGGATGCACATTTACGTCGACCGAAGACGCTTCAACGTCTATGAAAATGATGTAAAACGGCCACTCACCGCCATCTGTCCAATCTCTGAGCGCACCGCGTGACACTCCCGCAAGACCTGTACTTTGAAAAGGCCGGCGGTTTACAAAGAAAAACTGGTCTCCCCTGCCCCTTCGATTCAATTCACGATGTCCAAGCACGCCGTGAACTTTGACTCCGCGAAGCTCGTGTGCCACGTCCAAGAGTTTATTCTGAATCCCGACACCAAACACGTCCGCGATGCGGCCGTGAAAATCAGCCGATGGCCAGACGAATTGCAGCGAATCTCCGTGTCGGAAAGTCCATGCAACTTGAGGATAAGCTAATGCGTAGGTCCGCAGCACACGAATCGAATGTGAAAGCTCGGTCGCGTCAGCTTTCAGAAATTTCGCGCGGGCAGGCGTGTTAAAGAAAATTGTACGCACGCGAACCTGAGTTCCCGCAGGCGCCGCAACAGCTTCTTCGTCGGCAATGTCACCCCCGACGACGTGCAATCTGAATCCGAGATCCGTTGACTTCTCGCGCGAGATAAGCTCGAGATCGCTCACGGAGGCAATGCTGGGCAGCGCTTCTCCGCGAAATCCGAGGGTTTCAATCGCAAATAGATTGGAACCAGCAGACAGCTTAGAAGTTGCGTGGCGCTCCAACGAAAGCAGCATGTCATCCCGCGACATGCCGCAGCCATTGTCGCGGACGGCAATCAATTCCCGCCCTGAACCTTCAAGCTCGATGTCAATCTTCGTGGCTCCCGCATCGAGAGCATTGTCGAGAAGCTCACGAAGTACAGAGGCGGGTCGTTCAATTACTTCGCCCGCTGCAATCTGATTGACCAGTTGCTCAGGTAATATGCGAATCTTAGCCACGCAGCTTCTGCTCGACTATCTCTCTCAAATGGACAATTGTCGACCGCGTCTCTGATCTGCAACTCGCCACCTCGGAGCGCAAGCCCTCTGCTTGTTGATCTTTGCGGCCTGTCAAGTTAATCAACACATTGTTCGCCGCTCCTTCAAGTCCCGCAAGCAGCATTTCTGCGCCGGTTGCAGCATCCGATACTGTGTTGGGATTGCCTTTTGAAATCACTCCTTCCGCCTGTCTCAGGGCATCTCTGCACAAGAGCATCGTTTGGCGCGGGACTTCGATCGTCAGAGCCGCAGACTCCGCGACTTCCTTTTCTTTTATCGCCTTTTCAGATTCTGTCGATTCCGGCAACCTGTTGGCCACTCTAAATCTTGAAAAGGCCCACGTATCTTCATCGACTTGTGCCGTCAATTTGTGACGTATGGGATCGATTGAATCCTTCGTTCGAGTGATCTCGTCGTTGACTGCTTCAAATCCTTTCTTGCCGATTGTAAACTCGCACACCATTACGAGAAGAGCAGCGCCAATCGCACCTGAAAGTGCTGCCGCACTGCCGCCGCCGGGTGCGGGCGATTTCGATGCAAGTTGTTCGACAAAACCCGTCACGGGTTGATAGATTAGCTTTGCGGGCATGTCAGGCATGTTTGACATATCAGTTCCTATTCTGCAATTGCGTATTCGATAATCTTCTTGCGCGGATCAAAAGAGTTGAAAGACGAAAGCCCCAACTTCTCCTCAACAAGCGCAATAGTCGCAGCCTCACTCTTTGGCCGCTCAGTCTTGTCACGCCACACATAGTATTCCGAAGCCAACACCAACGCCTCTAACGGAATCAGTCCTACGACTTCGGAACCAAATACTTCGAGGCCGCGCGATTTCGCCTCATATTTCACCTGCTCAAATGCAATGTGCGGAGCCGAGATAAGATAATTGGTCAAGTTTATCGACACTTGACAGAATTTCTCTTGATCCAGGTACACACCCATTGCCTTGCAGTTCTGAAGCGGACCGGGATGATGTACCGTTTTCCCCGTGGCGTTCAAAACTGTCGTACCGTCATCATGTTTGAGCGGCCAGCCCATCTGGCGAATATGGAGTGCCATGTCGTGAACGCTTTCAACGTCACTTGTGCGAACATTCACGTTGTATGCAACGAGAAAAAATCTCGCTCCGGTTATTACGCAGCCAAATTTGGCGTTAAACTTGTGCGGACCGAAATCCGGAACCCAGTCGGGGCTCGCCATTTTCTCCGGTAGAGCCTCATACTCGCCTTTACGGACCTTCGCGAGGTTCTTACGTTCCGGACGCGACGCGGCAGCTTCATACAAAAACACCGGGAGGCCCAACTCTTCGCCGACGCGCCGGCCGTATTGTTTCGACAAATCGGCACACTCCGCCATTGAAATGTTTCGCACGGGCACAAATGGCGCAACGTCGACTGCACCGCTGCGCGGATGCTCGCCTTTTTGCGTGGTCATGTCGATTTCCTCGTATGCCGCCGCGGTCAGTCGAAACGTAGCTTCGATACATGCTTCCGGTTCACCGGCGTACGTAATCACACAACGGTTGTAATCTCCGTTTGGATCCACGTCCAAAAGTTTCACGCCGCTGACGTCGTTCACTACTCCGGCAATCCGGTCTATCTTCGCGCGGTCCCGACCTTCAGAGATATTAGGCACGCATTCGACAATTGGTTTGTTACTCATTCTAATTCAGTTTATCGCTCGATATACTTCGCGAACGATATTGTCTTGTGTATTTCTTACGTAATTGCGCGAACAACGGAAATTGTTGCTTAAAATTGCAAACGCGATTTTTCTTCCGTCGTCTAATCCAATATAGCCTGCCAGTCCGGACACGTTCGTCATTGTCCCCGTTTTCGCCCGGACTCTCCCGAGCATGCCTTCGGTTGAAAGACGATTGGAAATCGTCCCGTCAACGCCAGATTGAGAAAGCGTCGCCTCAAACGCGTCGGCGTTTTCTGTGGTCGACATGTAGCTTAGGAGCCTGACGATGGCATGTGCCGATACGATATTCTGGCGAGAAAGTCCACAGCCGTCTTCCAGCGAGAATTGCGACCGCTGTATTCCGCGTTCACGGGCGAATCTTTGCACTGCTCGCAATCCCGACTCTGTAGATCCGTGACCATACATCTTCTGTCCTACTTTGGACAGCAGGTATTCCGCAAGATAATTGTCGCTATCCTTGTTTACAATCGCTGCGATTTCTGCAAGCGGAGGTGACTCGTGAACGTAGAGCGTTGCAGGAAGAGGTGACTCTGAACGCGACACGCTGACGTCGCCTGCAACGCGTATACCGTGTCGAGACAAAGCCTCCTTGATCGCAAGCCCAAAGTACACCGCGGGCTCTTGGATCGGAAACCAAATATACTGCGGCGAGTCTCCCTGCGCCATCAAGCCGCTGATTTCAAGTTCGTCCCGGCACGGTGTGACGCTGTACTCAATCCAACTGTCGTTTCCACGCGAAGCTGTAAGCACCAGGTTTTCGACCGTAATTGGCGCGTAAGAAGGATCAAAGGTTACGACTGCGCTATCGCCCTCGTGAGCACCCGGTGCAATCTCGACGTTGCAAACATTGCTGTTGAACCCGACTCCGTCCACGGCGGGCGCGAAACCCTCCCGCAAATCGCCCATTTCCCAAACACCGTTTCCACAAGTGCGTTTGTAGCCGGATACGTCGACCGTTAAGTTGCCTGTGATTTCGCGGATTCCTTGTCCGTAAAGTTCTTCTGCGATTTCATCCTGCGCCGTTCTACGGTGTCCTCTGCGCAATTTAAGCTCGAACATCGGATCGCCGTCGCAATGGATCTGCAGATCACCGGAAATTGTTCCTTTGGAGTCGGGCCTTGATGCCGCTGTCACTCTTGTTTCAAACTTGAAGTCCGCTCCAAGATAGGAAAATGCCGTTGAAGTCGTCCACAGTTTAGTCAACGAGGCCGGCGTAAGCAATCTGTCGCTGTCGACGTCGAGAATTGTTTGCCCTGACGTGGCGTCCGCAAACAAAATGCTCCATGAAGTTCCGATCAACGGGTCCTGCCTGAGCAGCGAATCAACGCCGCGCGGAACATCCGCAGCAATCGCAGGTACGATCGAAAGAAGAACCAGAACAATTCCAAACAAACCGTGGGGACTAAACAACGAGATAACCTTAACCTCGCGGATGAAACGAGCGCACAACTTCCGACAAATATTCCCGGTCGAGATGTGTATAGATTTCAGTCGTGGAGATGGATGAATGACCGAGGAGTTCCTGGACGACGCGCAAGTCGGCTCCTCCTTCAAGAAGATGGGTTGCAAAGCTATGACGAAGAGTGTGAGGGGTGATGTGGGTGCTGTAACCTGCCTGTGCACAAAGCTGTCTTAAGATCTGCGCACAGCCAAACCGTGTCATTGGATTCCCGTGACGGGACAAGAAAACAAAATCCTCCGCGCGCGGCGGGAGCGGAACAGGCTCGCTTTGATTTGATTTGCTTTTTATTCGAGCACGTCCGAATGTCAAGTATTGCGCGACCGCGCGTCGTGCCGGTTCGCCAAAAGGACAAAGACGTTCCTTGCCGCCTTTTCCGCGAATTCTGAGCACATTTTCCGCAGAGTTGAAATGCGACAGACGTAGTGAGCAGAGTTCAGACACACGCAGCCCTGAAGAGTATGCCAGCTCGACGATTGCGCGATCCCGGAGCGAAACAGGTTCATCGTCTCGGATCTGCTGAAGCAATGATTCAATGAACTCGAGCGTAACGACTTTGGGAAGCACCCGGCCAGTCTTGGCTACATGCAATTCCTCGGCAGGGCTCTTGTCAATCCGCCGCTCGCGAAGCAACCACTTGTAGAAGTTTCGAACGGAAGCAAGTCGGCGATTGTCTGAGCGCGACGATGCCGTCGCAAGACTTTCCAGTACATTTCGGAGACCGCCAGCACTTGCCCCTTCAAGTTGGGTTCCTTCCGCAGCCAGAGCACGCGCGACGGCAAACAAGTCCCGACGATAAGATCGAACGGTATTGTCGGCCAATTGTCGTTCGTATCGGCGCGCGCGGAGCCAATCCTCAATAAGCAACTGCTGACTCGGATCAAGCTCTGACGAATGGATTGTACTGCTTTTCGTATCCAACGGTGGTTGGGTCTCCGTGGCCGGGATAGACAACCGTCTCGTCCGGTAATGCGTAAATCTTTTCACGAATTGCAGTGTAAAGCTGCTGCTCGTCTGAATCGGGGAAATCCGTGCGGCCTACGGAACCCTGAAACAACGTGTCGCCCGCGATCAAAGTGCCTTCGTGAAAAAAAACAAGAGAGCCCGGAGAATGTCCGGGAACGTGATAGAGCTTAAACGAAAGTTTGCCGAAACTTAGCGTGTCCCCTTCGTTCAAGAGTTCGTCGGCATCAGGCGAGGTTACCGCCTCCCCGGTGAACACTGAAAGATTTAAGGCCGGATCGAGCAACTTGGGTCTGTCGAGTGGGTGAATACACAGCGGGACTCCCAGCGCCTTTTTCGCAATACCGTTCTCCGCGATATGATCGACGTGTCCATGGGTATTGACGATTCGCGTCACTTTTATTCTATTCGATTCCAACCAACTCAAAACATCAAATGCTTCGGCGCCCGGATCGAACCAAATGGCTTCTCTCGTTTCGTCGCACCAAGCAACTATTGTGTTCATGGCAAACGGTCCGACCATCCATGAATCAATTTTCAACATCCGGCAGCCCGCTGGAGGTCCAATAGATTCTTGTCGAAATCCTTGCCAAACAGCGCACTTCCCGTCACCAGCCGCTCCGCGCCTGCCTCGACAACCGAAGGCGATGTCACGGGATCGACGCCTCCGTCCACGGAGAGCATAAAATCCCCACGGCCAGACTGTTGTAGTACTCGCAGTGAAGCGAGCTTTTCTAACGCGACGGGAATAAACTTTTGACCGCCGAATCCCGGATTCACGCTCATGACTAAGACAATATCACAAAGTGGAAGCACGTGCTCGACGTGTGCCGTCGGAGTTGAAGGGTTCAGTGCGACGCCCGCGCGGCAGCCAAGCTCTTTTATGTTGGCCAGAGTGCGGTGCAAATGAGGACTAACTTCGGCATGAACCGTGATCGCGTCCGCACCTGCCCTTGCGTAATCAGCTATGGAAAGCTCCGGCTTTTCAATCATCAAATGAACGTCAAGTTCGAGCTTCGTTATCGACCGAATCTGTCTGATCACGGGCGGACCGAAAGTCAAATTCGGTACGAAGTGGCCGTCCATAACGTCCAAGTGCAACACAGTCAGCCCTGCGGCTTCACACCGTCTTATCTCGTCTTCAAGGTGCAGGAAATCCGCGGCCAGCAGCGAGGGAGCGATATGTGTATGAGTTTCTGATGATCGAGACATTAGTATGTTTCCGACTGAGGTGAATCTTCTTCGTCGTCAGCATCGGCTTTTGGTATCGCAACGACCAGATCGATCTCGGTATTTTGTTCCACTTCCTTCCCTGACGCAATGCTCTGCGCGATCACCGTACCTGCCGTAACGAGGTTTGTTTGTTCGCGGGATACATTGCCGAGACGAAGCCCCGATTCGAGCAGCGCTCTGCGAGCCTCATGCAGAGAGAGATCGATCAACGTTGGTACGGCAATCCAATTTGGACGAGGTCCTAACGAAATGGTCAGTTGAACGGGTTGTCCCGCAACCACCGGTGCGCCGGGTTCGGGCCGTTGACGCACTATCCCGCCTTTGGGAACAATTGCAGAGAAGTCATAGCCAATTCCCGAAGGTGAAACCAGCAGCCCGAGATTCCTGCATTCAATCTCAGCCGAGCGCTGATCCATTCCGGTGAGATCGGGGATTTCCGATCCCGAGCTTTCCTTTGCGGGAACCACGTGGACCACGCGTCCCGGCTTCGAAAGCGCTCCGGGCAACGGCCGCTGTTCAAGCACCGTGCCTTCAGTTGCTTTTCCGCCAATCTTCGCGGGTTCCTCAACGATTCGAAAGCCTTCTTCTTCCGCCAAGGTTTGCGCCTGAAGCACAGTTAAGCCTACAAATGAAGGGACTGGTACTTCGACACCATGACGAGTGTAAAGGGGCATGATGAACCAATCTGTCACCATGCCCGCAAGAAAGAGTATCACCGCTGTTAGTATTGCGCCCACCACGAACGTGCGCAGGCGGCCTACGAACGTTCGCTTTTCATTCATGGCTAATGGGACATGCGCCGCAAACGCGCTGCAAAAGCGCCGTCCGTTTCATGTATGTGAGTAAAGGTCTCAAGATCTCCATGCTCGCCGATTACGGATTCCGGAAGAAATCCACGCGCGTCTTCCCGTAAAAATTCCGGATGCGTCTTAAGGAAAGATTGTACAATTTCGATATTTTCAGACGGAAGAATGCTGCATGTCGAATACACCAATACTCCGCCCGGCTTTACAAGCTCCGCCGCACGATCCAAAATCTCATGCTGCAGCGCGTGCTGAAGTCCAACGTGGTGGCTCTTGCGGCGCCAACGTAGGTCAGGCTGTTTTCTAAGCAATCCCGTGGCACTGCACGGAACATCCGCAAGGACCCGGTCATAAAGCTCGCCGCCGTACTTTGTGGCGTCTTCTTCAATAACCGAAATATTGTCCGCACCGACGCGTTCGACGTTTTCGCGCAGCCGCACCAAACGGGAACCGTCAACGTCCACGGCGGTGATCGCACCATTGCCGCCCATCTTACGCCAAGTCGCCAGAGTTTTGCCGCCGGGTGCCGCGCATAAATCGAGGACCCTTTCGCCCGGAAGAGGATCTAGCAAAGCGGCCGCGAGACCTGCACTTTCATCCTGAACAGTAATCGTTCCAGCATCAAGCAAAGGTTGAATCACGGGAAATGACGGCGCATGCAGCCTGTAATACCCGTCAAGGAACGGAGAATGTTCCCATTTGATTCCGTGTTGATCGAGTTCAAGCTCGAAAGACTCGGCATCTTCTTCACGCATTAGAAACACGCTGATCGGAGGACGGTGGTTGGCCACGTCCAGCGCGCGTTCGGCTTCGTCCTGACCGAATCTTTCAACCAATTCCCGCACTATCCAGCGCGGCATCGAGTACATGAAAGACAATCGCGCCAAATCGTCCGCACCTTCAGGCGGAGTATTCCAACGCTCGCGTTCACGAGCCAATCGTCGGAGAATCGCGTTTGTAAGTCCGCCTGCCTTCTTGCCCAGCCGTTGGATGGCCAATTCGACCGTCTGACTGACTGCGGCATGGTCGGGAATGCGATCCTGACCGTAAAGCTGATAAGCGCCCATCCGCAACAGGATTCTCGCAACGGGATCGGCCCGGCGATAATCACCATGAAACACAGGGGTCAAAATACTGTCCAGCCGGCCCCGCCAGCGGATCGTCCCCCAATATAAGTCGGCGGCCAAGGCGCGGTCGCTACCCCGCAAATGAGACGATCCGAGATATTTTGACAATACCTCGTCCGCATATTCCTCGGTCTTTTCTAATTCGGTCAGAGCATCTGCCGCAACGACTCGCGCCGATGATGCCGTCGTCCCCGTTGGCATGGATAAATCCTCGTGAAATTAAGCAATTCTATGAGAGAAACGCAAGACTGTGGAAGATCCAACTGTTGACTTAACAGGGGATTTTCTGTTACTTAGACTCCGCCAAAGTGAATAGAGTTTCCGTGCCCCACCGAATATCCCACCATATCCAGTATTTTGCCGTCCGAGGGCTGTTTGGCTTGCTTGGGCTTATGCCACGCCGGGCAAGGGGGGCCGTGGGTATTTCTTTGGGGCGACTTGGCTATTGGCTGGGCATTCGTAAGGGTGTTGTTCTCCAGAATTTGAGCCGCGCATTCCCGACCCTACCCGAGGCTGGAAAACGGACACTCGCACGACGCTGTTTTGAACATTTCGGGACGGTGGCAACAAGTCTGGCGACCTCGACTTCCGTTGTTAGAGAGGACATCGGGGACTGGTTGTATTTTGATGGTGCAGAAGAACTTGACAAGGCCGTCGCTGGGGGCAAAGGGGGAATTGTAGTCTCGGGGCATTTGGGAAACTGGGAAATCATCGGCGCGGCTTGCGCAAGGCTTGGCTATCCGGTCTCGTTTGTCGTAACGACGCAACGCAACAAGCTCGTCCAGGAGTGGCTGGACAATGTTCGACGTAAAGCAGGTGTTGAGATTATTCCACGCAAACAGGCCATTAAGGGCGTGCTCTCTGCGCTTCAACGAAACAGGCTTGTTGCGATTCTCATTGATCAAGATGCGCACGAAGAAGGTGTATTTGTGCCCTTCTTCGGACAACTCAGTTCGACTCCGCGCGGCCCGGCCGTATTTCATTTGCGCACGGGGTCGCCGGTGATCTTCATGTCTTCAGTGCGAATTGACGGAGAGAAATACCGCGGAAAGTTGGAAAGCATTGACTTCGAAGATGGAGCGGATCAAGAACAAATCATGGCGGCTTTAACCGCGAAACTTGAGTCTTACGTCCGGCAGGCGCCTGAACAATGGTTTTGGATGCACAAGAGATGGAAAACATCCCCTCCCGCGTCCTGATCATCGACACGGCGTGGCTGGGTGACGTCTTGTTTTCGACGGCTCTGATTGGAGCCGTGAATTCTGTTTGGCCAAATGCGGAGATTCAGCTCTTAACTTCGCCGCGCGCTGAGCAGCTTGTCGCGGATCATCCCCTATTGAGCAGAGTGTGGATTCTGGACAAACAAGGAAATGACCGCAACTTTGGTGCCATCCGAAAGTATGCGGCCGCCTTGAATGCGGAGACATTTGACGTAGTCCTGTGTGCGCACCCGTCTTTCCGCTCCCGGCTCCTTTGTATGCAGTTGGATGTTCCAATCAAAGTCGGATACCGCGGAGTTCTGGCAGGTCGAGCCTTCACTCATTTGGTACACAACGATCTGGGTATTGAGCCTGATCACGTGCAAAGAAGGCTCAACTTGCTGCGCGCTATTGCTCCCATTGTTGAGACCCCGGTTTTGCGTGTCGGCATTGCCGACGATACCGTACGATGGGCAAGCAATTGGTTGGATGAGAAGAACCTGACCGCGAAGACTCTGCTGGCTATTATTCCCGGTTCCGCACGCAGAACGAAGCAGTGGGATGTGAAGCGCTTTCGGAAGGTTGTGGAAGAGTGGATTTCCCGTTCGGCGGATCGCGGGGCTTTGGTTTTCATCGGCCCAAGCGAAAAAGCGCTAATCAAAGATTTCAACGGGCTTGATCCGAATTTGGTATGTGTCGTGGAAGAACCGCTTAGGAATTGTGCAGCATTGCTAAGTAGCTGCGTCGCCGCCGTAGGCAATGACACAGGAGTTTCTTTCCTTGCCGTCGCCGCGGGATGCCCGAAGGTTTTTGTTCTCTATGGCTCCACGCAGGTCAACTACGACTTCCCTGCGCCTCACAAAGCTCTTGCTGCCGGAGTTCCTTGCTGTCTGTCGAGGACAGGCCACGGGGAGGCGCGATGCAAGTGGACAGGCGGACCACCTTGGTGCATGGGAGAAATCTCTGTTGAACGAGTGCTTGCAGAACTTCAGAAATAGAAATCGCCGGGACTAACCCGGCGATTCTCATGTTTTGTGTTGTTGCGGTCAGTTTCCTGCCGCTGCGCCCGCCGCCACGGCGTTTGACGAGGTAACGAGTCTCTGAAGCAGGTCGCGCACAAGACCCTTCAGTGTCTGCGGCGATTCGATTTCGTCGAAGTGTGCAAGCAGGATTGCCGGATCAAAGTGGCCGTTCGACAGTGCCATTACACTTTCGACGTGGTTCCGCAATTGCTGTACGTTTTCCGGCCATTCCACCCTCGTAAGCAGCTCCATGTAGTGATAGGGTACCGTCGGCCGCGAGACTCTTTCACGTGCCGCGAACGCCTGCAGTACGTCTACAACCAAGTAAGGAATGTCTGCGTTGCGTTCGGAAAGGGACGGCATGCTGAGAACCGACCCGCTTATCCTTGCGTACAGGTCTTCGCTGAACATACCATGCGACATTCGCTCTGCCAAGACACCGCTGTTCCCCGTGAACATCATCCGCATGTCCAGCTTCTTCTGATCACCCGACGCCGTAGTGTATTTGCCGTCATCGATTAGCTTGCACAGTCGTTCTTGCGCCATCGGTGCAAGATTCTCTACGCCCGTTATCAACAGCGTACCACTTTCCGATCTTGCCAGAAGGCCTTTTTCTGAGGTCGTGCCGAACAACACGCCGTCTGCAGCATTAGGCGTCAGACGTTCCGACGCCGCGCTCACAAAAGGCCTTGAGACTCTGCTGGAAGAGTTGTGAATGGAACGCGCCAGCAAGGTCTTGCCTGTTCCCGTTTCTCCTACAACAAGCAAAGGAGAATCGTTGTTTATTTGCATTCCGGCTTGCTTAATGAGACGCTGCATGGCCGCGCTGCGCGCGACTAGCGACCCAATAGTATACCGGCTTTCCATCCAATTTTTCGTGAGCATCTTTGTCTCCTGTTCAGCGCCTGTTCATCAACTACCTGCCCGCCGCGCCACATGCGACGGTGTACGACGCACTTTCATTCGGGCCGTGCCTGTCCCAAGGAATATTTTCGACCCAATCTTTTCCGTATCAAAAAAAGTCCGTAGAATAAAGCGGTCAAACCGGCCAATCCGCCGATCAATAGAAGGGTCGTCAGATATGCACTGGGATTCATAGTAATCGGCTATTGTTTGTGACTTAAACTTTATCCGCAAGGCCAAACTGACGACCATTGCTGCATAAACAATTAGGATTGCCCATTGCGATATGACTGTAAAATCGAGTTTTAGGTCCGGAAGGAATGACTCGGCAGTGTCTATCGCCAAAGCAAGCCCGAACAGAAACAAAAGCGTGTCGGCATATGCGCCAATTGGTCTGTCCGTACGATATTTATGCACATAAAATGCCAATAGCATCAGCAAGCTGAAGACATTGATCATTAGATTGGAAGTATTGAGCGGATCTATATTTAGGTAAGGCGTACCTTGCGCGTTTTGGGACACCGCAGCGAGCGGATCAAAAATGTAGGGGTAATACAACCAACCCGCCATGATGAAAACCACCAACCCTGCGATTGCAGTATGCAAGAGTCGCTTGCGCGGAGGCGAGATATAGCCGATCGTAATCGTGGTTACTGCCCAGGCTAAGACTGTATGGACGGCGATGAACGGATACCAGATGAACTGCCTTATGCCGGCTTCAGGAGAACCCAACACTTGAACGACGGCTGCCACGGGGCTGGCAAAAGCGTAAACGCCAAAAACGACCCACAAGGCAAAAAACACGTGACGGTAATGGTGCTCACGTTGGTATGCAAGAAAGCTGAGCAGTGACGCAACGCCCAAAAGGAGAGTATTCCCAAGGAAGCTCATTTCCCAAAACCACTCAAGAGTTTCGGCATTTGAGATTGCAAAGACGAATATTCCCAGAGACAGAGACAGGTATATAAAAAAAGCGACCATTGGCCACCAAGGGTGCAATCCTTGGGCCAATGGTCGCCAAACGACCTAAAGAAAAACTACTACTTTGTCGGCAGCGGCGGCATTACCGGAACAAGGGCAGATACACCCTTTGTCGGAAGCGGCGGCATCACCGGAACAAGGGCGGAAACACCCTTCGTCGGCAACGGCGGCATCACCGGAACAAGGGCAGAAATTCCCTTCGTCGGAAGCGGCGGCATCACCGGAACAAGGGCAGAAACACCCTTCGTGGGAAGCGGCGGCATTACCGGTACGAGGGCAGAAACACCCTTTGTCGGAAGCGGCGGCTGGACAGGTACCAGGGCAGCGTAACTTGCCACAGCGAACAAGCTGATAATTAAGGTTGCGGCAATGAATTTCTTCACGATAGTAATCCTCATAATAAAACTTCAAACCCACCCGTTTAGCGCACGGGTTCAATATACAAACGCTATAACAAGCTTGTCAAGTTCCCTAAGAATTGTTTAAGATTCATTTCATGATGCTATGTGTCTACATATTATTACTTTATGTTGACAACCTTCATCGTACTAAGTCAGACTTAAATAGCAGAGAGGCATAAGTGCCAGAATTTGGGGTTATTCGCTCCGAACTTTTGACAAAACTTGTTTGCTGAGTGCAACTTGCGTAAATTGTGTCTCTTACTTCATTTTTCACTTTTTTCGCATTGCTTAATGCTTGATAAAATAGAACATATACTCCGCCGGTTTAATGAACTTCAGGAGCGACTTTCAAGTCCAGATATAGCGTCTTCCCCGGCCCTCTCCACCCCACTCCTAAAAGAGGCAAAGGACCTGAGTCCGATGGTCGAGAAAGCCAAGGAGTACCTTAGAGTATCGAGCGAAATCAAGGGAGCACGGGAACTTAGCCGGTCGTCGGATGCGGCGATGAAGGAGATGGCCGAGATGGAGCTGGAGAGTCTTGAGGCTCAGCTGGCACAGATCGAGGATGATTTACGGACCTTGCTTCTGCCTCGGGATCCGGCGGATGAGCGCAATGCGATATTGGAGATTAGGGCCGGGACAGGTGGCGAGGAAGCGGCGCTGTTTGCGGGGGATTTGTTCCGAATGTATTCGCGCTATTGCGAGACGAAACGCTGGAAGTTTGAGATTGCATCCATGACGGAAGCTGAGGCCGGGGGAATCAAAGAAGTCGTGGTCGAAATCAAAGGGCAAGATGTCTACGGCTTGTTGAAGTGGGAGAGCGGCGTGCACCGCGTCCAGCGTGTTCCGGTGACGGAATCGCAGGGACGTATTCATACGTCGGCGGCATCAGTTGCAGTTTTGCCGGAAGCCGAAGAGACGGATTTGGAGATTAAGCCGACGGATTTAAAGATTGACGTCTATCGCTCCTCGGGCGCCGGCGGGCAGCATGTGAACACGACAGACTCGGCCGTGCGCATTACGCACTTGCCCTCGGGGTTGGTGGTGGCGATTCAGGATGAACGCTCGCAGATTAAGAACCGCGCAAAGGCGATGAAGGTCTTGACGTCGCGGCTCTTGGCGGTGAAACGAGATGAAGAAGCTGCGAAACTCTCGGCGGAACGCAAGAGTCAGATTGGTAGCGGCGACCGCTCGGAGAAAATTCGCACTTATAATTATCCGCAGAACCGCGTAACGGATCACCGTATCAATTTGACTTTGTACAAGCTCGACCGGGTGATGGAAGGCGATATCGAAGAGCTGATCGAAGCGCTGCGGATGGCGGATCGCACGGAAAAACTGAATCGCGCGGCGGAGAGCGCAGTTTGAGCGAAACGAGACGGCTTATTGATCTGCTTTCGGCGACGGATGAGTTTTTCAAGTCGAAGGGGATCGAGTCGCCGCGCCGCAATGCGGAAGCGCTGTTTGCGAAGGCGCTCAATATGCCGCGCATTGAACTTTACATTCAGCATGACCGGCCTGTCAAGGACTCGGAGCTTGAGCATCTGCGCGAATTGATTCGTCAGAGATCGAAGCGCGTGCCGCTGCAATATCTTTTAGGCGAAGTGGAGTTTTTCGACGCGCGGATTCAGTTGAAACAGGGTTTGCTGATTCCGCGGCCTGAGACCGAAGAGCTTGTCGAACAGGTTGTCAAAATACTTCCTGACAATGCGCGCGTGTTGGACGTCGGGTGCGGGACCGGGTGTATTTCGGTTGCACTGGCCAAGGCGAACTCTGATTGCACCATTGTCTCGATTGACATTGACGCAGATGCGGTAGCACAAACTGCTCACAACGCTTCTTTGAATAGCGTTGAAGATCGAGTTAAGACTCTTGCGCTGGATTTGTTTGACCAAGAGTTTGCGAAAAAATGCGGGGGCCCGTTTGACGTGGTGATTTCCAATCCGCCGTATATTCGTGAAGACGAATTGCCCTCGCTGGAACCTGAAGTGCGCGAGTTTGAAAATAGACACGCGCTGATCAGCGGTCCGACGGGATTTGAATATTACGAACGTATTGCCGAACTTTTGCCTGCGCTTTTGCCGTCGGGGATTGCCGCCTTAGAGTTCGGAATGACGCAAGCGGAACATTTGCGCACGCTGTTCGCTCCACACTTTTCCGCACTCACGATTCATCACGATTTACAAGGTAGAGACCGCTATCTGATCGGCCGCAAGTAGCATGCGTTTTTCGCTTGTCCTTCTGCTTCTGGCTTCCGCTTGTTCCAATTCTTCCGTGCACACGAACGCCTTAATTCACGAAGCCAGTCCCTATCTTTTGCAACACGCGCACAATCCCGTAGATTGGATGCCGTGGGGCGATGCGGCGTTTGAAAAGGCGCGCGCGGAGAATAAACCCGTTTTTCTCTCCGTGGGTTATGCGGCGTGTCATTGGTGTCATGTGATGGAGCATGAATCGTTCGAGAATGAAGAAATTGCGGAATTCTTGAACGGGCATTTTGTTTCCATAAAAGTGGATCGCGAAGAGCGGCCTGATGTCGATCATCACTATATGCAGGCTGTGCAGCGGATGACGGGTTCGGGTGGTTGGCCGATGTCGGTGTTTTTGATGCCGGATCGCAAACCGTTTTACGGCGGTACGTATTGGGCGCCGGAAGCGCGTTACGGGCGACCGGGATTTATGGATGTGTTGCAAGCGCTGGCTAAAGCTTGGGAGACTGAACGCGATTCGCTGCTTGCCGCTTCCGATCAGATGCACGATGCGATTCATGCGGAAATTGAATTGCCGCCTGCGACGTCGAAGCTCTCCCCCGCTCTGTTGGACAGCGCGGTTAAAGCGTCCGAGCGAAATTTCGATCCGGTGAACGGTGGATTTTCGCGCGCACCGAAGTTTCCGCACGCGATGGAGCTTGCGATGCTCCTTCGTTACTATTCGCGGACGGGTGACGACAGCGTGAAGCACATGGTCGAGTTTACTCTCGACAAAATGGCTCGCGGAGGAATTTTCGATCAGATTGGCGGCGGGTTTCATCGGTACTCTACGGATGATCAGTGGCTCGTGCCGCATTTTGAAAAGATGCTCTATGACAATGCGCTGTTGCTCAAAGTGTATCAGGATGCGACGCTCGTCAGTCCTCTTTTTTTGACTACTTCGGGACAGATTGGGCTATGGCTTAATCGAGAAATGAAATTAGATGAAGGCGGGTACGCTTCGTCTTTGGATGCGGATTCTGACGGTGAAGAAGGAGTCTATTATGTTTGGACTCCGCAAGATATCACAGATGCAATTCCTGATTTTAGTAAGACATATTGCAGATGCTATGATATTACGGAACTAGGCAATTTTGAGAATGGCACGTCGATTCCGAACTTGTTGAAGACTGAACCCTTCATAGTAGGAAGCGAAGATGATGTGCTATATGTCGAGGCCAATGCGAAGCTTCTTCGAGCAAGGGAAACTCGCAATCGACCCGCGCGTGATGACAAAGCGCTCTGTGATTGGAACGGACTGATAATTTCTGCGCTGTCACAGACGGGCATGATTAAGGCAGCGACAGAGACAGCAAATCGATTTGTAGCTCCGTTTGAACGCGATGGCGAACTTGTACATTCGTTTTTGGGTGACAAGGAGCTCCGGATTCAATTGCTCGCAGATTATGCCGCGCTGGGGAACGGGCTTTTGGATTTGTTTTGCGTGACGGGGGATGTGCGGTGGTTTGACAATGCGTATAAGCTTGCGGACGAAATTGAGCGGCGGTTTGCTAAGGGCGACGGCCTCTATTACATGAGCGAAGACTCCGTTGCCGGAGTACGGTCGGTGGATTTATATGACAGCGCGATGCCGTCGGGGAATTCGCTTGCGGGGAATTTGCTTATTAAGCTCTATTATTTGACGGGTGAAGAGAAATTCTTTGCGCGGGCGGAAAGTCAAATCAACACATTGATGCCGTACCTTGAACGGATGCCGACGGCATTTGCGCAAGCGATGTTGACGGCGGAGTGGCTGCTGTATCCGCCTGAGCAGGTGATTATTGTTAGTCCGGCGGGCAAACAAGGAGAAGGCCGAGTTCCCAATCACAACCGGCAGGTGATTTCGATTGATGATCAGTTTGTTGATCGACTTCCTACTGACCACCCGCTCCGTCCGCTATTTGAAGGCAAGAACACCGACTCTGGTAAGCCGACTTATTACTATTGCCGGAATTTTACTTGTGAACTTCCGACAACGGATTGGTATGCATTGACCATGAAGATGAAGAAGCCGTGGCAGAAATAGTTGCGCATCCGTTTCGCGTGCTGACGACTGATCCGTCGGGGACTGGCGCGCGGAGGACTGTGCTTACTACGGATCATGGCGAGATTCAGACGCCACATTTTTTTCCGGTGGGAACGCTCGGGGTTGTGAAGACGATTACGCCGCGCGAACTGCTCGAAGCAAATGTGCAGGCGATGCTCGCGAATAGTTATCATCTGTATTTGCGACCGGGGCTGGAGATTTTACGTGAAGCGGGCGGGCTGCATAAGTTTATGCGGTGGGAGCGGCCGATTCTTACCGACTCGGGTGGATTTCAGGTTTTTTCGCTGGCGGACATTCGCAAGGTGCATGAGAACGGCGTGCGGTTTCAGTCGCATCTTGATGGAAGCTATCACGAATTTACGCCGGAATCTGTGGTGAATATCGAGCGGCATATCGGCAGCGATATGATGATGGTGCTCGATTTGTGTCCACCCTATCCGTGTTCGCATGGACAGGCGGATGAATGGAATAAGCTCACGACGAAGTGGGCGAAGCGCGCGCAGATTGCCGAACGTGAACAGCCGTATTTGTATGGTCACCGACAAAATTTGTGGGCGATTGTGCAGGGCTCGACGTATATGGATTTGCGGAAGGAGTCGGCGGACGCGCTGATTGAGTTGGATTTTCCGGGATATGCAATCGGGGGAATGGCGGTCGGGGAACCAAAGAGTATTTTTCACGAGTTTGTGCCGCAGGTGGCGGAGCTTTTGCCGAAGGACAAACCGCGCTATTTGATGGGTGTGGGTTTTCCTGAAGATTTGCTGCGGTGTGTGTCGTGGGGGATCGACTTTTTTGACTGCGTACTTCCGACACGGAACGGGCGCAACGGCTGTGCGTTTACGTGGAACGGGCGAGTGATTGTCAAAACGGCGCGGCATAAGCAGTCGTTTTGTCCGCTGGATGAAACGTGCTCGTGCTATGCTTGCCAGACGTTTGACCGGGCGTATCTCAGACATCTGTTTGTCTGCGACGAGCTTCTGGCACTGCGATTGATTTCATTGCACAATGTGCATTTTTACCAAGATTTGATGCGACAGATGCGGGAACACATCGAGGCCGGAGATTTCCGGGGCTGGATGGAGAGCGTGCTGCCGCGAATTGAACAAAAAGACTCATAACACGGAGGCGAGATGCCTACTTTTCAGTTGACCCCGATGTTTCTTCCTTTATTGCAAGCCGAAGGCGCACAACAGCCAAGTATGCTTGGCGCACTGCTGCCGTTTGTTCTGATCATTGTCGTGATGTACTTCTTGATGATCCGGCCGCAGCAAAAAAGACAAAAACAACATACCGCGATGCTGGCCGCAATCAAAACAGGCGACGAAGTCGTCACAGCCGGCGGGATGTACGGCAATGTTGCAGGCATCAATGAGCAAGAAAACACGGTGTGGCTGAAAGTGGCCAATGAAGTCAAGGTTAAGGTCGACCGGGGATCCATTTCCCGGGTTGTGACCGTCAAGCCAAACTGATTTGCTCGAAGAACGAGATGAAAAAGCCATTCGACGATATGACGCAAATTCACGAAGTCGTGATCTACGGAAATCCTGTGTTGCGGACACGCGCGACTGAGATAACCATGTTCGATGACGAACTGCGCAAATTTGCCAGCGAAATGTTTGCGACTATGGAAGAGTATGAAGGGATAGGACTCGCCGCGCCGCAAGTCGACCGACTAATTCGACTCTTGGTAATCGGACTGCCCGAAGAAGACTCTGAAGAGATGTTCTATCTCGCCGTGGCAAATCCTGAAATTGTAGAGAAGTCAAGTGATACGTGGGATATAGAGGAAGGCTGCTTGTCGATTCCGGATGTGCGCGATCACGTCGTGCGGCCGGAAGCAATCACCGTGGAGTATCACACTCTGAATGGAGAGCGGAAGACTATTAAGGCCTCAGGAATGCTCGCTCGCGTGCTGCAACACGAGATCGATCACTTGAACGGCATTCTGTTTATTGATCACCTCTCCCCTGTCCGGCGTGCGCTTCTAAACGGGAAGCTCAAGCGACTCGAAAGAGAACAGCAGGAGTCCTAAGTACTTGAGAGTTGTCTTTTGCGGCAATCCCGACTTTGCCTTACCCACTCTCAGAGCATTGCTGGAAAGCCCGCATGAGGTGGTAGCCGTGGTCACGAGTCCGGATCAGCCTCAAGGGCGGGGCCGCAAACTCGCGCCAATGCCCGTAAAGGCATTTGCAGTGGACAATCGTCTTACTGTTATGTCCCCCGAACGCTTGGATGACCCGGAGTTCTTAAGCGAGCTTGCTGCGCTGCGAGCAGACGTGTTGGTTGTCGTGGCATTCAGAATTCTCCCGCGAGAGTTGTTTGCCATGCCGAAATGGGGCGCGCTTAACGTTCATCCGAGCCTGCTTCCGAAATGCCGCGGCCCGGCACCGATTCAGTGGACGCTTCTGCGAGGTGAAACGGAAACTGGTGTTACGATTATTCGATTGACTGAAGAGATCGACGGCGGGGGTATGCTCGCCCAAACTCGCTTGCCGATCTTGCCGGACGAGGACTTCGGTGCGCTGCATGACCGTCTCTCCGATGTAGGCGCCGCAATGATTGTTGAGACATTGTACCGCCTGGAGGCGGGCGAGAAAATCCACCCGATAGAACAAGACGAATCACAGGTTACAAAAGCCGGCAAATTGAAACCCGCAGATTACGTTTTGGACTTCAGCAAGCCGTCTGCAGAGATACTGAACAGAGTCCGTGCGTTCAGCCCCACACCCGGTGCAGTCGCGAAGTCCGGAGAGTTCTCCATCAAGATTCTAAAGGCCGGAACAAGTACCTCGACACTCACTTTGCAACCTGGTCAAGTCAAACAAAATCAAGACTCTATTTTTGTTGGAACAGCGGATACTCCGCTCTCGTTAAATGAAGTGAAACCTGCGGGCAGGCGGGCGATGGCCGTTGCAGAGTTCTTGCGTGGGCGTCCCACTCTTCCTGACAGATTTGATTAACTCAATTTGGAGACCAAAAACTTAGATGTTTCCGTTCTTTTTTGACTGGACGATGGTGTTGATTTTGCCTGCGCTTGGTCTGGCCATGTGGGCACAGCACAAGGTGCGCGGAACATACCAACAGTTCAGTGAGGTACGTTCACGGCTGGGCATGACCGGGCAGCAGGTGGCGCGCAGGATTCTCGACCAAAACGGTCTGCAGGACGTGGAAGTTGAACCCATCGCCGGCCAGCTTACGGACCACTATCATCCCAACGACCGCAAGGTCAGGTTGTCTGAGGGGATATACGGGTCAACGAGTCTGTCTGCACTTGCTGTAGCCGCGCATGAAGTCGGCCATGCCCTTCAGCACAAAGTTGGATACGCGCCGATGTCATTGCGTGCGTCGCTTGTTCCTGCGGCCAATATTGGCAGCATGGCCGCGATGCCGTTGTTCTTCATCGGCTTGCTCGTGCCGTCGATTAGTTGGCTAATGGACTTGGGGATTTTGTTCTTCGCCGGAGCCGTGATTTTTCACTTGATTACGCTGCCCGTCGAGTTTGACGCTTCCCGCCGTGCAATCGCCATCCTCGGCAACGGGACGTTTCTTGCGCCCGATGAAGTACAAGGAGCGAAGAAAGTCTTGAACGCCGCCGCTTGGACGTATGTCGCTGCGGCCACAATGTCGCTGTTGCAAATGCTGCGGCTAATCATTTTGCGCGGAAGTCGGGACTAAGAATCCAGTATTACACAAAAGAAAAGCGCGGACTCACACGAGTCCGCGCTTTTTTTGTCTGCTGTCGATCCAGCTATTTCATCAGAACCATTTTCTTCGTTTCCGCGAAACTGCCGCTTTCTATTCTATACAAATAAACGCCAGACGGCAGGCCATTCATATCGATGTTGATCAAATGCTGTCCCGGCGTCATCATTTCGGCGTTGATTGGAGCGGACACCTCTTGACCGAGAACATTGAAAATTCTCAGTGAAGTTAGTCCGGCTTCAATCAGGTCGAACTTTATCTGCGTCGACGGGTTGAACGGATTGGGATAATTCTGATACAAAGTAAACTCAAGTGGGACGGCTGGAGCAGGCGGATCAGCCGCAAGCGTTCGCGTCAGAGCTAACGGCACAACAATCAGACTGTCCGTCGAGTTGTTGTGCACGAACAGGTTAACGTGGTATGTCAAGTCGCGTAAGTTCGTCGCATCCACGGTAACTGAGACGTCGCGTGAACTTTGGGGAAGCACGGATGAATTCAATGGCGTCACTCCAAGCCACTCGGTGTGGAACTTCATTTGGTGCATCTCCAAACGGTCGCCCTGTGGATTCTGAAACACTCCACCAAACACGGTGAGCATGCTATTCCAATCTGACGTAATGTCGCATCCGCCCGCACGATCACCCGCTTGTTGGGAAAAGACCGTGGCTGGCAGGACTGCGCCGGTCGCGGGATGGATCTTGCTGATTTGGGTACCGCCGGTTCCGGAGGTCAAATGGAAAACGTACAGTTTGTAGCCGTCCGGATCGTCCGCATACCAAGCAAGTCCGGTCTTATCAAGATTGTCCGAAAAGCGGAGAATTTCGTTGCCGTCGCGGTCGATACAGAAAATATCCGTGCTATAGTCCGAAACCCAGAATCGATCCAGCGCCGGATCATATGCTATGCAGCGAGCCGGACTGACTTGTGATACTGGAATTGTGGTTCGAAGTTCGCCAGAGTAGTTGACACCCTGAATTCCCTGAAGTCCGTCCGTTCCGCCATAGATGTACTGTCCGTCAAATGCAAGGTCATAGTAGCCAAACTGGGTTGACGTGGGCTGTTCTGCCGATCCAATATAGTTGCCGTTCAAATCGTAGTAGTAGAAATGATTCGCGCCCGTGGGGCCGTTGCCGCCACTGACAACCCAACGATGGCCGTCAAATGCGCAGCCCATGATTTGCGAGTCTCCGGTTTCTTCCGAAACGTTATTTCGAGCGACAGTCGACCATTTACCGTGTTCATCGTCCAAAGCTTGATATTCAGAAGTAATTCTGAAGTCAAGCGGCCCGTTCCCGTCATTTTGAATATCCAACGTTTGCTCGGCAGGATCACCGGGAATATTGAAAATCAGACTGTTCGCGGAAAGCGCAATTTCCGGATGAGTTAAACTAAAACTTGCCACTTCAGTGCTGTCGGTCTCGACCACAAAATCAGCGGTCACGCCGTCATTATATCCGAATCTTGAAGCCCGCACCGTATAGGTACCGATCTGAACATCGACGATCGTGTATTCGCCGGTTGAGGAGGTCACGCCTTGATCTTCCTCGCCATCCAATGAAACTACGACGCCTTCGAGCGGCTCGCCCGTTGCGTGATCCGTGATTACACCAGTGATGATACCCGTTGCTGAACGCTTGTCCGTGGTAATTGTAATTGACCGGGTGTTTCCGACACCTACCGCGCCCGCTGAGTTCACCAAAGCAAAGCGGTACTGCAGCCCCATCAGTGACCGAGGAGCTTGAATTCCGATGGTCTCGCCGGGCGCTTCGTTAATATCCTGGCTAACGCTTCGGGCCTGATTGTACTGATATACTATGATTCCATTGCCGTCTTCAGTCGGATAGTATTCGGGATCAAGCAGAATCAGTTGGAAATCAAGCGTCGTGGTAGTGGCATGCGCACCCACGGCGTTCCATTCTACGATGAGCCGATGGAATTCTTCGTCATAGAGGTACCAAACCCCGTCGCCGCTGCTACTGGTTTTCAAATCGTCCCAGAAGACCGCGAGCAACGCCTCGGGAGCTTGTTGACCCGGTATCGGATAGTTGCGGAAGACGTCGAGATGATCTTGATCACCGAACGCGGCCCAACCATTGGAACAAATCGTCAGCGAATCATAGGTTTCACCGTAAAACGTAAATTCGAAAGGCAATTGAATCGCGTCAGTGTTGGTTTGGCCGCCGGGAGACTGTTCACCCGGATCGGCACTGGCCCGGTTTAGGCGTGTCCCGCTGGATGAAATGTCCACCCAGTCGTAAGGACGGCTCCACTCGTATTCGGTGTCGATGTTGTCGTAGGCGACGTACCCGTATGGATCCGGTCCAGTAGGATCGGTAGTAGATGCAACTCCGATGGGCAATGAAAAACCGACTGAATCCACAAATCCTTGCGGCGTCGAGAGTACAAGCACAAGGTTTGCCATGCTTCCAGGGTAGGTCACCGAGTTTGCACGCAATTGGAAGTCCCCTGAACCGCTGGTGGCTGTTCCTCCGACTGCAATATTTCCGAAACTTCCAGTTCCGTCCATGATGGTTAGGAGGCTGAACTTTGAAATCAAACTCGCGGAGACATCATTCATTGCAACGCCGCCTTCGTTCCGTACCGTTACACGAAAATCTACGATTTCGCCCGGATCAAGACGATTGTTGCCGTTGCCGCCGGAAATTTGAGACGAAACGTATACACCGCTTCCTGCTTGGACGGTCAGTTCAACGGTACTAAAGGCTGTGCCCGTCGATGAGCTCACCTCAAATGTCAGTTTCGCAGTTTCAAGATGCCTCATGGATTGCGCAAGTTGAATGCGGAACGCTGAATTGCCTGCTGCTTGTTGTCCGGGAGCGAGGGATTGATAGGTCGAACTACCCTGCAGGACCGTAACGTCGGGATTATCGCACGTCATGGTTGCGGTGATATTATTCGAAGTCGTCGAAGAACCGAAATTCTTGAGTGTTACGGACAAGTCTGCAATCTCGCCGGGGTTCAACTGCTGATCTCCGTTGCCTTGCGTTCCGCCACTGTTGTCGTCATCCGTCGAATAGTTCAACACTGTGACCATTTCGGCTGCAGATACACAACTAATGTCCGCGAGGAACGGCTTGTGGTTTCGCTTGGACACGGTAATGGTCATTGTTCCGGGCGAGTCAACCATTACAGGCATGTCCACAAATCCACCTGCATCCGTGAATCCTTTGACAAAGGTCTCACCATCCTTGACAAGAACGACAAGTGCTTCGGCAATGGGATCACCGGAATTGGCATCAACCACTTGGGGACGGACTCGGCGAGTTCCGACATTAACGGTTGTCGGATACGTGACATTCATCACGACGGGAACATCGGTCCACATTGAAATTCCCGGATCGCCCATCAGGTTGTTCCATGCCGCAAACCGCGCACCCGTACTGTTCCCCGGGAAAGAACGCAAAAGCTCCGTTTTTGCCGCAGCCAACGCGGTTCCCAAGTGACGCACTTCGAGATTGGCAATGGCATAGGCGAGACCGCCCGCGACACTGTTATTGTAGGGGACGTGAGTGTTCCACGTCGCTGTGCCGAT
Source organism: Calditrichota bacterium (assembly GCA_020637445.1). NCBI lineage: Bacteria > Pseudomonadati > Calditrichota > Calditrichota bacterium. The sequence continues at coordinate 703,144 of JACJVZ010000001.1, read as the reverse complement.
TCCGCAAATTCCACCTTTGGGCGCTGTTGCCGTGCCGGCAAGCAGCCACGATTCGTTCAATCCGTCACTGTCGTCAAAATCCCCTGAACCGCATGTAATTGTAAGCACAACCGGCAGCATCGGTGTAGAACTCATGGACGATGCGGCGTTGTTGTTCATTTCGCCAACCACGGTTCCGCGCCACAAGAATACACTCACGCCTTCAGTCAGGCGGCTACCAATCAATTGAGTACTGACATTTCCATTGTGCGTCGAAACCTGCGGATTGGTAATTCCCGTGTAGCTGCGAAACATGTCGGCGGCCCACAACATTAGAATTTCGTTCGAGCTGACGTTGTTTGCTGTTCCGGCATATAAGAATGCACGCGTAAACCACGACGGATCGTCCATGTAAGGCGTCCGTTCGTAGGTCATAATCTTGTTGTTGATCAGCGCAAAATCGGTCGTACTTTGAGACGAAAGTCTACCGACGCCAATTTCTTCAAAATCGTCCTCGCCGACCAAATCAGCGTAGTAGTGATCGTAGTCATCCGACCACTGGTCTCCTGAAATTTGCGAGGGGATGTCAAAAGATCCTCCCGTATGGTCGCCCATAATACAGGCATATTCGAGAGGCGGGTCCCAATTTGTGTAGGCTTGCTGCAAATAGCTGCGAAGGGTTGCGGACGTCCAGTTATTGCGAGCTTCGATGACAACCGAAAATCCCATGCGTCGACGCCAATTTGCAAGAGAATCCGCCCATTGCAGCGCGGCCGTATTGTCGCGACAAATAATCGCATAACTACCGGGAGTGTAGTCCACGTCATCTAACGCACTCTCGTCAAGATTCGAAATGAACCCGCGATAAAGCGGTGCCCATTCTCCGCTCGGTCGGCGCGGGTTTGGAATCTCATTGACTCCCGGACTATTGTTGGCGACAATATCCACGTCTATGTTGTCGTAAAAACGAGCTTCGCGAGTCACCGGATTAACTTGCATCGGGTATAGAGTGACTTTCACGATTCTAAAATCACGCAAGACCTTTGGTTCGCTAATTTCCGCGACAACCGGAGGATACCATTCATTTGCATCGTAAATTTCCGACGCGCGTGGAGGTCTTCCCCACCCTTTGTATTCTTCGTTGATCGCAGGCACCGGGAAGTAGTTCTCTTCCGTTCGATATTCCGCGGAATTGATCACGAGCTCGACTGATCCGGTGTTGGGAATCCGGTAAAGCCTTGTCACATGAGGAATCGCCGGATATCCCTCTTCAGCTATCAACCCTTCACCAGTCACATCGACGAGCGAAAGAACTTCGCCGTCGGCTTCAATTGACTGTACGTCATAGACGGGGTTCTCCCATCTGATTTCCGTAAATTCAGGAGCATCGCTTTCAATGTGAAGATACGGCGATCCTTCCGTGGCCGAGAAAGCGAGCGGCAGCGAGATGGACAGCAAACACATAAACAAAGCAAACCGTGCTGTGGTGCGGATCATACAGACCTCCATTGCGGGTCAGGGGTTCTGAATTGGGAAAGGACGTAGGTCAAAATAGACTGAAAATATCTGCTTTTCAATTGCGAGGTCAGAAATTTTTCAAACTCATGATAAAGTGCTATAACGCAAAAAATGCGCGCTTTGCGCACACTTCTAACAATCTTGTCAATCTCATTGAAAACAATTATGATTTAAAGTTTTGTTTTCATTTATGTTAAATTATCACATTTTAAGCTGCGACGTGGACAGAGATTGTGCTATTGCACCTGCTATGCCGACTTGGTATTTGGTATTGGAGGCCCTATATTGAAAAAGCTAAGTCCAAAGTCCACCGTGAACATTGAGAACCGAGCCGTTTACATAGGCTGCACGGTCGGATGCTAAGTACAAAACAGCATCCGCGATGTCTCCCGGCTGACCAATTTCGCCCAACGGGACTTCGGAAGGCATCCATTGCTTCATGCGAGGCGTCATTGAGTCATTTTCGATAAAACCCGGATTGACGACATTGACTCGAATCTTTTTGGGGCCAAGATCGCGTGCCAAGGTCTGGGCGAGGATCACGACTCCTGTCTTGGCAATCGAATATGCACAGGAAACGACTTGTGAACCGACGCGCTCCGCATTGGGTGCGCCGATGAAAACAATTGATCCGCCATTCTCGGATACGAGAATCTTGGGAACCGCGCGCTGAGTTACCCAAAATGCACTCAACAAATTGCCGCGCAGCATCAAGTCCCATTCTTCAGTCGTCGTTTCCAACGCCGGTTTCACCTTGAATGGACCTGCGTTGTTCACGAGGATATCGAGGCGGCTGAATTCCGGAGGAATCTGTGAAAAAAGCATTTCGACGCCAAGTTCAGACGATACATCCGCTCGAATCGCAACCGCTTTGCGTCCCATGCCTTGGATCCATTCAACAACTTCCGTCGCGCTGTCTTCGCGTTCGAGGTAATTTACGATAACATCCGCTCCAGCCTGCGCGAACTTTAGCGCAATGGCGCGACCGATTCCCCGACTTGCGCCGGTAATAAGGGCTACTTTGCCTTGCAACTCAGAGTTCATATGCTGAAATGTGTGATCCTAATTTTGTGGATAGTGTATGCAGTACCGCTGCAGGCACAACAGTTGTTTGAGACGACCACCGTCACTGCATTTGGCGATACCGCACTTTTTCGCGTTCAAATCCCTTCCGGATACGACCGTGAACATCCTCCGGCGATTATCGTGGGATGGCACGCGTTAGGCGGATCTCAAACGGAGATTTTTGGATGGGGATATGCCGAAATATGTGAACAACGAGGCTGGATACTCGCCAGCCACATGGGACCGAATGACCGCCATTGGAACACGAGACTCGCTCAGTTACATTGTCGCGCGATGCTCGATTGGCTCACCGATCACTTTCCGTTTTCGCTGGATTCCATCTATATGTGCGGCGGAAGCATGGGCGGGGCCGCGGGGCAGGTTTGGCACAACAATAACTGTGCCTATGACGACTATTTGATCGCAGCTACCGCAGGCGGATCGCAAATCTTGGATTGCCAACTACGACAAGAGCAATACCTTGCAAGCGCTGATACGAACCGCTCGATGCGTGTCGCCTTTGGGGGATTTCCGTTTGAATCGGATTCTATCGCCTACGAATATCATCGGTACAGCGCGGTTCACTTGGCGGATACTCTCGAATCCATGCACTTCAACTGCCTGACCGTTCCGGTGTGGAGTAACTGGAGCGAAGAACAGTGGGAGTGGGACGCTTACGGATATCCCGCCTTGGAATATGAAGAGCTTCGGAGGAGCGGCGCCGAGTCTCGTTTCGCGGTGGCAAGCTGGGTAGGACACGGTTTCCGTGCTATGTACTCGCCCGCAGTTTGCGACTGGCTGTCGCATTTCGCCGCAAACAGATTTCCTGACACACTTTCGCTTGCGGCGGATGAAGACGGTAGATACTTTTTCTGCGACGTCGTCGTGGGCGATTCACCCTATACGTTTGCACGTTGGGATATTCGAAAGAGCGCTGCAGACAAACGTCTGGACATATCACTGCTGCGAAATGTCCGCGAACTCACGGTTCACTTTGTCTTTCCGTGGACCACGCTCGACAGACTCTTTTGCGACTGGTCGATTTCGTCCCCCGAGAATCCCACTGCAGTCGTTACACTCGCTGACTTGCCGCCGAATTTGCTCGTGTTGAAGAATGGCAGTCCGGCGTACCGCGTCTCAAATAGCGGTTCGCTTACCATTCTTCTCGAACAAAGTGAGACATTCGTGCTGACTTTCGATACCACAAATGTCGGTGTGCCAAACCGAATTGAAATCGTGCGAGCTTTTCCCAATCCGTTTAACAATGACATGACACTTTTGATTGACAGTTACGACTCACGACAATCGGTTGTTGAAGTGTTTGACGTTTTGGGGCGCTCAATGTCACGATTGCACGTGGATCTGTTGCCTTCGCAAAACACAGTTCGCCTTTCGCTCGGCGATTTGCCCAGCGGTTCGTATTGGCTGAGAACACCAAACAGCGCGCCGGTCAAAGTCGTGCTGATACGTTAAGCGAGTTCGTGAGCACGCTCGACGACACGCTTGGCGAGTTTGAGAGTGTTCTCAAAGTCCGGCCAGTACAACGTCGTATTCGGTGAGTGAATGTAGCGACAAGGAGTTGCGATACATCCCGACAGGATTCCGGCGCGCGTCGTGTGAATCGAACCAGCATTTGTGCCGCCATAGAGCGGCATTTTGTATTGATACGGAACTCCTGTCTGCTGCGCACATTCAGTCATCAAATTGACCATGCGGCGCGGCACGAGAACCGACTTATCGGCAATCGTAATCACCGGCCCTTTGCGTTGTGCGCAGGGCCGTTTTTCTTCCGGAACTCCCGGAAAATCCGATCCAATTGTACCTTCAAATGCTATGGCCACGTGCGGGTCAATCCCGAATGCCGCCGGACCTGCTCCGCGCAACCCGACTTCCTCGCTCGTGGCAAAGTTTGCATACACGTCCATTTCCGTCTTGGTCTCGCCTTCATGGAGTGCCTTCAGAAGAGAAATTACTGTCAGACATCCCACGCGGTCATCAAACGCCTTGCCATTGAAGACATCCTTTTTCATTTCTCGAAAAGGATAGGCCAATGTGCCAGGATCGCCAATGGCGGCACCGAGCGCTTCCGCTTCTTCAAGGGAGTCTGCGCCGATGTCAATGAAGTAGTCTTCGGCAAGAATGGCCTTTTCACGCTGTGCCGGAGGCAAGACGTGCGGCGGAGTCATTCCGATCACGCCGTAATAGAAATTCCCCGCGCGCGATTTGAACATAACTCGGTGCCCCGGAAACATGCGGTCGTCCCAGCCACCGATGGTCGCGAATCGCAAAAAGCCGCGAGAGTCTATGTGGCGCACCATAATTCCGATCTCATCCGTGTGCGCATCGAGCATCAATCGTTTTCCGTTCTTACCGGGCCTGAATGCAATCAAATTGCCCAACGCGTCTTCGCGAATATCGGACACCCACGGACCAATTGTTTTCCGAATCAAGGCGCGAACGTCGTCTTCATGGCCGGACGGCCCGAACGCATCTGACAATTCGCGCAGCAAATCAACGTAGAAGTTTTTTGACATAATTTGTTCCTATTTCTTGCGTCGCGCTTCGGCTTGCTTCCAACGCGCTAACAGAATGGGATTGTCGGACTCGCCGAATCGTTTTCTGAGTTTGTCGAATGACTTGTCGTCGAAAGCAGCGGCCGCCGCGAGCAATGCAGCGCCCTGCACTCGAGGGTCGGGAAACTCCAAATACATTTTGGTTATCGGAGCAATAGATTTCACGGATGATTCGGTGGCCGGATCCGATTTCCATTTGTCCGCGAGCATCGGAAGCGTTAAGAGTATCTGTTCGACAAATGCAGGGTCTCTGTTGCCTGCTGCAGAATTCTGCATTTCGGCAATCACTTGCGGCGGTTGATCCGCAAGCGCGTAGACTGCGGCGCTGCGCACCGTAAACAGACTGTCGCTTAAGGCACCGAAGAGCTCGGGATAGCCGTCCGCGCTTTTCATTTTCCCCAATGAAACCACAGCAGCAAGGCGTTCCCGTTCAGATTTGCTCGCCGCGTACTTCCGCAATGTGGGGATAGTACCCACTGCGTTAATCTCACCAAACGTACGAAGGATTGTCGGACGCAGATTTTCGTAAGAGGGATCTTCGAGTTTCGCTTCAAGCCAGCTCGCGGCTTCTGTCGCTTTCATCTCTGCGACAGTCGAAGCGGCTGTTCGCCGACCGTCCGGATTTGAACCTTCAAACATCGTTCTTAAGTACGGCAGCGCGTCCGACGGATACTCTTTGAATAATTCGACGATCGCGCGGCGCTCAAGTCCACTGTTCGTTGCGAGTTTGTTTTCCCCTACCCAATCGACCGCGCGCTTTCCGATAGCTTTCAAAGCCAATCTCGCGCGTCTGACTTTCGTTCTATTGTCCGTGACTTCCCATTCGGACGCGTCTTTGAACAAGTCCTCCAAAGAGCGTGTCGTATCTTCTGGGACCAACACGACTTCTACTAGAGTTTCTCGCGGTCGCGTGCTGTCAAAAGCAATGTCAACACCGTATCCGTACTCGTCGCGGAACCAGACTGATGAGTCGGCAGCCTCGCTGCCCGGATAAATATCCTTTCCTTCACCGTCAACGAAAAGTGCGAGATTGCCAAAACTCCGTGCCGGACGCGTTCCGCCCAATGACGCGGTTGGTTCTGTGTTCGCATACAAATCGTTGCCTTGCATATCCACGAATATGGCCGCGCTGTTTGTGATCGCCATTCCTTGCCCGCCTGATACCGTATAATAGTCGTCGCCGGAGCCGTCACAAAGCATTCCAACTGCCAGATCATGTGCCGCGCCTTGGCTGGGGCCGAAACGTGCCGTGTAGCGGTCGTCGCCGCTGGCGTCCTCAAGCACTCCGCACGCCAAGTGGATTCCGGAGCCTTGCGCATATTGTGTAGCGCTGTAGCTGTCATTTCCGGCTTCGTCGATTAATGCGCCAAGCGAATACCAATATCCGACGCCTTGCGCGAATATCTCAGCGTCATAAAAATCGTTGCCTCCAAAATCATGAAGTATCGCATATCCGCCGCCACCACGGGGACGGGCGCCGGTTGCAAAACCCTGAGACAAAGATCGATAGTCTTCAGGTCTTAGCGGTTCGTGTTTGACCAATCCGCCTGAGCGATAGACGTCGTTGCCCTCCAGGTCGTTCAGCGCCGCAAATCCGAAAGTAGATGCGAACGCTTGCCCGTAACCGGCGCCGTCATACAAGTCGCGCCCCTGTCCATCCGTGAACAACGCGACTCCACAGACCGCAGCGGCCTGTGTAAACCAACTCGCTGTGTATAGATCATCACCCGAAGCGTCCCACAATAACGAAACTCCGCAAAACGCGGCGGACTGCGAAAACGCTCCGGCGCGATATGTGTCATCGCCGGCAAGATCTACCAAAGCGGACAATCCGAGGATGGCACAAGACTGCGAAAGCCAACCTGCGGGAGCGTAAAAATCATCTCCTCCGTAGTCGATGACAACGGATGTCGAACGTCTGATGCCGCCAACGGCGGACGCACAGCGCGCTACGTACTTGTCATCTCCTCCCAAATCAATGATCACCGCAAACTCTTCCGTAAAGCGATTGGGCCCCTTGCCGCCGACAACAATACGCCCAAGCGGAGAGTCCTGATAAAACAGCACTTCTCCTTCTACCCCGGAGACAGGCGGCTCTCCCTTCCCTTTCTTTGGTGTCGGAACGGGAAATTCTGGTTCATGCGCCGCCATCTCGGCTACTCCTCGTAAAAACGCATATCCTGCTGCTGCAAGAGCATTGCGATTCACCCGAGCGAGCAGCGTCAACACGCTGTCACTTGTTACGTCTTGACTCGTGTCCGCTTCGATCCCGAACGCGCGATAAAGCGAACCTTTCAGACTGTCGTCCGCGGGCGTATCTTCATCTTCGAACCATAGGGGAATAGACAGCAGCAACGCTTGTCTCTGATCTGGCGACAAAGAATCGAACGCTTGTTTGCGATACCCTTCAGCAAGCGAAAGTGCGCTTTGCAAAGGTTCGAGCGGATTTCCCTTCGGCGAATTAGACAATTGCGAATCGATGTCCGCATAAACTGCGTCCGGCAGATTCACATTAAGGAGAGCGGCAATCTTAGGGAAATTGGTTAGCTCGTCCAGAGTTTTGGGAGCGTACCCTGCCGCTTGAAAAGCTACCTCTCGCGCGTTCAGCGGTGACCTGAGAGCAAATCTGATCTCATCCAGCAAGAATGTATCGTCTTCCGCCCAAATTCGGTCGGATTCGAAGGCCGACGACGTCAAGCCAAACCGTCCTAAAGCGTCTTCGATAAGTTTGCCGGGTTCCGCGGCCACCGCATGCGATGCGAATACCGAAACGATGACCAATGTAACATACGTAAACAGGATTTTCATACTTTGCCAATAGGAATGATGATCAGGGATTTTCCCGAGCGCTGTGAAAAGGAAACGACGCCGCCAAGCGACGTATTCGACAAGCTTTGTCGTGCATCGACACTAAGTGCGGCATTGCGCAACGGCCATTTTGCCCCGGTTAAGGTAACTCCAGTCGCGCTATCCATCGCGATCCAAGAGAAGACGGAGTTTTTTCGCAGCACGACTTCCCGTGAAGACCGGCCCTTCATCGTCAGTCCAACGGCACGGCGAAAGAGAAATGTCGTCGTCAGTCCCGGAGTCGAGATGACCTTGCTGATGCCATAAAGGAAATGATCCGGCCTGCTGCCTTCAATTGCCGCGACTGCGACGGTCCGCCACTTCCGTTGCTTGCATAGTGCGAGCACTTTGTCAATGTCCGACGACTCCTGACTCTCCCGAAAAAGAACGTGGGCTCGCCGGCGGCGAGCCCACGTGATGTCTTCATGTGCGGCACTATCGAGATCACCAATAACGATGTCAGGCGGAATGTTTATTCCACGTAGGTGGCGGATTCCACCATCGACAGCAACAATGTGCCGACTCCGGCCCACCGCTTGAAGGAGAAGTTCCCTGTTCGGCAGGCTGCCGTTAGCGACAATCAGCGCGTCGAACTCGGAAGGTAACAGAGTTCCGATTCGCTCCGTTTTGCTCACAATTAGGCGTACAAACCGCGCATTTCGGACGCGTGTGACACGCGGCTAATTGAGAGTACGAAGGCCGCAACACGCATTGAACAGTTATACTTCAAATACGTGTCGTACACTGAATCAAATGCGGTGTTCATCGCAATTTCAAGCTCCTGATCCACTCGCTCAACCGGCCAGTAGTAGCCCATGCGGTTTTGCACCCATTCAAAGTAACTGACAATTACGCCGCCAGCGTTACAGAGAATATCGGGGATCACGAAGATACCCTTTTTGTTCAAGACATCATCTGCATGTGCATCGAGCGGTCCATTTGCGCCTTCTGCAACATAACGAGCCTTGATCTTGTTTGCGTTCTTGCCGGTGATGACCAGTTCCAACGCACATGGAGCAAGGATGTCGACTTTTAGTTCGAGCAAATCGGCCGGATTTTCCATCTTCTTGGCGAGCTTGGAGGATTCAAACTTCTTGAGTCCGCCATGCTGCTCCGAATACTTCATGGCCGCTGAAACATCAATCCCGTCCGGATTGTGGTAGGCACCGTATTGATCAGAAATCGCGATGATTTTACATCCGTCTTTGTGCAAAAGCCATGCGGCATTGCCGCCGACGTTGCCAAAACCTTGAACGGCAACCGTCTGGCCTTCCATCTTCTCTCCGTGCGCTGCAATGGCGCGGCGAACCGCGAAGAGCAATCCCATGGCTGTGGCCAAAACACGACCGCGGCTGCCTCCGATTTCAATCGGCTTGCCGGTCACAACGGCGGGCAGAGTGTCACGCTTGTGCATGGAGTAAGTATCCATGAACCATGCCATGACCTGAGGATTCGTGTTCACGTCCGGAGCGGGAACGTCGCGGTCGGGGCCGAACATGTCTTCAAGCTCGGAGAAATAGCGACGCGAGAGTCGTTCCAATTCACCCAAAGAAAGTTTTTTCGGGTCCACGATGATGCCGCCCTTACCGCCGCCCATCGGAATATTCGCGACAGCACATTTGAAAGTCATCCAGAAAGCAAGCGCCTTGACTTCATCAAGATTGACGTCCGGATGGTAACGCACGCCGCCCTTGGCCGGTCCGCGCGCGATATTGTGCTGCACACGATATCCAGTGAAAGTCTGAATTGTGCCGTCGTCCATGCGGATCGGCAATGTCACTTCCACGCACTTTCGCGGCTGCTTAATCATGGCGGTTTGGCTTGCGGTCAGCTTGAGCAATGCGGCAGCCTGGTCAAACTGCTTCATAGCATTTTCAAATGCAGTCGTCGGTTGCAAACCCTCGGTACGGGGGCTAAAGGCTTCTGCTGCATCCAGTCCGGTACCCATCATACCCGAACCTACCATTACGGTGCGGCCCGGCTTTGTTGCCTTTTTCCGGGCAACCTTCTTGGCGTCTTTCTCGGTGGTTTCTTTCTTCTTCATAGCTTTTCCTGTGGTTCTAAGACCAAAAGGCAGTTTTCAATTGAACGGTTTTGCGCTCTCTAGCGCCAGTTATAGTAACCTAAAATATGCTAACATCCCGCCGGCCTGGTCGCCATCTCGTCGAAAAGAGCTCCAGCGGGGATCGGAAAACGTATTGGGCGGACGGGGACAGAATCTTGCCGACTTCACTCCTGCTCTAAGCAAGTCGACGATGATGGCCGCAAAAACATCAAGGTACGATTTGCCTTGCACCTTTGCAACTACTGTTTCGCCAAATTCGCGGACAAATTCAGCCGCGACGTCTGCGCCGACCTCATAGGAGACCGTGGATATCATCGGACCTACTGCGATATAGATATCTTCCGGGTTCGCATCAAACTCGCGGCAGAGCTTGCGTGCAGCACCTGCTGCAATGCCCGCGAGGGTACCGCGCCACCCGGCGTGCACAAGCCCAATCGCATGTTTCGAGGGAAGATAAAGAAATATCGGTGCGCAGTCGGCGTGTGAAGTCATCAAGACAAGACCTGACTCCGAAGTGAAAGAACCGTCTGTGGCAGGGAGTCGAGTCGCAGGGTCAAGAAATCCGGAGCCGGTGTCTTTTTGAAAAACACGGACATTGTCTGCCCCGTGGACTTGCTCGAGGGTCACAACCGATTCAGGCCTGATTCCGATGGACTCGGCAAATCTTACTCGATTTATCTGAATATCGCGTTCTGTTGCCCTACCCCAAGCCACTATCCCGTCAGATGTGCTTGAAATTCCACCTCTTACATCCTCCCACGTGGCCGGGATTTCCCACAAAGAGGATTGCTTCTTTGGCGCAGTTTGGGTATCTTCAGGCATATCTTGTCACAAGGAGACACATATGGCCTATCAGGCGCTCGATTATTATCATCTGGATGATTTGCTGACCGAAGAAGAACGGCTTGTGCGCGACACCGTGCGCGAATTCGTGACCGATAATTTGATGCCGGTGATTGAAAAGTGTAATTCGGAAGGTCGCTTCCCTAAGGAACTCGTGAAGCCCGCCGCGGAATTAGGATTTCTGGGCGCGCCCTATCCTGAAAAATACGGTTGCGCGAATCTCGGCCCGGTGGCCTATGGACTGATAAATCAAGAGCTGGAACGGGGTGACTCCGGACTGCGGTCGTTTGTCTCCGTGCAGACAAGCCTCGTCATGTACCCCATCTTTGCTTTTGGAAGTGAGGAACAGAAAGACTACTGGCTTCCCAAGCTGGGAGCGGGGGAAAAGATCGGCTGCTTCGGATTGACGGAACCGGATTTCGGCTCGAACCCCGGAGGCATGCTCACCCGCGCCGAAGACAAAGGCTCGCACTACCTGCTAAACGGAAGCAAGGCATGGATCACCAACGGTACGATTTCCGACGTCGCGATTGTCTGGGCGAAGCTCGACGGCGTGGTGCGCGGCTTCATCGTAGAGACGGACCGCAAGGGCTTCTCGGCTCCAGAGATCAAGAACAAGTTCTCCCTGCGCGCAAGCGTCACCTCGGACTTGATTCTTGAAGACGTCGAAATCCCCAAAGAAAACATCCTCCCCGGTGTGACCGGGTTGAAAGGTCCGTTGTCGTGCCTGACACAAGCGCGCTACGGTATCGCATGGGGCGCGACGGGCGCGGCGATGGCCGTGTTCGATGAGGTTTTGCAATACAGCAAGTCGCGCATTCAATTCGACAAGCCGATTGCAAGTTTCCAGCTTGTGCAAAACAAGCTCGCCTGGATGGCGACTGAAATCACGAAGGATCAGTTCTTGGTCTACCGTCTCGGACAGCTTAAGGCCGAAGGCAAGCTCCGTCCGCAGCATGTGTCGATGGCTAAACGTAACAACGTCGGATCGGCGTTAAACATCGCGCGCGTGGGCCGCGACGTACTTGGCGCAAACGGAATTTCAAACGAGTATCAGACCTTCCGCCATATGGCTAACCTCGAATCGGTTAACACGTACGAAGGAACGTTTGATATTCACACGTTGATCATCGGTGAAGATTTGACCGGAATTGCTGCGTACTTCTAAATCTATGCCGGTTCGCGGTCCAGAACTTTCATTACATCAATCGCCATGTCGAACTTATTGAACGGAGGCATAAGGTAAGCTCCTTGCACCATCTCTTTGGTATCCAATAAGAACTTTTGAGCGATTTCGACCCCCACCTTGGCCCCCTCGGTACCCGCATTCTTCATTTTTTCGCGGATATCTTGGGGGACAAACATGTCTGGGATTTCGTTATGAATGAACTCAGCATGTTTGGACGACCGCAGCGGCATGTTGCCCACGAAAATCGGAATATCCGTGAACGAGCGGATGCGCTCCATGAACTCTTCTAACGTGCGCGGATCGAAGAGCGGCTGCGTGAATGCGAACTGCGCACCCGCGTCCAGCTTTTGTTTGAACCGGTCATACTCAAGATCAAGATTTGGCGATGTGGGATTGACCGCGACTCCCAAAAGAAAATGGGTCGGCTCATCCATGTCACGTCCAGTCAAATCTTTGCCATGATTGAGCTGGGTGATCATGCGTGAAAGCCCGATTGAGTCCAACTCAAAAACGCCCTTGGCGAACGGATAATCTCCGACGCTGGTCGGATCACCTGTCACAGCCAGAATATTCAGAACGCCGAGCGTATGCGCGCCGAGCAACTCAGATTGCAAACCAATCGCATTGCGGTCGCGGCAAGAGACGTGCAACAAGACGTCGACTCCGGCATCGCGGCGAATCAAATGCGCCATTGAGACTGCGCTCATTCTTGCTCTGGCAAGCGGCGAGTCGGCAACATTGATTAAGTCAACACCCGCGCTTTTCAGCCGCTGAGCATGCCGAATGAACGGACCGGGATCGTAGCTGCGCGGCGGATCGATCTCGACGGAAATTTGAAACTTCTTTCCGAGGTTTGCACGAAAATCTGAGAACGGCAACCCGCGGTGTGGCCCTTCTACTTTGCCATCACTGTCGCCGTTTTCCGAGATGACTTCGATGTGCGCTTTGCCAAGCCGACGCCCCTTCACGGCGTCAGCCATTGCGCGAATATGCTCGGGCGTCGTGCCGCAGCAACCTCCGATCAGCGAGACACCCGCGTCCGCGAACTTGACGGCGTATTCCGCGAAGTACTGCGGTGAAGCAAGGTAAATAAATCTCCCGCCAACCACGCGCGCGTTGCCTGCATTCGGTTGAGCGCATAACGGAACGTTCGCCCCGCTCATCCGCTCCACTACCTCAAGCATCGCTTGCGGGCCAACGGAGCAATTCGAGCCCACAATATCCGCGCCGTATTCAACAAGTGCACGTGCGACTTGTGCAGGTTTGTCGCCGACCAATGTCTTTCCGTCTTCGGTGAACGTCATCGTCGCGACTATCGGCAGTTCACAGAGCGAGCGCACAGCGGCGATTGCTTCGCGCATTTCGAAAAGATTCGAAATCGTCTCGATAATGAAAAGATCGACTCCGCCCTCCAGCAATCCCTCGACCTGCTCCTTAAAAGCAGCTTGCGCTTCCGCGAACGTAACCGGACCAATCGGTTCCAACACTCGATCCAGCGGACCAATCGAACCCGCGACATAGATCACATCGCCCGCCGCTCTGCGCGCATGCTCCGCGCCGAGCCTGTTCAAAAGTTTGGTCTTTTCCGCGAATCCGTGGTCCCCCAGCCGGAACGGATTCGCGCCAAACGTGTTCGTTTCGATGATTTGCGCGCCGGCCGCGATGTAGTCGCGGTGCAAGTCTTCTACAATCTGGGGATGGGTTTCGTTCAGCTCGTCAAAGCAGGTGCGGTGAGAAAAGCCCATGGAATACAGTGCGGTACCGATTGCACCGTCTACAACCATTACTTCCTCGCGGAGACGTTCCAACAACTCCTGACTTCGACGCTGACTCAAGCTCTTCTACCTCAATATGCTTCTTGTTGACTTGCATACACTCTAAACCGGCATACGCTGGTTTTTTTACTCTTCTTGCAGAAACGTCGTGTAAACGACTACGCCGAGCGCTCCGCCCGCAATCGGGCCAACCCAATATATCCACGCATTCAAGTAATCGCCGCTCACTAACGCGGGGCCCAACCAACGTGCAGGATTCATGGCAGCACCACTTATCGGACCGCCCATCAGAATATTCATCGTGACGGCAATTCCGACAAACAAGGCGGACATGTTCACGGAGCGCTTATCCACCACCGTCCCAAATATGACTACCATTAGTATGAACGTAAGTACGATCTCGGTGATAAGTGCCATGTAAGGTGTCGCGCTTTCGCCTACTGCCGTGATCCCATAGTTTACCGCGTCGAGGTCTAAAGGAGAAATCGCGGACATCAACAACGAAGATGCCGCGACGGCTCCGAGACACTGGACTACGGAATACCCCACAAAGTCCTTGACCTTCATTCGGCCGACGATGAACATTCCGAAACTTACGGCAGGGTTCAGATGGCCGCCGCTGATTGCAAGCGTCGCGCTGGCCATCGCGGCAATCGTCAACCCGCTCGCAAGGGCAATACCCGTCAACCCAACTGCTCCGTTTGTCAAATGGTCCGACACAATCGCACCAACAGTTACAAATACAAGTGCGAATGTGCCAATGAACTCGGCAAACAGGGCCTTAAAGTTCATGCGTCCGGATTGTTCAATTCTTCCAGCGTTCCGGTCTGTGCGATTCTGATGCGGCCTTTCTCGTCGAACTGCACCTTCATCGCTTCAATCTTGGGATCGTGCTCAAGAACAATCAACCAGCCCTCTCTTGCAGCTTTTCCCAGCCAATGCTCCTTGTCATTTAGCGTCGTTAGCGGAAACAAATCGTATCCCATGATATATGGAAGCGGTACGTGAGCTGCCATTGGAATCAGGTCGGACGGATAAAACATTGTTTGCTTGCCGTCCGATATGCGAATCATCTGAAGTGCAGGCGTGTGACCGGACGTCAAATCCAAATGAAGTCCGGGGAATAGCTCGGTGTCTCCTTCTAAAAACTCAAGCAATCCGGCACTCCGAACGGGCTCGTAATTCATATCAATGTAACTTGCCCGGTCTCGTGGATTGCGCGATCGTCCGTGGTGGTACTGCGCGCTCTGCACGTAATGTCGCGCATTGGGAAACAACGGAACGGCAATTCCATCTTTCATCACCGTTGTGCCGCCAGCATGGTCAAAATGCAGATGCGTGTAAATAACGTCAGTGACTTGTTCGGGCGACACTCCGTGTTGTGACAGCGACTCTACAATTCCTCCGTGAGGAAAGGTAATGTCGAAGATCTCGCGAAACTTGTCGTCATCCTTTTGACCAATTCCAGCATCCACGACAATTGTTCGTTGCGGAGTTTTCAAGAGCAGCGCGCGTGCCGTCATATCAATCCGGTTGCGCGCATCGGCGGGACATTGCTTTTCCCATAGAGGTTTAGGCACGACACCAAACATGGCACCGCCGTCCAGCTTGAAATCGCCGACGTGGAGTGGTATTATTTCATAACCGGCTATCTTTGTCATGTCGTTGCTTTCAATTCCGGCCAATCTTCTCCATTCCAGACTCGGCGCGGGGCATCAAGTACCATTTGTTGAGCCGCAACCGGTCCGACCAACGTTGCCGCTTCCGCCTTACCGGACGCGAGGTAGAATCCCTGTTTATCATCGTCATGCGCGTCACTCGTGAGTATCTCGATTTGCCCAGTCGCAACCAAATCGCGCGCTTGCCGTTTCATCGGCACTCCGAATTGCCCCACGAGTGAGCCTGCATCCAGCGTCAGTATTGCACCCTCTGTGCGCAGTTTGATGAGCTGTTCGACATTTCGAAATGCCAAGGGATAGCGCTCATGGTGAGCGATGACCGGCCGCATGCCCCATTTCTTGGATGCCTTGACCACGTTGTAAATCACTTCAAAGGGTGTTTGCCGGGGGAATTCCACCAAGAAGTACTTGCGCGTTCCGTTCAAACTCGCGAAAGGCATGGACAAAACTTCCGTGATGTTCATGCCGAACATGATCTCTGCACCGAGGCCGATTTCAACCGGCAACTCAAGCCGCGTGACTTCTTCCTGCAATTCGGCAAAGCGTGCTTGAAAGAGTTCGTTCGCCTGATAACTCGCGCGGTCATTTGCGTGCGGCGTGCAAAGTACGTGCGTGATCCCTTGATGAATAGCAAGCTCCAACATGCGGATCGACTGTCGCATTCCGCGCGCGCCGTCATCCACTGCAGGCAAAACGTGATTATGAATGTCGTACACGACGCCTACAAATCCGTATATTCAGGCCCGCCGCCTCCTTCCGGAGGTACCCAGGTGATGATCTGGTACGGATCCATGATGTCGCAGGTCTTGCAATGCACGCAGTTTGACGCGTTGATTTGCAGCTTGACACCGCCGCGCTCCTCGTCCGCGACCATCTCGTAGACGTTTGCGGGACAGAAAAACTCGCAGGGATTTCCGTATTCTTCGCGGCACTTCGTGCGGCAAATCTCGGTGTCCGCGACGTGCAAATGTACCGGCTGGTCTTCCTCGTGCAGTGTCTTGCTTTTGTACACGTCTGACAGTTTGTCAAACGTCACTTCGCGGTCGTGTTCTTTCAATCGTTCGGCGAGGACTTCGTCGCGGTTGCGCAAATTCAGATCCTTGATCTTGCGCATGTGCGTGTGCGTCTCAGGTGACAGAATCTTCGACGTGAAGCCGCGCCCGCCCGTGAAAAACTGCGCGCCCGCATTGATCATTCCGGCAAACAATCCGGACTCAAACCCTTGATGGAAATTGCGTACGGACCAAAGCTCGTCCTTGATCCAACTCGCATCCACCGCTTCCTTGTACATTGAGAGCGTTGCAGCCGTGGTATCATCTTTTTTCAACGCCGCAAAAATCGACTCAGCCGCGAGCATTCCTGACTTCATTGCCAGATGAATCCCCTTTAGACGCTGCGCATTCAAGAAAGCCGCACTGTCGCCGGCAAGCAGCAACCCGTCGGCATAGAGCTTCGGCATCGAAAACCATCCGCCTTCCGGAATCGTCTTCGCGCCATATCCGAGCATCTTGCCGCCGCGAAGGATTTCCTTGATCCACGGATGCTCTTTGAACTTTTGAAAGTTGTAGTGCGGATCGGTGTACGGATTTTTGTAACCGAGATCGGTGACCAAACCGATCGAGATCATGTTGTCCCGCATCGAATATATCCAGCTTCCGCCGAAAAGATCGCCGAGCGGATAGCCCATCGTGTGAATCACAGAACCGCGCGTCGAGAGCGATTTGGGCAACTCCCACACTTCCTTGACGCCGAGCACATAAGTCTGCGGCATCTCGCCATGCAAGTTTAATTTGTTGCAGGCTTCTTTGGTTAGCGATCCGCGCGTGCCTTCGGTCAGAACGGTGACACGCGCTTCGATGTTCGCGCCGGGTTCGAACGAACCTTTCTGCTCACCGTTCTTGTTGATCCCTTTATCGCCCGTCTGCACACCGACGACGCGGTTGCCGTCATAGAGAAGATGTTGTCCGGGAGTTTCCGTCGCGATCAATATCTCTTCGGCTTCACACAGTTCGCCTAACCACTTCGAGAGTCTATTGATCGAAACAATCGGATAACCGTGATTTTGCAACGGCGGCGGAGTCCATGGGGCCTTCATCTTGCCGCTTGACGTCAGATAGTAAACTCCCTCTTCTTCAACGGTGCGTTCAACCGGGAAGTCCCGCTCTTTCCAATCCGGCACGAGTTCTTTGATCGAGCGCGGGTCCATCACGGCGCCGCTCAGATTGTGCGCGCCGAGTTCACGCGATTTCTCGATCACCATGATCTCGATTTCGCCCGGCCCGTTGCCTGCTGCATTCGCCCGCTTGATCATTTGCTTTAGATGATACGCGCACGAAAGCCCTGCAGGCCCCGCACCCACAATCAATACGTCAACAGGAAGTGTTTCTCGTTCCATATCATTTACCTATTCAATGCCGACCAGCACGACTTGCACAATGGCTTTGCGACTGACGACTTGTGCTTTTCACCGCACCTGTGGCAGTATTTCTCTTCGTACTCTGGATTCTTGAACTTTGCCCATTCCTTGTAGCAACTGTCACACAAAGGATACTTCTGGTTCTGAGCTTTTGGTGCTCTACACCGTATACAGAATCCAACTTCAGACTGTTTCTCAGTCGACGACTTGGTTTGTTTCAGGTTTCTATTCAGGAGCACTGCTTTGTCAACCTTATCTGCCTTATCCCACCATGCTTCAGCGGTATCAAAAAGACTACGAACGGATTTTGAATCTTTAATAAGTATGCCGAGTTCTCTACTTTCTTTGTCAGAATAATTGTAGAGATTCAGACTTGTCACAAGTGCTGTAAAGTCACTTACATACAATTTCGCGTGCAAATGCTCCAAACATCTGAAATCAATTTTGCTTGTAGCAAGGTACTTTCTATCTTCAGCTTTAAGTTCATAACCTTTTCGATAAATGAGCCTAACATCAACTCCTTCTTTTGCGGCTTTGTCCAAGACGTCTTCTAGGTTTGTGTTAAATTGGAGGTATGGACTGACCAGATATACTTTGTCTTTTGCCTTTGCATCTTCAACAATCCTCATTACGCTTGCAAGAAGATTGTTGGAAAGGATATCTATCGAAGCACCAATTAGCGCCATAGTCTACTCCCCTATCGCCAATTCGATCAGCGTTTTCGTGGCCGAACCGTTCGCCGTCTTGCGAGGATTCAGCGAGGACGGCAAAGCGGGATAAGACGTTGGAGCGATGTCAATGTGCGCCCACGGAGTCTTCCCTACGAATTCTTGCAAGAACGCTCCCGCGCGGCTGGCTCCACCCCAGCGGTCGGGGCCAGTGTTGTTCAGATCCGCGATGGCGCTGCGCATCTCGTCACCGTACTCTTCATAGAGCGGCAGCGGCCACATGCGTTCAAAGGCGCGCTCGGCAGCAGCTAAAACCTGCTTTGAAACTCGTTCGGAATTCGACATGACACCGTCCGCGTGATTGCCCAATGCAATCTTCGCCGCACCGGTCAACGTCGCGACGTCTACCATCATCGACGGTTTATATTTGTCCGCGATATAGGCCATCGTGTCAGCCAGCACAAGTCTGCCTTCCGCATCCGTGTTGCCGATCTCAACGGTCTTGCCATCGTATGCCGTGTAAATATCGGAGGGACGATAGGCATCGCCGCTGATCGCATTTTCGCACGTGCCGATCACGCCGATGACGCGCTGTTGCGGTTTCAATTTGGCGACGGCATGCATCGCGGCCAGCACCGCCGCCGCGCCGCACATGTCGCTCTTCATCTCTTCCATCATCGCGACCTTGATATTCAGTCCGCCCGTGTCAAACACCAACCCCTTACCAACGAGCGCAAGCGATTTCTTCGCGCCACGCGGATTGTAATCCATGATGATCACACGCGGCGGCATCACACTCGCTTGCCCCACGGCAAGAATCAGATTCATGCCGAGTTTCTTCAAGTCATTGCGCTCGAGCGTTGAAACTTTTACCCCTTGTTTCGAGAGCTTTTGTGCTTCTGCCTTCAAATAGTCCGTCGTCACGACATTCGTCGGATGCGTGCCGTAGTCTCGCGAAAGATTGTGCGCTTCAGCCATGATTTGCGCCGCAGGTATCACCTTCGTCGCGGCGTTCTTGCGCGCAAGAGTGCTGAAATACACATCGACGTTCGCAACCGCATGACCGGGCTTTTTCGCCGACTTGTAATGCTCAAAACTCCAGTGTCCCAGCACAAGAGCATCGACAATCGCCTTCGCGGTCGTGTCTGCTTCTAAATCGGAATCGAACGACGCGGCGCTGAACAGCGCCAAACTTTTCGCCTTGTTGCCTTTGGCTTCGCGGATCACGCTGCCCACGGAGTGGCGAAGTTTCAACCAGGTGAACTCGCTGCGCTCGCCCAGTCCCTGCAAAATCAGCAGTGGAGCCTGAGTGCCTTGAGCAAAATGCGTCAGTGTTTCCTTCTTGCCGCCGGAAAATTGCGCAGACTTAATCAGCTTCTTTAGCTCATCGACGGTCTTTTTGTTCAGTCCAGCGAGTTTGAGCGATTTGACTTCATCCTCGAAAAGACAAACGGCAATCGCACCGGGCTTGCCAATCAAATTCCCGTTTCGCGCAGTGATCTTCATTTTGGACGCTCACTTTTGTGTTCAATCAATTTCGTAATGCGGTTCTTCCCGTCCACGAGCACGACTTTGCAGCGGTGTTTCGGCAATTCTTCGTCACTAAGCTGCACGAAGTTGACGATGATCACCTTGTCGCCGGTTTGACCCAAGCGCGCCGCCGCGCCGTTCAAACCGACTTTGCCGGAGCCGCGCTTGGCGGGAATCGCATAGGTATCCAACCGCGCTCCGCTCGTGATGTTGTAGACGTGAACGCGCTCGTAGACCGCTATGCCCGCCGCATCCAATAAGTCGCGGTCGATGGCACAACTGCCTTCATAATCGAGTTTCGTTTCCGTAAGTGTGGCGGAGTGAATTTTTCCGCCGAGCATTTCGCGCAACATAACGTTCCTTATTGTCCTGTCATGCGGGCATGCGCCTCGCGATACTCATCCAAAAGACGAGCGACCATTGCATCCACCGTCGGAACGTCGTGAATCAGAGCGACGCCCATCCCAGCTTCGAATTGTCCCTCGTCCCAGTTGCCTTCGAACATTCCCTTCATTTCGCGCTTGCGGTCAAGCAACACGCGTGTCTCATCCGGAGTCGCGCCGCGCTTCTCAAAGTCCACACATTCAAGAGCGAACGGCGACTTGATCATGCGCGTCGGACCGATGTTCTTCAAAGATAAAACCGTATCCGTTTCGCCTGCTTCAACAATTGCTTGTTTAAAACGATCATGTGAAGAGGATTCCACCGTCGCGGCGAAGCGCGTTCCGATTTGAACACCGTCCGCGCCCAACGCAAACGCCGCGAGCATTCCCCGTCCGTCCGCGATTCCACCGGCGGCAATCACGGGAATCTCCACAGCGTCACGCACCTGCGGCACCAGCACAAATGTGGGGATTTCATCCGCGCCGTTGTGTCCGCCCGCTTCCGTGCCTTCGCAAACCACCGCGTCTACGCCGCGCTGTTCGCACTTCTTGGCAAGCTTCGCCGTCGGGACAACATGCACAACCACTGCACCGGCGTTTTTAAATCTCTCCGTGAAGAGCGCCGGATTTCCGGCAGATGTAAAAACGATTTTGATTTGTTCGTCGATGCAAACTTGAATCAGTTCTTCGACGTCGCCGCGCAGCAAAGGAACATTGACGGCGAAAGGAAGCTCAGAGCCTAGTTCAGTTTTCGTTTTGTGAATATGCTCTCGCAGCAGATCAGGCTTCATCGACCCCGCGCCGATCATTCCCAAACATCCTGCTTTTGAAGATGCCACGCACAGCTTCCATCCCGACGTCCAAACCATACCGGCCTGCACGATAGGATAGCGAGTTCCGAAGAGCTGTTGAAGTTTGTGGGAAGGCCAGTACGGCTCCGCGGCTCTCATGACGTTACCCCTACGATACGCTTGAGCCGCACGGAACTACTCCCGTACGGCTCGCCTTAGTTCCAAGTTATTCGCGCAAGCCCTTAGTGCTTCGCCTGCGCCAGCAGATCCACGCGGGTTACGACCACCCCGTCTAGCTCTCCGCGATACTGCGAATGCGTCGTCAGCGCCGAGTCCTTTAGCATGAAGTCCCTGTCCATATAGAACTCGGAACGGCTCATTCCACCTAAATCTATGTAGCCTGAATCCATCCGAATCGCGTCCTCGGGACAGGCCTCCACGCACATGCCGCAAAAGCAGCAGCGCAGCAAATCTATCTCAAACGCGACCGGGTACTTTTCGATTCTGCCGTCGAGCGATTCGCCCGCCGTAATATAGATGCACTTGTCCGGACAGGCAGTTTCACACATCATGCAGGCCACGCAGCGCGGCGCACCGTCTGGTCTGAGCATCAATCTGTGTCGTCCGCGCCAGCGCGGAGCAATAGGTCTGCGCTCTTCGGGATATTGAAACGTCACCAGCGGGCGTTTGGTCTTGATACCCACTGCGCGTCCGCAAAATCTGAAAAAGTTCACAAAGAAATGCTTCGTCGTCACCCACATGCCGCGAATCAGTTCCGGGTAGTACGTGTTCTGCCACGCACTAAGTTTTACTTCGCGAACTTGTTTGACTCCAATCATTCTATTTCCCCAACCATAGAATCACAAGACCGGTAACGGCGATATTCAAAAGCGCAATCGGCATCATCTCTTTCCAGGAAACTCGCATCAGTTGATCATAGCGGAAACGCGGGAACGTCCAGCGAATCTGCATTTGCAGCCACATCAAAATCGACAGCTTCGCGCCGAAGGCAATCACGCGCAGAATCACAATCGTCCATTCACCCAGCGGCACGAACATGCCCCACGGGAAATGGAAGCCGCCCTGCCCCGCCATCTCGGTCGCATCGAAGAGCCACGGAATGTGATAGCCGCCGAAGAACACCGCTGTCATTACGGCCGCAAGCACCACGATTTCGGCAAACTCGCCCAGGAAGAACATACCCCAGCGCATACCGGAATACTCGGTTGCAAAACCGATAATTTCCGATTCGCCTTCGGGCATATCGAAAGGCGCGCGCTTGGTCTCGGCCATCGCCGCAGGCAGGAACAATAAGAAAGCAATCGGCTGCACGATGATTCCCCACTTGGGAATCCAGCCGAAGAAATATTCGTTTTGTGCAAAGACCATCGCGCCGGGCTCCATCGTGCCGAAGGCCAGAATCGGTCCAATCAATGACAGGCCCAGAATAATCTCGTAAGAAATCATCTGCGCTGAGGCTCGCATGCCGCCCAGCAAAGCGTATTTGCTATTTGAGGCCCATCCCGCGAGCAGTGCGCCATACACCGCAATTGATCCAAACGCGAGAATATAGAGCACGCCGATGTCCATGTCGAGAATTTGCAGTTTGACCTCGCGGCCAAAAATCTCCACCGGAGGACCAAACGGAATCACGGCCATTGTCAAGAAGACCGGAGCCATCGCAAATATCGGCGCAAGGAAATGCAGCGAACGGATGCCCTTCGGCGGCACGAAGTCTTCCTTGAAAATCAGCTTTAGCGCGTCCGCGAGAGAATTGACCAATCCGAGCAACTTGATTCCCAGAATCGAGGCGCGGTTCGCGCCGATACGGTCGGATATGAGCGCGCTCTGCTTGCGTTCAACCCACGTCAAAATACCGGCGCCGTTCAAGATATTGACCAGCACCCAAGCAATTTTGCCGACGATTATGCCTAATTCTACAAACATCTCACTTAGTATGCGCTTAGCGGCTTGGAGGTTTGCACTCGCTTGTACGGAGGCTCTGGCGTTCCGGCGAGCATCTTGCCCGTCGCGCCCAATCCGTCCCACGTCAGTCCCTTGAATCCGTCGAACTTCTCGCCCAACGATTCAAAAACTTGCCTTGCAGACGTGTACTCGGATTTCAATCCCATATGCGAGCCAAGCAGTTGCCAGATTTCCCATTCGGGCAGTGCCATCCCGCGCGCGTCGAACGGCTTTGCGGTCTTTTGCACACGCCCTTGGAAATTCGTATAGGTTCCTTCGCGTTCGGTCCACATCGCAAGCGGCAAAACGTCGTCCGCGATTTCGGTCAGGCCGTTTTCATGCGACGCCAAATACACGATGTAATCCGTATTCTTGCGCAGCTTTGCCAACTCGCGTTCGGACAGGGTATCAGATAAATCGTGACGCACAACAATTAAGGCATCGAATTCGCCTTCAATTGCTGCAGCCAACATATCATCGCCGCCTTGTCCGTCGCCACCCCACGGCTTGATCTTGAGTTCAAGCGAGCCGCGGCGGTTCGGAGCCAAATCGGCGCGCTTCAGAAGGTCGTCGTCTGCGCCCTTCTTTTCGAACTCAAAGTTCACATCGACATTCTGGACTTTGAGCTTCTCGATGAACAGCTTGTTCAGCATAAAGAGGTCTTCATTCGAAGAGGCCGCCGAAGCCATCACGGCCACCGACCCTGCACCCTGCTTTTCGATGATGCTCTCAAGTCGCGCGGCGATTCGTGTACAGACTTCGTCCATCGACGGCGCGTGACCGTTGCTTTGCGCGTTGGTCTTGGGAGCGGTCAATCTATCCGGAGCATCCACGGCATGATAGCTGTACCTGCCATGATCGCAAATCCACCACTCGTTGACCATCTTGTTGAAGCGCGGCTTTAGTCGCTGTATGCGGCGCTCGGGGTCCTTATAGCGGCGGTCAATTTCCCAATCGACAAAGATATTGCAGCCGCGCGAGCAGCCCGTACACACCGAGGCTGTGCGCTTCATGTACCACACGCGGCGCTTAAATCTGAAATCCTTATCCGTCAGCGCGCCGACCGGACAGATATCCACGACGTTGCCCGCGTAGTCATTGTCAAGTCGTTTGCCGGGCATGTTCAGAAGCTCTTCATTGCGACCATGCCCAAACACACCCAACTCGCCAGTGCCGGTGATTTCGCGGCAGAAGCGGACACAGCGTGTACACACTACACAGCGTTCGCTGTCGAGCACAATGGTTGGACCGACGTCCATAACTTTGTGCTTGTGCTTCTTTTCGGCCAGCGCCATGCGACTGTCATGCAGGCCGTGCTCCATGTAGTAGTTTTGCAAATCGCATTCGCCCGCATCGTCGCAAATCGGGCAGTCGAGCGGATGGTGCTGCAAATAAAACTCGAGCACGGAGCGGCGCAGTTTGTGAACGACGTCGCTCTGTGTAATCACCTTCATGCCGTCCGCGGCTTTGGTGTTGCAGGCAATCGCCACACTCTTGCGGCCGTTGACTTCCACCTCAACCTGGCACATACGGCAAGACCCCACAACGGTCAAGCCAGCGTGGTAGCAATAATGCGGAATCTCCACATTCAGCAACCGCGCAGCTTCGATGAGGTTCAGACCTGCCGGAACTTCAACCGGCTTGCCGTCTATTTCAAGTAAAGGCATATTGGGGACTGCTAATTCTTACAAACGGCCTCAAACTCATGACGGAACTTCACAAGATAGCTCTTGGTCGGCCAAGCCACCGCCGCTCCGAGCGCACAGATGGTTTTGCCGTCGATGTTATCCGCCAATTCCCACATATCATCGATGTCGCGTTTGCGGGCCGTGCCGTCGATAAACTTTTTCGAAAGTCTCAGTAGCCAGTCGCAGCCTTCTCGGCAGGGCGTGCACTGTCCGCAGCTTTCGTGCGCATAAAACCGAACCATCCAATGCATCAGCCTTGGAATCGACACGGTTTCATCGATAACCATCACCGCCGCACTACCAAGCATCGAACCGCGCGCAGCGACTGACTCAAAATCTAAGGGTAAGTCGTGACACTCTTCAGCCGTCAGGATGTGTGACGACGACCCACCGGGGATTACAGCTTTTAGTTTGCGGCCATTGGCCACTCCACCGCCGAATTTGTCAATCAAATCCATCAACGGCGTGCCCATCGGCAACTCATACACTCCAGGTCTCGTCACGTTGCCGGAAAGAGAGTAAAGCGCTGTTCCACCGTTCTTGGGCGAACCCATCGAGGCAAACTTTTCTGCGCCAATTTCCAGAACGCGCGGCACGAAAGCGAGAGTCTCGACATTATTGACAATCGTCGGCTGACCCCAGAGTCCAATCGCGGCGGGGTAGAACGGGGGCTTCAAACGCGGCCATCCCTTCTTCCCTTCCAACGACTCGATCAAACCGGTTTCTTCGCCGCAAATATACATCCCGGCGCCGTTGTGCATGTGAATCGAGCACGACCAGCCGCTATTGAGAATGTTGTCTCCAGCAAGGCCTTTGGCATAGGCCTGCTTTACGGCGTCGAATACGACCTGAGTCGGATAGAAGTATTCACCGCGAATGTAAATGTAGATACGTTCGGCCTGTACGGCATAGGCGCAAATCAGAGCGCCTTCGATCAAGAGATGTGGATCTCGCTCAAAAATCAAACGGTCTTTGCACGTTCCCGGTTCGGACTCGTCGCCGTTTACCGTAACATAGCGCGGGAACTTATCCTTGGGAATGAATCCCCACTTTGTCCCCGTCGAAAAACCCGCGCCGCCGTGTCCGCGCAGCCCCGACTCCTTCACGATGGCCGTGACTTCTTCAGGCTTCATTTTCAGCGCGCGCTTGAACTGCTCATATGCGCCGTTCTTCAACGCGACGTCAATGTTCGACTGATTGGCGACGGCGAAATTTCGCGAAAGGAGAAGTGTTGATCCGTTGCCGACCATTACGCCTTCTCTCCCGCGATGTTGCCCAACAGAGGAGTCGGATTGTCCGGAGGAATCGGACTGTCAGACTTTAGACTGTCGATAATTTTATCTGCCTTCTCGACCGTCAACTGGAAATACTGGTCCTCGTTGATAATCATCATCGGTCCCCACGAGCAGCCGCCAAGACACTCAACACACTTCAGCGTGAACATTCCGTCCTTGGTCGTCTCTCCCGGGTGAATTCCCAACTTTTGCTCGATATGGTGCTGAATTTCTTCGCCGCCAGTCAAGCAACAGGAGATGTTCTCGCAAAATTGTATCAGATATTTCCCCACCGGTTCCGCGCGAAACATCTGATAGAATTCGATGACCTCACGAACGCGAACCGGAGTTACGCCCAATGTCTCCACAACCCAAGTTTCCGCTTCGGGAGTGATCCAACCCAACTCCCGCTGTACTTCGAAAAGCAGAGGGAGCAAAGCCGCCGCCCGCTTGTCCTCAGGATAGCGGAAGATGATCTCTTCGGATTTCTTCTTAAGTGTTTCCGGAATCGGCATGTGCTCTATCTATCCAGCTCGCCGCCGATCATATTCACAGACCCAAACGTCGGAATGATGTCGGCAATCATATAGTCGTTAATCGTTTCCGGCAAACTTGCCACCATCGGCAGACACGGCGGCCGGCAGCGCACGCGCCAAGCCCGATCGTTGCAACCGTCTTTCGAGTGCTCGTCAGGATGGCTGACAATGTAAAACCCTAACTCGCCATTCGCTCCTTCAACCGGGACGTATACTTCGCCTTCGGGAACGCGAATACCATGGCCGTACATAATCAGCTTGAAATGGTTCATCAAGCCTTCGATATTTCCGTAGGTGTCTTTCTTCTCCGGCAGCACGACCTTTTTGTTGTCGCAATTGATCGGTCCACCCGGAATCTTAGCCACACATTGTTCGACGATGCGGCAGCTCTGCTCCATTTCTTCCATCCGAACCAGATAACGGTCCAGATTGTCACCGCGGCGGCCGACCGGTACTTCCCAGTCAAGCTGATCATAGACAAGATATGGAAAATCTTTGCGCACGTCGTAGGCGACACCGCTGCCGCGCAGGCACGGGCCCGTCCATCCCCACGCAATCGCGCGTTCCGCTGACATCACGCCGACATTTTCCATGCGCTCGACAAAGATTCGGTTGTTCGTCAACAAGATGTCGCATTCCCTGAGGATGTCACGAACCTCCTTGACGACCCACAAGCATTTGTCCAACCAGCCTTCCGGCAAATCGTACGGCATGCCACCCACTCGCGAAGCCATCGTCGTAACACGCGCACCGCAATACTCCTCGATCAACTCCCAAAGGTACTCACGGCCTTTTATCATATAGAGAAAGACCGTGAAGCCTCCCAGTTCCATCGCAGATGCGCCGACGCACGTTAAGTGATCGCTGATGCGCGATATCTCGGACAACAAAGTGCGGATATACTGGCCGCGCGGCGGAAGCTCTATTCCCAAGAGCTTCTCGACGGCCATACAGTAGCCGATGTTATTTATCGCGGCCGAAACGTAGTTCAAACGGTCCGTATAAATGATCGCCTGATTCCACGTACTCTCCTCGCAGCTCTTTTCAAACGCGCGATGCAGATAGCCGATCTCAACGTCCGACTCAACCACAAGCTCGCCTTCGAGTTTGCTAAGAATGCGGATAATCCCGTGCATGGCAGGATGCGCGGGCCCGATATTCAACATCATTTCCTTCTGCTGAAACTCGGGCTCGTTCGTCAAAACCGCCGTGTCGAGAGTTGGGAGTGCTTCGGTATCTGCCATAACTTAGTTCTGCGGGCCGATCAAGGGCTGGCGCTTGGTCTTGGGATAGTCCTTCCGCAACGGGTGCCCTTCGAATTCTTCGTAGAGCAGCAAACGCTTCAGGTGCGGATGACCTTCAAACTTGATTCCGAACATGTCCCAGACTTCGCGTTCGAGCCAGTCGGCAATCGGATAAAGCGAGATAATACTGTCGATATGCGAATGTGACTCTTCAAGCTGGGCTTTAACGCGGAGCCTGACCTTGCTGTCCATATTCAGGAGGTGGTAGACCATCTCGAATCGGGGACGGCGCGGATAATAGTCCACTGCCGTCAAATCAGACAGCATATCGTACCCAAACGAGTCGCGAAGCAAGGTTATGACTTCAAGTATCTGCTTACTCTCGACAATCAAAGTGCGATCTCCAAAACGGTCGTGCCAATCCAGCACCGCCGTGGGATGAGCTTTTTCTATCGCGATATGTTCGGGGAACTTGCTCATTTCCAATCGTGCTTCTGATTTTGAATCAGATCCTGCAATTTCAGCAAGCCGTCGAGCACGGCTTCGGGACGAGGCGGGCAGCCCGCAATGTACACGTCAACTGGAATAATCGTGTCGACGCCTTGCACGGTTGCGTAGTTGTCATATGGGCCACCGCAACTTGCACAAGCTCCGAAACTCACGACCCATTTAGGATCCGCCGTCTGTTCGTAAATGTTCTTCAGAATCGGGGCGATCTTGTGACTAATCGTCCCCACCACCCAAATCACGTCGGCCTGACGAGGCGAAAACCTCGGAAACGCGGCACCAAAACGGTCAAGGTCATAGTGCGAACAGGCCGTCGACATGAATTCCATGCCGCAACAGGCCGTTACAAACGGATACTGAAAGAGCGAATACTTGCGCGCCCAGCCCAACAGCTTGTCGAACTTGGTGGTCATCACGTTGCCCGAAAGCGAACGCGACATGTCCAGCATGGGGCTTTGCATCAACTCGCTCATCTACTTCCACTCCAAAACACGTTTCTTGACAGCGTAGTACAATCCCACAAGCAGAATTGCCAAGAATACATTCATCGAAATAAAGGCAAGCATCCCATTGTCACGGAATGCTACCGCCCACGGATACAAAAAGGCCACCTCGATGTCGAACACGACAAACAAGATGGCCACGAGGTAGTACTTGATCGGGAACGGCTGAGTCGCGTCCGTCTTGGACAACCAGCCGGATTCAAACGGAGCATTCTTGATCTCGCTCGGACGCTTCGGTCCGAACAGCACAGTCAAGCCGACAAACAGCCCAACCACCGCTCCGACGGCCGCCAGCAAAATCAGAAATACTACAAGGTTATTATTGTGGAGGACGTCCGGCATGAACGTGCGTGAGGCGGCAACAGATTGCTACAGTTTTCACGAGATGGCTGGTTTCTCGGACGGATGCACTTATCTATTGCAATTTCAAAATCTTAGAATTGCGGCGCAGAGTGCTTTATCCTGTCCAATCGTGTGGTAAACTACGGAAAACTTTTGGCTTTGTCAACCGAAATTATTCACCCAGCGGTCCAGACTATTCAGCCTTCTCCAGAACCATCATTCTGTTCTTCGGAGCCACCAACTTTTCAAAAGACTCCCGAACGCTTTGGTAGTCCTTTACAGGAAGCATACTGCTCTTATAGGTAATCGACTGTGTCCATTCCACGCGGTCTGCAAGCTGCTTGGGCACCAAGGACATTTTTACATATGGATTCTCTACAAGGAGGGCCGAAGGCAAATACGAGACCTTATATTCCTTCGGATAAGTGACCAAAATGGTCATTTCAGTTGTGCCTTCAAGCGGCAGGTTGACCGGATACTTAACCTCAGGGAGTGACGGGTAAAACCCCGAAATTGCGAATGAAAACGGGCTCGCCGGCAAATCCACGAGCATCAGGTCGCCCTGAATGACCGCGTAGTTTTTGCAAGAAAAGTCGAGACTGACGTGCATGGGCTGAGTAAGCTGCTCAGGATCGGAAACTTCGGTTCGGACGACTTCGCACCCCTGCCCGATTCGTGATGCCGCTCTCTGAAAATAGATCTCCTTCTCTTGTTCCTTTTGGTCACTGAAGGTCTGTCTCGCGATGTTTGCGTAGTCCGCAAAGGCATCCGCGTCCGCACGTCCTGACAAAGTTCCGGTGTCGTCCAGCACCACGGACATCGAGGTGCTCGCTTTGCGGTCAACTCGTACCAATTCGTTGGCCGGACCGATGATCGGCGCACCCAAAACCAACTGGCAGGCTTGCCCAAGAGTACGCGAGTAGCCGATTTCGTAAGGAGGCGAGAATCTCGGAATCGGATCGAGGAACAAGGTGTCTTTGTCCAGCGGAACAGCGAGGATCATGTAGCTGAACTGTTCAAGTGACGGCAGTGAACTGAACGGCAAATCACTCGATTGCATCAGCACCGGATAGGAATCTATCCCATACCCTCCCAGCAGCGCGGACAACAGAACCAACTTGTCGCGCACGTCGCCGTAGCGATTCGCCCATACGTCATTTGCGTCGTTGGGCGTATATCCGACAGCACCAAGACTAAGATTGACTGTGCGAATATTTTGTTGTACCCACGAGGCAATATTCTGAACGAGAGGTTTACCCTGCATGGACCCGAAACTCGCAAGCTGCGAATACTCAAGCTGTGCGAGCTGAGCTGATTCAACGGCCTTCCAGAATTTCTCCCCAACATATAGATCCGTTTCGCTCCAATCGGCGAAAGAAGTGAACACCAACCGCGGCACGAGGTGCGCAGATGATACCATGTTGGGTTCGGGAGTTAGTTGCGCGAGGTTTCTAAATTTCCAAGTCAGAGTCTTGCGCCCGCCATCCATCGTAACTTCCGGCTTCAATTCCGAGTTTTGCATCTCATATTGAACGGCAAGTGACGAGTCCGACGATACTGTGAATGTCTGCTCTTGCACGGGTTCAAATCCGCCAAATGTCACGATCCCGCCGATGTAGTCGTCTTGCCATGGATCGCGTCCGGATTTGGGCTCAATCCGGTACTTCCAATAGATTACAGCATTCGCGGCCAAACCCGGAAAACTGACGTTTTGTTGTTTTAGCTGCGAGTAGGCAGAGGCCCACTGCACCTCGGGAGCGCTCGTGACCGTAAAAGCATCTTGCTCTGGTTCAATCCATGACCCGTCCGGCAGTCTCGTGTAGACTTCGTCGAAGATTATCGTATCGCGCTCGGCATCGAAACGTATGGACCGATCTCCCTGCTCATCTTTGGCGCGGTCATCAATCAGCTTGAGACATTGTTCTACATAGGCAGTAGATGCTCCGGCGGAATCTACACTGATTGTTCTGTCATCTTTCAGGACGAGCACCGACGCTTGTGGATAAGTTTCCGCTCCGGGAGCGTTTGCCGCCAGTGACTCGAGCCATTCCGGCACGTCAACGGCAAAAAGTGTCGAAGTCAAGAACAACGACAAAACGACGAACACGTATCGTTTCGACATGGGAGGAAATGTGGTTGTAATGAAGGAAAGGAGCTAATGCGTCCGCAGACGATAGCGGTGCAGAGCGCGGCCGGCCATCGTTCCCAATAGTGTGGGCAGGACGGCTAAAGCCATGGCCAAAGACAATTCGATGGGGAATAACCCGTTGGCCTCGGGATAGTAGTAAAGCTCAAGGATGGTTCTCATCAGTGCCGCTAATGGAATTCCATACCCCAGAAGCATCACCCACCGCCACAGCCTGTCACTGTACATGTAGCCTAAGATCAAGGCAGCACCGAGCAGCAGTGTGAATGAGTAAAAGATACCAACCTGACCCGGAATCTTTACGAAAATAATGGACGAGATTGACCCTATGGCCAATGCGATCCACCTTGCACTTCGCGGGGTTTCCTTTCCGTGAACTTGCAGTCTGCCGCGTGCAAGTTTGCGCAGCACAGCTCCGGCATATGACCCAATCGCGGCAGGAATGGCCAGAGTAGCGCCAAGCTGGAGCCGCACGAGGAGGTCCGGAAGATTCCCGAATCCGCCGAGCAATGTACCTGCAGCCGAGTACCCAAGTGCCAACAAGACAGGAAAGACCCACGGTTTGCGTGAATCCAGCAATCCTAAGATCATTCCGCTGGCAACGATACTCAGAGTCCACATGATCGTACCAGCTTGATCCGTCAGCATAAACGGCACGACAACACCTGCGGCGGTGCTGACTAATGCCAAGAACCACCAAAGAATCTTGCGGTTTCTGATTTCTTCGGCTTCGCGGGTCGTTTGCAGTGGCTCATCGGCCTTTATAGTGCTCATACGGCACCGCTCAAGCAAGAATCCCGCCGTTGCCGCCCAACTAAGAAAACGCTAAGAAGAGGTCGTTAACACCAGTTTTCCGCGATCCAATGCATCTAACTGGTTGACCATTTCCAACAGGTTGGGATACCGCGACAGAGGTATGTCCAGCACATCAAGTTCAAGAGCTTGCTTAACCGAAATTGTATTCCCCTTGGCCGTACAAGTTCTCGAAAGTCTGTAGTCACCGTTTGACAATTCCAAATCGTCCGGCAAGCTCCGCACTTTGTACCCTTTGGGAAATTCCACGGTTTCGCTCATTTGCACGGCAAACGTCGATGACAGACGGAGCGGATAGCGACGGTTCGTCAACTCGCTTCCGGAGAGCAGCCAGCTCGACAAGAAATCAAGTTTCCTGCCTTGTGCTATCGAATTCAGAAGCCAATACGGCCCCGCTTGAATCGCATAGTCCTTAGCGGACACTTTGAGTTTGATATCCAACGGCATATCGAGGTCCGTTAAGTCTGTCATCGTCAACTCGTCAAGGCGGGCCGTAGGTGCGAGGCTTTGGACGAAGTTCTGGAACAGAATTTCCCGTTCCTCGGGCGAGATCGACTGCATGTAGCTGCGGAGAGCCAAGTCGGGAAATCCGTGAGAGGAAATATCGATGGACGACGTGAGTGTGCCGTCTTCATCCACCTTGCTCTTGGCAGATACGCGGTAGAGGTTCTTTTCCGCGTCCTCAACGGGTGTCCACGCCAAGTCATTGCCTTCTTTCGAGCAGGTCAGCACGCCGCGATCCTGTTCATTGGCCGCAAGATACTCCGTCGTCTTTTCAACGGTAGGGTCAATGAAGACCTGCTTGTCCCCTTCCTTTACAGACACGATCGCATGATTGAACTGATCCGTCGCGATTTCTTGATCGATCTTCCACGACGGATTCATCAGCACGATGTTTGATTCGACGCCGGCTTCCCGAAGCATGGTCACCATCAGAGCCGCCTTGTCGCGACAGACTCCGTATTTGTTCCTAAAAGTCGTCGCCGCAGCTTCGGGTTTGTACCCTGCCTTGCGGCCAGTCAACGCGGTGTCCACATAACGGATTTTGTTCGACACATACTGAAAGATTGCGCGAACCGCCTGCTCTCTACTCTTTCCTTTTGTCAGCGCCAAAACTTCCGCTTTGATACTCGAGTCGGCCACCATTTCCGGTTCGGCGAGCTCATAATACCACTTCGACCATGTTTCCCAGTCGGGAATCGTTGTTACCAACAGCTCCCGCGATACTTCAGGAAATGGCGGCATGCCCGGCTCGGGGACGAGTTGCGGGACATCATTGATTTGCCAAACGTGAAAAGTCCTGTCGCCATTTTCGTGGCTGACGTGCGCAATTCCCTCGCCATGCGTCTTCCAATGCAGCGGCATCGAATTAGGAATTGAAACTTCCACGACTTTCTCTTGGAGAGGATCGGAGTGCTCGAAATATTCGGACATGTTGAACTGTCCGTCCATCGGCGGCTCGTGAGTGATCTCTTTGTACGCGACTTCGATTTCCGCCCCTTTTTGCAGAGCGGGAAAGGTGATGATCTTCTCGCGTACATTCTGCAAATAGAACTTCCCAAAAGCAGGCAAGGGAACGTCCTTGATCGCCGAAGAATCCACGTTCACGACTTTGCCGTCAGGCAAATAGACCCGCGCCGCGACCACTTCTACGGTATCGTACCCGAGATTGTAGACAGTCTCGTCTTGCGAATATTGCCGCACGGCACGGTCTGAAAGCAGCGCAACTCGATAACGGCGGAGCGTTTCTCCCGAGCCGTCTTCGTTGACAACCACGGACGTGCAGTCGTATTTCACGACGGCATTTGCTTGATCAAACGGCAGGTTCGGGCCGCGAGGCGGAGTTTCTTGGGCCGTCGCAACCAGAGTCGCGAGGAGGCTGAAAAGCAGGAATTTGTACATAGTATTGTCCTTTACACGCATCACCCAATAATACTGTTTCCGTGCTTGAGTAGCAAGATGCATCTGAACAAAAAGACCCCGCGCGAGCGGGGCCTTTTCATGAAGATTGAAGAACGAAGATGCTTACTTAAGCAGGAGCAGCTTCTTGGTCGCGG
Organism: Calditrichota bacterium; assembly: GCA_020637445.1. NCBI lineage: Bacteria > Pseudomonadati > Calditrichota > Calditrichota bacterium. The sequence continues at coordinate 668,748 of JACJVZ010000001.1, read as the reverse complement.
TATAGCCGCTGGACTTCAAAGTGTAGAAATACGTACCGGACGGGAGCCCTTCGGCATTCCATTCCAAACTGTGTCGACCGGCTTCCGTCACTCCATTCACAAGCGTGGCAACTTCGCGGCCCGACAGGTCGAATACGCGCAGTTGTACATTTCCGGCCTCCGGAATCGTGAAGGAAATCGTCGTCGCCGGGTTGAACGGATTTGGATAGGCGTCGGCAAGACTATATTCGCTGACCGGCCCAACGTGGCTGCCGTACAAGGCGGAAACCGTATTCGGATGAACCGTACGGACACCAAACGCATCGACGTCGACCAGGCGGTAGTCATAGCTCGCACCCATCGTGCCGTTACGATCGGCGTACTGGTACGTAGAACCCGTGGAACGATTTGCAGCCGGCAACTGAGCGATAAGCTCGAAGTTGTCCTGACCGCTGAGGCAGCGCTCAACTTCCCAATGATCCGCATTGGCTTCAGATGCGGTCGACCATTGCAGATCAACGCCGTCGGTGGTCGTGTAGGCGTCGAAACCTGCAAGCTCAACGGACAACCACTTGTCGCCTTCAAAATGGAACGGGAAGCAAAGCGGCTCGCTCTCGCCGAAGACCAACCACTGATTGTCTGTATATGTCGAGTCTTCGCAGCCAATGATCTTGGTTGGCCACGCGGAGTTTGAACATACCCGGCAATCAACGGGCTGACGGCTTTCAATCAACTGGGTGATGCTGATTTCCACGCTGCCGTTCGCGTCCGTATAATAACGCTCGCAAACCGGCTCATCTTGGCCAATCCAACAACAGATATCAAGGGCAACGTTCTCCACACACGTATCGTTTACGAAGTAGGCATACGGGCCGCGAACGAGCGTGTACTTGATGGTTACCGTAGCATAGTCTCCGTCGATTACGGCAGGAAGGCAGTCGTCTTCGATCACGTCGCCCGGTAAAATCACGTTCTTGCCTATGGCGTCGAGCACCTTGGCGTTCGCCCAATCGTTGCGATCGGGATTCGTGGTGTATACCGTGTTGACATACGGGTAGACTGGCGTATCTCCGAAATTCGGATAGCCGATTCCAGCGTCGTAGCAAAAATGCGGGCGACCGTTATCCGGACCGCCGTCACGGATGCTCGAGAGCTTCCAAAGCGCAATCTGGTATGCATCATCTTCAAACGTTGAAGTCGGAGTCGTCCAAGCGAACAGATATGCCATAGCCGTCAACTGCGTCTTGCGACAGGAATCGTCCGTAACGATCATCGGGTCGATATCCACGCCGTATTGATGAATCTCGAGCGGGTGGTACAAGTCAGAACACCACGCGTAGGCAGGATCACCCAAACCGTCGCACGTGCTGACGAAACCCATTTGACCGTAATTATTGCCAGTGGTGCCGCCCGGCCAGTGGACAATACCGCGCCCACCGAAGCCGCCGCTGCCGGCCCATCTCAAGCCGACGTAGTCCAACGTGCAGTCGCCGCAAAAAACATCGTCGAGTGTGGCCGGACCAGTATCCGGATTATTCATCTCGGCATCTCCCGGGCTGGTTGCAAACGCCGACAGGCTCAGCACCAATAGTGCAGCAGCCATCCAAACCGCAACCGGGAAGAAAACACCCTTCTTATTCTTCATCATCTTTCGTGTTCCCTCAGTTAACATATTGAAATCATTGATCTAATTCGAAATCTCAAAGCCAGTGTGCTTGTAGCAAATGTGGTGCCCCGCTTCGCATGAACTTGACAAAGCCCAACCTGCTCCGTATATTGCTCGTCTTTCGGGGCAGTAGCTCAGCTGGGAGAGCACCACGTTCGCAACGTGGGGGTCGGCGGTTCGATCCCGCTCTGCTCCACTAAACCCGCAAGGGTTTGTCATTATTCTCGGCAGACATCGCCGGGCCCCGCACAAGGGGTGGCCGCCCAAACCCGCCAGGACCGGAAGGTAGCAACGGTAAGTGGTTCATTCTTGTGTGCGGATCGCCTGGCGATCTCTGCCGAGATTTTTTTCTCTTCTCTTGCAGATTCTCCAGTTCTATCCGCAACACACGGACATAATGTAGTCTGTCTACGACTTGCATGACACCTATTGTCAACGGATTTCTGAGAATTGTCGCATTGCCATGTTTAGTTTTTTGATATGATTGTGATGAGTCTTATGCTAAATATACCTTCGTCTATTTCGCTGGGATTTCTATTCTTATCCTGAAACACAAGTGCACCAGACCCAGATGTCGCGATTCCGCTCACAAAACGTCGATTTCAGCATTATCTTGGGGCCTCTTTGCAATGTTCGTTGAACCCAAGACAGTGGTAATTGTCATTCTACTGGTGGTCGCAACGCTTTGGCCACTGAAGCGCAGTTTTGTTAAGAGGCTTGGCTGGTCTTTGGCGACCGGAAAATATCCAATAGATTGATTATTATTATTTTATGTATGAACATTTGTGCAGAAAATTACCCTGCGGCGTTGACTTTCCGGCAAAAAAGGGCTACTTTCAAATTTGTGCACCTTCCTGCATCAAAATTTCTGTTCGTTACCCCTTTTACGACTTTCCACGACCCCACCTAATTAGATGGCCTATCAAGTTCTTGCACGCCGCTGGCGACCCCAGAAGTTTTCTGACGTCGTTGGTCAGGAGCACATTACCCGTACTCTCCAGAATGCCATTGCGCAAGAAAGACTTGCACATGGGTTTCTATTCACGGGTCCGCGCGGCGTGGGAAAAACCTCTACGGCCAGAATTCTTGCACGTGCTATCAACTGTGAACGTGCTGGGGAAATCGTGCCTGTAGAACCTTGCAACGTGTGTGAGACTTGCCGCGCACTGCTTGAAGACCGCGAACTTGACGTCGTTGAGATTGACGGTGCATCCTACAACAAAGTCGAAGACATTCGCAGGATTAACGAAGCGGCGAGGCTGGCACCTGCCGCCGGTGACAAAAAGGTCTTCATCATCGACGAAGTCCACATGTTGACAACCGCGGCTTTCAACGCGTTCTTGAAGACTTTGGAGGAGCCGCCTTCTCATGTGATCTTCATTCTGGCGACGACAGACGTTCACAAAGTTCCGAGCACGATTCGTTCGCGCGTACAAAGATTCGACTTTCGTCCGCTTTCACCTTTGGAAATCTCTCAACACCTTGGAGTTATTGCCGCGGCCGAAGGCTGGAATGCCGAACCGGAAGCGCTTTTTCAGATTGCGCGCGCGGCTGATGGTTCTTTGCGCGACGCGGAAGGACTGCTTGATCAAGTTGTGGCCTATTGCGCGGACAACATCACGCTTGACGAGGCCCGGAAAGTGCTGGGCACGCTGTCCATGGCAGTCCTCGAGAACGCGACGTCTTTGGTTGCGTCCCAAAACACCAGCGGGTTGCCGGAGTTTTTCGATACCTTGGCAAGACAAGGCACTGATTACAGCCTGTTGCTGCGCGAACTGCAAGGCTACTGGACCGATGCCGTTTTCCTGCTGCAGGGATTGTCGATTCCGGGTCGGTCGCAGGAAGAATGTGACTCGCTGCGAGCGGTTATCGGTGACTTGACCGTAGACGATTTGTTCCGCTTGATTCGATTGGCCGCAACTCTTGAAGATGAGATTAAGTGGTCAGTTTCTCCACGTACGAGGTTTGAGATTTCGATGCTGCGTTGGGTAACTTTAGATCGCGCGGTATCCATCAAACACTTACTCGAGAGAATTCCAAAGGACGGAGATGCGGCACCTAAGGCAAGCCGTCCGGTTGCGAAGGCTGCACCTACCCCTCGCCCGTCCGCGGCGTCGGCACCGGTGCCAAGACCGGCGCATACCCCGTTGCAAAAACCCGTATCGGCTCCCGCCCACCCAGAACCCAGCACTGCAAAGAGCTCTGCTCCGGTGCGCACGTCAGCGCTTGAACTTGCGGAGCTGACTGCCTCTTGGGAAAAGATTTGCGACGCACTTGATCATATCAGCAGCGCAGCTTCCGCATTTGCTCACAACGATTGGGATATTGTTTCACTGAGCGGGACAGCGCTTACCATCCGCCCGAAGCATCAAGGCAAGTTTCACTTTGAATCGCTTAAGGCTCATGCTCCATCTCTTGAGCAGGCTATCCTGCAAGTGACGGGCGCGAAAGTAAAGGTCTCCCCTGCCGCAGCGACGGAGAGCGCTCCTGCGGCAACGTCATCTCCCGCAGCAAAAACTGAGAGTAAGAACGGCGGGGCAAGCAGCGGCGACTTGTTTAACAGCGTGATGTCACAATTTGGCGGTGAAGACGTGACGCAAAAAATGGGAAAGTCGGGACAATAGAATGTCACAAATGTCTCCGACGCTGGAGCGGCTCGTCGACCAAATTGCCAAACTTCCCGGTCTCGGAAAAAAATCGGCTCTGCGACTCGCTTTACACATCCTGAAACAGCCTGAGCCCGAAGCACGCGCGTTGGCCGAAGCGATCATGCAGGTCAAAATGCGACTTCACATGTGCACACGCTGTGGAAACTTAACCGAAGCGGAACTGTGCGGAATTTGTGTCGACTCCAAACGCGACTCGGGACTTCTGTGTATCGTCGAATCACCACAGGATATTTTGCGTCTTGAGAAGGCCACCGGTTTTCGTGGTGTTTACCATGTGTTAGGCGGAGTTTTGAGTCCATTGGACGGGGTCGGCCCCGAAGCTCTGCGGATTGCTGACCTCTGGGGTCGAACGGAGAAAGAGTCCTTTCACGAAGTGATTCTGGCGCTCAGTCCCACGTCCGACGGCGACGCGACGTCTTTGTATTTGTTACGAGAACTGAAAAGCAGAAACATCACCGCTTCAAGACTTGCGCGCGGCGTACCCATCGGAGCCGAGCTCGAACAAGTAGATGAAGTCACGCTTGCAAGAGCGCTGGCTGAACGGACAAAGGCGGACGGATAGCACATGATTCCCGGCTTTAATCTCGCCAATCAACTAACGCTTTCAAGACTCGCGCTTGGCCCGCTGTTCTTGATTGCGTATCTCGGAAACTTCGAGTATTCCATCGAGCTCGCATTGATTGTCTCGGTCTTAATCGAGGCTACGGACGTTGCCGACGGCATCGCGGCGCGGTCCAAAAAGCAGGTCTCCGACGTCGGTAAGCTGCTCGATCCGATGAGTGACACGATTGCGCGCATCTCCTATTTTATCGGCTTTCTCGTCCTTGGCTATGCCGCGGCGTGGATGGTGGCGATTTTGGTCTACCGCGACGTCGTTGTGGCATATTTGAGAGTCTTTTCCGCCTTGACCGGCACGGCGATGGGCAGAAGAACGACGGGGAAGTGGAAAGGAATTCTTCAAGGCGCCGTCGCGCTGACAATTCTGGTCTTGCAGTGGATTGATACGAGATTCATGTCGATTCCGCATTTTGAACGGATCGTTTATTGGATTTTGGCCGGCGTCACAGTTTACACGTTCTTTACGTTGATCGAGTATCTCCACGGCAATCGTGAACTCCTAAAAGAGATTCGCCATAGGGGGCGTCCGGTATAAGCATGACTCGCGCCGAAGAGATGGTGACCACCGTATTGTGGACGGGCTATTCGCCTGTCGCTCCGGCCACTGTAGCCTCTGCATTGGTGTGTGCGATTTTCTGGTTTATTCCCGGCGCGCAGTCCTTGAACATGATCGCACCGTTGATCGTACTGACTTTCATCGGTGTGTGGCTCTCAAACCGCTATATTGACGGCTACGAAGTCCGCGATCCGGGGAAATTCGCTGCCGTCCGCAGGAAGAACCCAAAGAAAGACGATCCCGATCCAGTTGTGTTTGATGAGTTGGTGGGTCAATGGATTACGTTGCTGGCGGCGCCGCACTCGATAGTCGGTTTTGCCGCAGCGTTCTTCCTATTTCGTGCATTTGACATTTTTAAGCCCCTCGGCGCAGGGCAACTGCAGAAACTTCCGCGCGGCTGGGGAGTCATGCTCGACGACGTCCTTGCCGGAGTTTATGCCGCACTCGTCTTGTGGGGACTTTCAGTTTGGCAGCCTAACTTGATGAATGCCTTCTGATGAACACTCCGGTCAGTGAACTGATTACGATCGGCGACGAGCTGCTCTTGGGCAGGACGGTCAACAGCAACGCGGCTTTTCTTGGGCGGAGGCTGGCCGAGTGCGGAGTCCCTGTGCGATGGTCGTCGTGTGTCGCGGATGATATGGAAGAAATTCAAGCGGCTATCAGTCTTGCTCTGAACCGCGCCGACGTGATTATTCTCTCCGGCGGTTTGGGTCCCACTCCCGATGACTTGACCCGCGACGCAATCTCACAGCTCTTTGATTTGCCTTTCGTAGACTCGCCCGAGCAACGCCGGCATGTGGAAGATATGTTCCGCAAACTTGGACGCGAAATGCCTGTGCAGTCCTCCAATCAAACGGTGGTGCTTGGCGGCACATCGCGGCTGGAGAATCCCTTGGGAACTGCCGCAGGGATTTATCTCGAACGCAAAAGCCGCCACTTGTTCGCGGTACCGGGGGTTCCTCCTGAAATGGAGCGAATGTTCGATGATCAGATTGAACCGATATTGCGGCAAACATTCGGACAGGCGAAGTACTTTGCGCGAACCTTGAGAATGGCCGGAATCGGCGAGTCAGCACTGTTGGAAAAACTGGGCGATTTGGATCCGTTGTCGAGGCGGGTTTCGTTGGCCTACCTTCCCCACCAGGGATTGCTCGACGTGCGTATGACGTCTGCAGCGCAAGACGAAATGGAAGCCGAGGCCGATATCGCTTTTGCCGAACATTATATCCGGGAGCGAGTCGGGGACCACATCTACGCAACGGGCCGCGACACTCTGTCAAGGGTAATCGGTGACATTTTGGTTAACCGCGCGCAGTGGGTTACGACAGCGGAAAGCTGTACGGGCGGATTAGTCGCCTCGTTGCTGACTGACACTCCCGGAGCCTCAAGATGGCTTGCCCGGGGAGTCATAACTTACTCGAATGATGTGAAGCAAGAGCTCCTTGGCGTAAAAGCCGAGACACTTGACAATCACGGAGCCGTTTCTGAAGAGACCGTGCGAGAAATGGCTGAAGGCGCGCTCCGGACTTCTGGTGCAAATTGGGCAGTGAGCCTTTCAGGAGTTGCTGGCCCTGACGGCGGCACTGCGGACAAGCCTGTTGGTACTGTGTGGATCGGGATTGCCTCAGAAACGAAGACTGTGGCACGCAAAATCCAAGTCGGCAGCCGTAGCCGCGAGCTTGTGAAGTTGCGCGCGGCACATTTCGCTCTCTATATGCTCTACCGGGAACTGGTGGCGCACTAAGTTTTGAGACTGTTCGTCGCCATAATGCTGCCCGAAGATTGGCAGAAAATTCTCCGACTGCCGCAAGAGAAAATTGGTTGGTTGGGGCGCGGCGTCAAATGGGTTGAACCTGAGAATCTACATCTGACTCTGAAGTTCTTGGGCGACACTCCTGATCACGTGCTGCCGGACGTGGAGAACGTAATTACCGAAGCATGCGCGAACTCCGCTCCGTTCAATCTTTCGATACAGGGAACCGGCTGCTTTCCGACCAAGCAGAGACCGCGCGCATACTGGGCGGGACTGACTCCTTCAAAAACTCTTCGTGCTTTGCAAGCTGAAATAGGCGGCGGTATGGAAGAGCTTGGGTTTGAACCTGAAGTTAAGGAGTTCGTGCCGCATCTGACGGTCGCTCGTATCAAAGAGCCCATCGGCAAAGAGCGCATCACGGGTGCTTTTCTGAATTTTGAGCTTCGCAGTTCTCCTTTCGAAGTAACACAGGTCAGTCTTGTACAAAGTTCGCTTCGCCAAGAAGGACCAATCTATACCGTGCTCAAGGATTTCCGGTTGGGAAATCCCCAATCATAAATCAAACGAGACTGGGAAAACTCGTGCCAAAGCAAATCATCACAACTGAAATCGAAGCTCCAATGTCGCAAGTGTGGCAAGCCCTCACCGAAAGCAAGGAAGTGGAGTTCTGGGCGCCGAACGTGCGCGGGTTAGAAGTCTTGCCCGACGGAGTCGTCGCCAAGGGTGCACGACGCGTGTTTAACCTCGACCTCAACGGAAAAGACGCCACGCTCGAAACTGAAATCACGCATTTCGTTCAGAACGAGATGTTCGCGGAGTCCATTGTGGGCGGTTCGGCCGGAATCCACGAGAAGGTCGCGCACGTGAAGCTGATATTTCGACTCATTGAATTGGCAGAGAAACGATGTGCGCTTAACTTCTCGATTGATTACGAAATGAAGGGCTTCATGAACAAGATGCTCGAAAAAGTGATCATGGGCGCGCTGGTTTCTCAGTACAAATTGTGGTTTGAAAGATTGAAAACATATGCCGAGACGGGACGTCCCGTTTAACTTAACCCTTGCGAGTGACACTATGAGCAAATCTCTTGATTCCGAAAAGCAGAAAAATCTTGATCTGACGCTGTCACAGATCGACAAGCAGTATGGCAAGGGCTCGATCATGCGTCTGGGCGACAGCGGCCCAATTCAGCGCATGGATGTGATTTCCACAGGTTCGATGTCGCTGGATGCCGCACTGGGTATCGGCGGAGTGCCGAGAGGCCGCGTGATCGAAATTTACGGTCCCGAATCTTCCGGTAAAACCACGCTCGCACTGACCATCATCTCAGAGGCACAAAAGAGCGGCGGCAAGGCGGCCATTATCGACGCCGAACACGCCCTCGATCCGAACTATGCGCGTGCGCTGGGCGTCGACATCGACGACCTGCTAGTGTCGCAACCCGATACAGGCGAACAGGCTCTGGACATCGCCGAGATGCTGATTCGCTCCGGCGCGCTGGACGTCATCGTGATCGACTCCGTAGCGGCGCTGGTGCCCAAGGCTGAAATCGAAGGCGAGATGGGAGATTCACTGCCCGGTTTGCAGGCACGTCTGATGAGTCAGGCAATGCGCAAGTTGACCGCCGTGGTCTCGCGTTCACGAACGTCACTGATTTTCATCAATCAGCTCCGTATGAAGATCGGCGTGATGTTCGGCAACCCCGAAACCACGACCGGCGGCAATGCACTGAAGTTCTACAGCTCAGTGCGTATGGAAATCCGCCGCATGGCTTCGATCAAAGACGGTGATACCATCGTCGGGAACCGAACCAAGGTCAAAGTTGTAAAGAACAAGGTGGCTCCGCCCTTCCGCGAAGCCGAATTCGATATTATCTACGGTCGCGGCATCGAGCGCGTCGGCGACATGCTGGACCTCGCGGCAACCTTGGAAATCGTCAGCAAATCGGGTACGTGGTACTCCTACAAAGACGAGCGTCTTGGTCAGGGCCGCGAACGCGTGATTGGCACCTTGAAAGAAAACCCCGAAATGCTCAAGGCCGTGGAAATTGAAGTGCGTCGCGAGTTGGGATTCATCTCCGCTGAACCCGAAGAACCGGTGGAACAAGAAGCTGAAAGCACAAAATCCCGTTCAAAGAAGTCGTAAGTTTCCTGCGATCGCACTCGTACTTGTCTTATTAGTGGCAAGTACGAGTGTGCACGCATATCATCTCGTCGCCGCGACGGGATATGCAAACTCAGGAACACCGAAAACCGGTCCCGGTCTCGAGAGGAACAGCCTGTTCGGTTCCGGCAGCGGCTATACGGCCCATCTGCGGCTTGAAGTTGACCGTCCGCACGTATTCTGGGGGCCGTCGTTTTTGTTCTGGAACAACTTGACCGGAGCACCGACGTCCGGATCGAAAGTCAACTATTTCCAGATTGAGCTGGGAGGCAGAATTTCGTACCGCATGACCGCGGAACCGGACCTTTATGCCGGCGTCGGTGTGGGCTATTCCTTTTCGCAAGGGTCATATCGCGAACGGTACTTCGGGGGATATGAATATACGTTTGACGGCGACTTTCCCACGGCATCAATCCACGTAGGGGCGAAAACGGATGCCCGACAAAACGGCGTCGGAGTACTTGCTGAATTGTCCTATCATTGGGGACTCGACGAGCCTGCCGGACGTCAAACGATCGGCCCAGCTAATGCTTATCTTGTTCAGATCGGTGTCTTTTTCGATTCGATGGCACAGCTCAGATGATGAGGCAAGTCGAAAAGAAACGACCGAAGGAAGACGCGCTTCCTTACGCCGTCAAATTGCTGGCGTCGCGATCCTACTCGACTCGCAAGCTCAAAGACAAGCTCAAACTCAAAGGCTACGAGGCCGAAGAGATCGAGCTGGCAATTGAGAAACTCAAAGCACGAAATCTCCTTGACGACGCACGATTTGCGGAGGGCTTCGTACGCACTCGTATCGAGACACATCCGCGAGGCAAAAGTGCGTTGATACGCGATCTTGTCTCGAGGGGCATCTCTGGGGCAACTGCAAAGCAAGCGGTGAGCGATCACCTTTCTGCCGATCAGGAACTCGATCTTGCCAAAGAGTTGCTGAGGCGCAAAAGCAGGCAATATTCTTCACTCGACCCTGAAACCCGCAAGCGAAGGTTAACTGCTCTGCTTGCCCGGCGTGGTTTTAGGCCGGGTATCATATTCAAAGTTATCGACCTTCCACCGGACGACTCTAATCAGGAGGATTCTTACTGACCGTTGCGCACGATTTGATCTCGACCCGACCACTCTGCTTGCGCGAAAGGACTTCATCCATGCGGTCACTTCTCCTTCTGCTCGTGCTCACGTTCAGTTCGATTGCCTTCGCTTCGGAATACCCGCATTACAGCTATGCTGAAGTGCAGGTCGGCGTGGCCACGCCGATGGGTTTGCAAACGTATCAAGACGTCGAAAGCGACCGGGTATCTCCGGGGTCTCTGGGTACGACTTTGATGTTCAGCGGCTATTTCCCATTTGGCAACCGCTATGCATTCAGTCCGTCCTTTTCTCTGCTAACGACGGATGGGCGCGTCAACGACGATCCCTCGCCTCCCCCGGCTTTCAACATTAGATTTCATCAGCGTGAAGTCGGTCTCGACGCGCTTGTGTCGCCCGGCGACTTGCGAAAACTGAAGGTCGGAGTTGGAACGTCAATCGCGTGGTGGACCGCGTCAGAAGAAAACTCACGACCTCCCTTTGAAGGCGAATATCAAAGGGGCCGTACGATTGACGGACAGGCTCTGATGGCACGCAGTGTCATTCACCTTGCGCTGCGAAATCCAGAAGTTTCGGGCGCTGCACTGAAACTGGTCGCGGCTTGGCCGCTCGCCGACTTGCTGCAAGTAGACAACACTGCCGCAACGGGCTATATCGGCCTGCAATGCGGCTTTTCCATGATTTTGAATTAGCAACTTTCACCTCTAAGCACGTTATGACCGCCGCTGAAATCCGCCAACAATTTCTTGAGTTCTTTCGCGAACGCCAACACCTGATCGTGCCGTCCGCGCCGGTTGTCCCGCAGGACGATCCGACGCTTTTGTTCACGAATGCGGGCATGAACCAGTTCAAACCGTATTTTTTGGGGCTGGCCAAACCTGAGGCGACACGCGTGGCGGACACGCAAAAATGCATTCGCGTTTCCGGCAAGCATAACGACCTCGAAGAAGTCGGCGTCTCTCCATATCATCACACTTTCTTCGAGATGCTCGGCAACTGGAGCTTCGGCGACTATTTCAAGCGCGACTCCATTCGCTGGGGCTGGGAACTGATGACGGAAGTTCTCAAACTTCCTAAAGACAAATTGTACGCAACCGTCTACGAGACTGATGACGAAGCTGAGGAGCTCTGGAAGGGCGAAACAGACATTATTCCCTCGCACGTGCTGCGTTTCGGTAAAAAGGACAACTGGTGGTCGATGGGTGACACTGGTCCGTGCGGTCCGTGCACTGAGATTCACATCGACCGCGGCGCTGAATTCGATAGCGACCCGAATGCGTTCGTCAATACCGGCTCGCGCCGCTATATCGAACTCTGGAACCACGTGTTCATTCAATTCGATCAACAAGCGAGCGGCGATTTGGTTCAGCTTCCGGCCAAGCACGTCGATACGGGCGCGGGACTCGAGCGTTTCGCTACGGTGCTGGGCGGCTTCAAGTCAAATTACGATACGGATTTGTTTCAGCCGATCATTCAGGCTATTGCCGATAAGTCCGGCAAAACTTATTCGCAAGAAGACGCGGGGATCCCGCACCGAGTGATCGCCGACCACATTCGCTGCTTAACCTTTGCAATCGGCGACGGCGCGATGCCCGGCAACGAAGGACGCGGCTACGTCTTGCGCAGGATCTTGCGCCGCGCAGCGCGTTTTGGTCGCAAACTCGAATTGCACGAACCGTTTTTGTACACGCTCGTGCCTGTGTTGGTCGACACGATGGGTCACGTTTTCCCCGAGATCAAAGACCGTCACAGTCATATCACGCGCGTTATCGAAGCTGAAGAATCGCATTTTGGCAAGACGCTCGACCGTGGACTTGAACAATTTGATTCAGTGGTCGCAGCACTCAAGAAGAGCAAAACCACCGAGATTCCCGGCGACGAGGCCTTTAAGCTCTACGACACATTCGGATTTCCGCTCGACCTGACGCAGCTTATGGCTCGCGAAAACGGCCTGACCGTGGATGAATCGGGCTTTGCCAAATCCATGGACCAGCAACGCGCACGTGCTCGTGCGGCAGGAAGTTTCAAACTTGGGAAAGAAGAACTTAGTTTCGACGGCGAACTACCTGAGAGCGATTTTAAGGGCTACAGCGAACTCGCGCTGACGTCCGAAATTCTGCCTCTTCACTTGGATATTGAAAAGGGAAGCCTGATTTTTGCCTCGAGACGAACCCCGTTTTATGTGGAGTCAGGCGGCCAAGTTGCAGACGAAGGAAGAGTCGAGTTTGAAGTCGACGGAGAAACAGTCAACGCGGAGATTCACGGCGTCTCGCGTCGTGATAAAGCAATACTTCACTCCGCGGAAATCAAGTCTGCGCCCCCAGCCCTCGCCGACGCTGTCAAGAATAGAACATGGCTGCCTGCCGTGCTTATGGTTTCAACCGAGCATCGCCTGCCGACACAATACAACCACACGTCCACACACTTGCTTCACGCCGCGTTGCGCGGCGCGTTTGGCGATCATGTCCATCAAGCGGGCTCTTACGTCGGCCCGGACTATTTGCGTTTCGACTACACGCATTTTAACAAGCCGACGCACGAAGAACTCGTCAACATCGAGACTCAGGTTAACGATTGGATTCGCGGCAACTACAAAGTGTCGCCGAAAGTTTTGCCTTTGAAGGACGCACAAGCGCTCGGCGCAATGGCCCTTTTCGGTGAAAAATACGGTGATGAAGTTCGCATGATCGAGATTTCAGATGATGAACAGATTGTTTCGCGTGAATTATGCGGCGGCTGTCACGTCCAACGCACGGGCGATATCGGTTTGTTCGTGATTAAGGCCGAAACATCCGCGGCTGCGGGTGTGCGCCGCATCGAAGCCCTGACTGGCGATGCCGCGTGGCGCTACTTGGCAGAACAGCGGGCGAAAGTCGAAGAGTTTGTCGAGATGCTCGGCAGCGCAGGCAGCGATCCCGCAGAAAAGCTCAAACTAACTCTTGAAGAGAAGAAGAAGCTCCAAAAGGAACTCGACCACTTGCGCATGGAGGCTGCAGGCAGCGCGATGCACTCGCTGGTTGCCAAAGCCAAAGACGTCGGCGGCATAAAGATTGTCGCCGAGCGCGTTTCTGCACAGAATCTTGACCAACTTAAGGAAATGGGCGACGCCCTTCGCGACGAGTTGGGGAGCGGAGTTGGAATCTTGGGGATGGTCTTGGAGGACAAACCGTCTTTGGCCGTCGTAGTGACACAGGACTTAGTCAAGAAAGGCTGGGACGCCGTACCCATCGTCAAGGAACTTGCAAAGTCTTTGAAGGGCGGCGGCGGCGGGAAAGCTCATCTCGCGACAGCCGGTGGAAAAGATGCGACCGCACTTGATGCAGTTTTGGCTTCCGCACCATCTGTTATCGAAAAACTTGCTGCGGCGGCGGTGTAGGATGAGTGATCATATTCACGCTCCGGGAGACAATTTGATCGTCAGCGCGGTTGAGAAACTTCGGAAAGCTGTGCAGGATGCTGCAACCATGCACAGTCAACTCTCGACCGCATGTTTCGCAGAGTTAACCGCTATTGCTGAAGCCTCCGCTCATTGCTTGCAAAGCGGCGGCAGGTTGTTCTTTTGCGGGAACGGCGGATCAGCCGCTGAGTGCCAGCATCTCGCGACGGAGTTTGTGGTCAGACTCTCGTCACACCGCGAACGTCAGGCGCTCGCTGCTGTCGCATTGACCACCGATACTTCTTTGTTGACTGCGTGTGCAAACGACTACGGGTTCGAAAAGGTCTTCTCCCGGCAGGTTGAGGCGTTGATGCGCAAAGGCGACATCTTGTTCTTGCTTTCAACATCCGGACGCTCGGAGAATCTTCTTTTTGCGGCAGAAAGCGCCCGTCAAGTCGGCGGAAAATGCGTCGGCTTCCTAGGAATGGGACAAACGCCGCTTGACCGTCACCTCGATCATGCGCTGCGTATACCTTCGAATTCCGGCCAGCGTGTGCAAGAAGCACACTTGCTTTGCGGCCATATGCTGGTGGAATTGATCGAGGACCTGCTCCTCGCCAAGACCGACGACTCAAACAAACTGACTCGATGACTTTTCTGAATTCGGCGCTGCTTGCGGCGTTATCGCTCGGACTGATCCCGATTTTAATCCACCTGTTGAACCGGCAACGTTTCAAAGAGGTGGATTTTCCCACTCTGCGTTTTTTGCAAGAGATGCAGCGGCAAAAAATGCGACGCGTGCGAGTCCGCCAGTGGATACTCTTATTGCTCAGAACTCTTGCGGTTCTTGCATTGGTATTGGCAATGGCGCGACCCGTGCTAAGATCTGAGGCAAGCTTGATCGGCGGCGGCGATGCCCGTGCGAGTGTCGTACTCGTATTGGATAGAACGGCGTCCATGAACGCGGAATCGCCCGGGGGAACGCGTTTTCGCGAACTTCAGGTGCGCGCTCAAGAACTTGTTCAGGCCTTGGGATCAAACGACGACATTCAAATCGTATGGTCTGATTCCAAACCCGTACTTTTTCCGGATGCACCAACTCAGCATAAGACGCTAATTCGGGATGAAATTGAAGCGGCGACCGTCACTGAATCCGGTGGTTCAATTACAGACGCAATTGGAGTCGCACGTTCCATTCTCGGGCAATCGCAGAATCTCTTGAAAGAAGTTTATGTCCTTTCCGATTTTAGCGGAAGCGTTTGGCCCTCGTCGTTGCCGCAAACACCGATACTGCCTGACGACGTTCGGTTGTACGTCTTGAATCTTGCTAAAGGAAACATCTCGAATGTCGGCATTGCCTCAGCCACAATCACGTCGCGTTTGATCGCTCCGGGACGGCCCGTCGAACTAAGTTTTACGGTTGCCAACAGCGGCAATGATGACCGCAATGACCGTATCATCGGAGTGTACTTAGACGGGAAGCGGGTGGCGCAAACGAGGCTGTCCATCCGCGCCGGAGAAACACGCACCGAATCTATCCGTTTTGTTCCTGAGAGTGTGGGCGACCTGACCGGATACGTCAGACTTGAGGACACCGATGAATTTCCCAACGACGACGTTTGTCGCTATGTGCTGCGCGTTCCCGCTCGACTGAATACCGCAATTGTCGGCGCCGACGCTCCCGCGCGACGTTTGCTCGCGCTGGCTCTTGACCCAAGTGGAAGAGGCGAGTCCTTTGTTCATACATTGGAGCTCCTTCCAGCGCAACTTGAAGGTGAAGACTGGTCGGCATTTGACGCAATATTTGTCGTGGACGCGCCTGCGTTCAGCAGCGCATTTTCTGAGCGAGCACGAGCCTATTTGCAAACCGGACGAGGCATGTTTGTAGCAGGTGGACCCAATTTTGACATTCGCGCGCATGCGTCTTGGATGCAGGAGATGGGGCTTCCCGTGCCGACTGATGTAGAGGATTTTAGTCCCGGTGGAATTCGGTGGACAAAAGTCGATCTCGAGCATCCTTTGTTCGAAGGAATCTTCCAAGATAAACCTGTCGACATTTCTCCGACATTTATGCGGTTGTTCGCGCTGGCCGCCACACCGAGCGGCGCGTCGACCATTATCGAAGGAACCGGCGGACTACGTTTTCTCGTTGAAGCGACTCAAGGCAGAGGACGCGTGCTATTCTTGACGGGATCCCCTGATCCTGAATGGTCCACCATGTACCGCGCCGGTGTTTTCTCGCCTTTGATGACCGGCAGCGCCGCATATCTCGCGGGATTCGGCGAATCAGGATCTCAACTTGCCTTCACGGTAGGCGAAGATGCCGAATTGATCTTACGTGACGCGGAGCAACTGCAATACGATTTGGTCAAGGACGATCAGAGTTTTCGATTGACCGCGGCTCCAGTATCCGGCGGGCAGTCCCTGCGCATTCCCCCGATTCAGCAAACGGGCGAGTACAGACTGATGCAGAATTCGAAATTGGTGCGGCCCGTTGTCATAAATACTCCGAAGCACGAATCAGACGTTGCTCTGTCCGAAAGTGATTCGCAACTCGAAACGCTTGGAGGCGATCAATCGGTTTTGGCAGAGAATCAAAACATCGAACTGGTCGTTCGTGAAGGTCGGTATGGACACGAGTTATGGAAGATGTTCCTTATGATTGCTCTGGCTTTGCTTGTTGCCGAAATGTTGATTGCTCGAACTCCGAAGCAAGAGTCGCTTGCTCCTCAACCAGCATAACAAACAAGTTTTCTTACAAAAAAGAGGCTCCCAATAGGGAGCCTCTTTTGTATTGCAGCAATCTTCTATCTTACAATTCGTATCCGGACCAGATCATGGGATGATTCGCTGAAAGCAATATAGCTCCCACTGGGAAGAGCCGTCGGCAATATCCACCGGCCCCGACCGCTCGATATCGTTTGCGCAACTCTGCGTCCCAAAATATCATAAAGCAAAATTCCGCTGGGCTCTCCTTGCGGAAGATCGTAATCAACTGCCCCGGCATGTACATAAGATAGCGAGCCACTTTCATCTCTCGTACCTGACCGAGTCGCATCGACAGAGACGCCCCGCCACGAAGCATCAAACACTATGTCGCCATCTTCGCCGACGATTCGCGTCCCCCAAACGGCTGCAAAGCCGCGGTCATCGCCGGTCGCATCGTAGCCACCAGCGACCCGCAGATTGGCATCGTCTGAAACAGAGGTTTCTTGGGTCCAAACCCAGGGTTCATCGACGCTGCTCTCGCGTACAAACAACTCACCAATTGCACTCTGAGTCTGAGCACGAACGTAAAACAACCCGATTCGATCTCCCGACACAGCGAGCTTCGGCTCTATATCGTCAAACGGGTCGTCAGTTATTTGAAGAGGCTCGGACCAAGACACTCCATTGTCCGGCGAATAGGTTACAAACACTTCCCGAGCGAGAGAAGCACTATTGCGGCGCTGATAGGCCAGCATGAGTAGTTCCCCATAGGAAGCAAGGGTGGGTTGCATCATCGCGTACGAACTGCTGTCGGGCGTGATCGGAGTCAACCATGATTGCCCCAAATCATCGGAGGAATAAAGCCTGATTTGTTCACCCACGGTGCCGGGCCTGTCGGTTGCCGCGGCAATCCACAATTTCTCTTCTTCCCCACTCCATGTTGCACAAACTGCAACCGAAACGGATGAGTCCTGAATTTGAAAGGAGCTATCTACCACCGATGCTAATGACACCGACAACGCGCGGTTTTCCGAACGAAAATAAGTAAGCGTTGTGTTCGAGGGCGTGCTGCTTTGAATGAAACAACCGTGCAAGTACGTGTCGACAGGATCGAATAGAAAGTCGGAGTATGCATCAAGAGCGACAAACGGCACGGCTCCAGAGTCGACTTGAAGCGGTGCCGCCGATGACCAGACCGTGCTGTCGTGATTGATTCTCCAAATCCGGCCGCTGCGACTACTCCAAACATACGAGAAAACGGCGTCGCTTACGGCGCCGAAATCCCTTGCTGTTTCATTCAATTCGAGGTCGTCAAAACTTTCCCATGCGCTTCCGCTAAGTAGTGAGCGACGGGTAGAGAGCCGGGACGAATCGCGCAAACAAAAAGCTCGGTACTGTCCGTTCCACTGCGGCGTAATTAGCGGATTCACCTCGTCGTCTTCAGAGCCGTACACGACGACGTTGTCGTGCCAATCGAGCTGAGCATAAGAGACTTGCCAGCACGCGAAAATCAAGAGAAGTCTAAAGAGTCGTCCAATGCTGAAGAATTTGCACCGCATTAGATGCCGCTCCTTTGCGCAAGTTATCTCCAACCACCCAGAAATGCAGCCAGTTCTTATCTTGCGAATCGATCCGTACACGTCCGACGCGGACATCCTGTTTTCCAGCGATATCGAGCGGCGTTGAATAGTCTCTTGCATCGAAAACCAGCCCTGAAAAACTGCTCAAGGCCTCCGCCACTTCACTAACGGCGAATGGCCTTTGCATTTCTACACTTACCGAGGCGGCGTGCCCAATATTGACCGGGACTCGTACTGCAGTCGCGGAAACGTGCAGGTCCTTGCGCTCAAGAATCTTCCTGATTTCCTGACTGATCTTCGTCTCTTCGCCCGTGTAGTTCGTTGACTCAAATGGGCCGATTTCCGGAAATACGTTGCCCATTACGCGACATGGAAATATTTGCGGTGCGTGTGACGGATCCATGATTTGTGCGCTTAGTTCATCACAAGCCGATGCACCTGCTCCACTTACGCTTTGATAAGTTGACACGATCACTCGCTTCAGGCCGATTTCCTTTTCAAGTGGCGCTAATGCCATTAACACAATAGAGGCAGAGCAGTTCGGATTCGCCACCAGGCGCACGTTTGAATTCATTGCGTGCGAGTTGATCTCAGGAATGACCAACGGAACGGCGGCGTTCATGCGATGGGCACTGGAGTGGTCGATAACACGCACGCCGTTCGCGGCCAGCATCGGCGCAAGGTCCCTGGAAAGGTCTGAGGATAATGCGAGAATCGCGTAGTCCGCTTCGATGCGATCCTGCATCCCATGAACAGGTATCTCTTCCCCTCGAAAAGTCATGCTGCGACCCGAAGTTGACGCGAACAAGCTCAACTCGCTGATTGGTACTTTCCACTCCTCCAAGATAGAAAGTGTCGTCTGACCGACCATTCCTGTTGCACCGACAATTGCTAATCTTACAGGCTTCATCTGCCAACGACCTCTATGCCAGAGCCTTCCGTCACTTCACCTATTTCAGCAAAAAAGACCTTGTTGTTTTCAAGATTCATTTTCGCTTGTGACAAGCGTTCGCGAGGAATCGAGATTAACAGTCCTCCGGACGTTTGCGCATCGTACAAAATCCACTTGAGAGCGACGGATACGTTGGAAAATGTCACGTAACTTCCCAGATAGAGCTTGTTCATCTTCGTGCCGCCGGGAACTTTCGCATGTTCGGCAAGCGGCCACGCGGCATCCAATACGGGAAACGCGTCGGCATTGAACACAAACCGGACATTCGACGCTTTGGACATTTCTGCCGCGTGTCCCAGAAATCCATTTCCAGTAATATCCGTCGCGGCCCTTATTCCGAGACCTTCCAGGGCAATCGCGGCGTCTTTGTTGAGCATCTTCATCCACTGGACGGCAGGAGCGACATCTTCTTCAGTAAGAATTTCGTTCTTGAGTGCGGTTGTAATTACTCCCGTGCCGAGCGGCTTCGTAAGCAGCAGAATATCGCCAGCGCGAGCGCCATTGTTGCTCCACATGTCATTGGGATTCACTATTCCCGTTACGACCAAACCATACTTTGGTTCCGTGTCATCAATCGTGTGTCCTCCGGCCACGACGATGCCGGCTTCGAGAGCTTTCTCAGCTCCACCGCGCAGCACTTCACGCCAAATTTCGGGTGGTAATGTCTTTGGAAACGCACAAATATTAAGGGCAAAGAGCGGCCTGCCGTTCATCGCATAGACGTCGGAAAGGGAATTTGCCGCCGCAATGGCACCATATTCGTAGGGATTATCCACGACGGGAGTGAAAAAATCCAACGTTTGAACAATCACTTCGCCCGACGGCAACCTGTATGCCGTCGCATCGTCGCGATAGTCGAAACCTACGAGTACGTTGTCATCCTTTTGGTTCGGTATACCTGCAAGAATCAGATCCAGCACCGCCGGATCCATCTTGCTGGCTCAACCGGCGCAGCGCACGAGATGCGTGAGCTTGGTTAGCTCTTCTTTCGTGTAGGACATAGGTTAAGGTTCATTTCCCGGAAGGGATAGCTTCAAATTCGGGTAGAGACGGCGATAAGCCGCCATGTGCTGCATGATATACTTGACGTAAAGCCTCGTTTCACGATACGGAATGCGTTCGACAAAAACATCCTCGTCAGCAGTTCCAAACTCATTTTTCCACCGCCGTGCGGCGTTTATTCCGGCATTGTAGGCGCACAAGGTCAATACCGTATCGCCTCCAAGATCATTCATTAACTCCGCCAGATGCGCAATACCGATTTCAAGATTGCGCGGACCATAATACAAGTCGTCGGTGCGCAGGCTTTGCCCGATCTTACGTGCTTGCTCACGCGCAGTTGCGGGCATCAATTGCATCAAGCCAATCGCGCCTGAAGGACTAACAATCTTCTCGTCAAAATGCGACTCCTGGCAGATAACACCAAGCGCCAGATAAGGATCAACATGGTATTTGCCGCACAGGTCTAGTATTAACGGCTCATAGTCGAGCGGATACCACAGCTTGAAGAAATCGAGCGGCCGGTTTCCGTCTGAAACTACTTCATCTCGGAGTTCCCTGATTATCCATCGCCACGACTCGAATCTTTGTCCCGATTTCCAATAAAGCAGCGGCCTCCACCAGGCCACGTCTGCACGTTGTCCGCACTCGTCTTCGACTTTGGGCCACTCGCGCAGCGCAAGCTCCCAGAGTCCCATAGCGGTTAATTGCGCAAATGCTCGCGTGTGCCTTCCGCCTATTGCTGCAAGCTGGTCAAGACTTAGAACTTCATAGTCGAGCCGCTCCGGATCCGGCTGAGGAGACATGCCGCACTGAAGTTGCGAGTAATAAGAAAATGGCATCGTATGCTGTAGTTCGAAGCAAAGGCTGTCACTCTTCTTGGAGTTGCCAGCTTCGTCATATGCCCGAGAGCCCCAATACAAGCCAATCGGAACATAACCAGATTTCGGATAGGACTTCACAAGAAGAACGAAATCGCCCGCAGCTTGTGCATATTGCCCAGAGAGAAACCTTGCCCACCCGCGATTCCAAAGAGCGTCATCCGCGCCGTCGCCGCCTGCCGCCGCCTTTACCCATTTGTCAAAAGCAATGGCAGCTTCCGCGGGGCGCTCGCGATCAATGTGCAAAAGTCCGATCAGCCTCCACGTCTCGCCAATTTGTTTCTTGTCCGTGCCCGTCCTCGCCAGTGTTTCGGCTGTTCGGATCGCCAAATCATCCTCATCCATGAGATAAGCCGCGCGAGTCAACGAAAAAAGCATCTCGTCGCGGTAGCTGGAATTCGGGAACTGTTTCAGATGCTGCTCAGCCAGTCGCTTGGCGTCGCCGTGACGCCGCAGGGCAATCGCCAACCGCACTTGACGTGCAATCATCATCTCGTCATTGGCGGCATAGCGGCCGCGCTTCCGGAGCTCCTCAATCTTATTGAATGCTCCGGCTTTCTGTCCCGTCTTCTCAAGTCGCTCGACCTCTTCCCATTCGCCGCTCCAGTCCGGCTGAGTCGGGGAGAAGCCGTACCGGACGGCATAAGTCTTCAACGATTCCTTTGCATCTTGCCCAGTCCCCGTACCCGGCGATAGCAAGTACACGGTTCGGAGAATCTCTGTGGCTTCGGTGTGTCTACCCGCAAGACTCAGAAACCCGGCTAACTCAAAGTCAATTCGCTGCCTTAGCTCGCGGGAAACTCCGCGCTCGCGGGCGATAGTCGACAATGTCTGCAGAGTATCCAGAGAACTTTGGGTTTGGACGTCCGCAAATAGCTCTTCAACGGCGATTTCACGGTAGTCTTCAAGATCTGAATCCACAAGTTTTCGCCAATAGATTCCGGCTAAATGAGGCTGTCCGAGGTCTTTCAGAGCCATTGCTCTCAGCCAATATGCGTGCTCTGTAAGTTCATCGGTTGTGCCAAGGTCCAACAATGTGGGAACCGTGCTAAAGGTAGAATCCGAATAGGCTACGTAGGCAGAAAGGAAATTGGCCAGTTTGTCCCAATTGGGCGAGGCCCTTAAAGAGGTGTCCGTCAGAACGCCTTGAGCTGCGGTCGTATCTCCAGCCTGAAGATAGCCCCAAAAGAGGGTCGCTCGCCCGGAATCTTCGGCCATCTCAGTGGACGGGAAGGCCAACGAAGCCAGCAACGGAGCCAGAATCATAGGGAGGAAATACCGTGTGAATCGCATTTGAGAAAAGTAATCAAAACGGGCCGAAAAAACAATTCTCTGACTCTTGGTTCACAGGGCAAAATGCTATCGAATTTCGCATAAAATAGGCCCCTATATGGCTTGTATTTCGAGAGCAGTTTCTGTATTTTGCTGAGTCTAATCTATACCCCGCCTGTTTTCCCCTATTTTCTCAACAATCTCGTATGCATTTCTTAGCGATTCTCGCTGTAAGTCTATTATTGTCAGCGACTTCCTTAGTTGCCGAGCCCATTTCTGTTCATGATATTCAGTTTACGGAGGCACCTGATGGCACCTCCCCTCTGAATGGGCAAACCGTCGAAGTAGCTGGCATTGTGACCGGCTACGGCTTCAGTAATGGCCTCCGCTATTTCATTTCCGATCCCGGCGGTGGACCCTGGAGCGGAATCCAAGTCAACGAAACTCAAACCCTGACTCTTGCGATCGGAGATTCGATTGTCTTGCAGGCCACGGTAGAGGAGTCCGGTACCGAGACGAGATTAAGGGTCCCGGCCATACTTTTCGGGCCCCAGGCGACATCTACGACGATTCCCCCTTACGGGACGGTCATTGCCGACATTGGCGAGTCGCTGGAAGGAGTCTTGGTTCAAGTGGACGCACCTGTCGTAACCGAAGTCTTCACTAACGGTTTTCAAATTGAAGATGAAACCGGGTCTATTCGTGTGCGGAAGGGTTTTGATTTCGAGAACTCGCCGCTCGTGGGAGACACGCTGCAGTACTTGCGCGGAATCATCTCGCTCTCGGCTGGAGCCTTCACGTTGAATCCAAGAAACGACTTCGATTTTGGATTCACATCAAATCGGCCACCGCTGATCGGCGACGTCGGTTTCTTGCCGGATCGTCCGACTGCCGTTGATCCGGTAACCGTAACGGCGCGTATTGTGGACGACAATAGTGATATTGCGGAAGTTCTGATTTTCTACCGTTTCGGAAACACCGGTGACTTCAGCGCTGTCATGATGCATGATGACGGTGAGCACGGAGACGGCGACGCGTTCGACGGCGAGTGGGGCGGCATTCTCCCCGCCGGACCGGAACATGTGTCAGCCTACTTTTACGTCTCGGCTCGAGACGGAGACGGTCTTCAGAGTCTCTCCCCTGCGAACGCGCCGGACGAAACCTATTCCTATTTGATTCGCTCGATCCATCTTTCGATATTTGACATTCAGTTTGTTGACAATCCAGCCGGTGGCGAATCGCCGCTAAACGGGCAGACTGTCACCGTAACCGGAATAGTAACGGGTGCAAACTATGATGGCGGGAGCAGCTTCTTCATGAGTGATCCGGGCGGCGGACCGTGGTCTGGGGTCTATGTGTATGCTTCACCGACAACGGTTGCGGCGGGCGATTGCGTACTGGTGACAGCAAGCGTCCAAGAGTTTAATGGCATCACTGAGCTATCGAGCGTCTCGTCCGTCACGATTCTCGGTCAAGGAACCGTTCCCCCGCCTGACACGATCACGACCGCGATTCTCCCCGGAATGGCGGAGGCCTATGAAGGCGGCTTTGTTTACGTGGGCCCCGGCGTGGTTACTGGCACAAACGACTTCGCTCAATACACACAGTGGGAAGCCTCCGACGGTTCCGGTTCCGGCGTAATCATCGGTAATTTTGGATTGGAGTATGTCCCCGCTGTGGGTGACAGCTTCACTTTCATTCAGGGATGCGTCGACTTTAACAATGTTCCCGGCCATATGATTGCTCCGCGGAGTGACGCGGATCTCGGGGTTATTGACCGCCGTCCGCCGCAACTCGCATCAGCAATCACTGTCGCCGAGCATCTTGTCAACCTGCGTTTCAATGAACGTCTTGCCCTCAGCGCGGCCGATGATCTTGCTCGTTTTGAAATCATCGACGTAACGGACGCCAATTTCCCGACTCTGCATATTGAGTCTGCACTACTCTTTAGTGACGGACGAACAATTCAGTTGGAAACGCTCGAATCGATGCCGTCCGCGTCGGCCTACCAAGTTGAAGTCATGGATATTTCCGACGCCGCCGGCAACATCTTGACGAGCGCGACTCTCGGTTTTGGCGGATATTCCGCAAATGAAGTAACTGCGATTGCCGACGTATATAATGACTATGCGTCCTTTGATGGTCAACGGACGACATTTCGGGGAGTCGTGAACTTTGTGCAAGATGTCACGACAACGTCCGGTTCGCGCCGTATCTCAGCTTTCATACAAGATCAGAGCGGCCGCGGATTTAACCTCTCTAATACCGGCGCGGCATCAACATTCCCCGGCATTAGGCGTGGAAATCTGATTGAAATCACCGGACTTGTTAATCAGTTCTCTGGGGCAATTCAAATGGGTGAGTTCGCGGCAGGACAAAACTCCGCCGATGTTCGAGTCCTTTCTGAGAATCAACCTTTGCCGGAGCCGATCGTAATTCGTACTGGTGACTTGAGAACTCAAGCCTCAATTGTCCGTTGTTCCGTTCCTGATTTGTACGGATCCGGAACGTGGTGCCGTGTGATCGGAACAGTGTATCAAGTCGACGAAAACGTCGGAGGCGGCACAAATATTTTTGTCGATGACGGCTCGGGCAACGTCACACTGCGCGTTTGGGATTCAATGGAGCTTGACAGCGTATATCTCGGCGGTGCGTGGTATCCGCTGGGCAGTCTTGTCGGCAAGCGCATGAGTATTGCGGGACCGTCGTCCACGTTTAGCGGGGATTTCCAAATGCTTGCCGGATACGCCGCTGATTTCACCGATCCCGATTCGGTCGGCGCACCGACCGGCAAGTTGATTTTGGACGTGCCAAACAAAGCATTTGCTCCGGATATCGGGCAGACCTTCCCAATTTACTACGACGCACCACCTACAGGCGCCGTGCGGCTCCGTTTGTTCAATCTTCGCGGACAGCTTGTTTATACATTCGTTGACAAGAAATCAGGCGGGCCGCAGCATTTGGATTGGGACGGTCGAAATGACCTGCGAGAGCTGCTCCCCATCGGTACTTATATTTTGCACCTTGAATCAATCAAGAATGGAGAGACGGAGTCCGTCACGAAACCTATCGTTGTGGGGACCCGCCTGTGATGAAGAAACTCCTGATTACTTTGTGCGCGCTTTTTGCAACTTTGCAGACTTCGAGTGCGCAGTTGATTTCCGATCCGAATCTTCCCACTCCTGCCGCGCAAGGCATGGGTGGTGCTTACACGGCGGCCGCTCGCGGCAGCGACGCAATTCTCTGGAATCCAGCGGGCCTCGGACTCAGCCACGGTACCGGCGGGCGCTTTGCGTATCACCTTCCTTACAGCGTTAGCTTTCTTTCGCATCTTTCGGCTTCCGGTTACACATATCTTCCGAAAAAAGCCGGATCAATAGGCGTCTCAATCCAGAGTTTGAGTACTCGATTGGGCGGAGAGACGATTTCCGGTGAAACGGAAATTTCCGTCGCTCACGGACTCATGCTGCAGGAAGACATCCACTCTGCTCTGAGTATCGGCTATGCGGTTAAACTCATTTCGTGGAGCTTGGGTGAATCCGTAGAAGGACCGTCAGGTTCATATGATCTCGGCAGCGCAAGCACCATTGGTCTCGACATCGGCGCAACGGCAAAAGTGTGGGATCGCTTCTTCTTGGGCGGCGCATTCCACAACATAAACCGTCCGCAAATGGGACGAGATTTGAAACGCGATCTCCCCCGCTCCTTGTCGGCGGGTGTGATGTACGAGCCGTATTACGGAGTTCGTTCAACCTTTGACATCGAACGCCGATTGGAAGGCGGCACGGTGTTTAAGGCGGGCGGCGATCTTCAGGTGGTCAAGCCGTTCCATATTCGTGTCGGCGTTCTGACGAATCCGAATGTTTTTACTACGGGTTTCGGACTCTTCTTCCGCGACATAGTTGTAGATTACGCGTTCATGTATCATCCGGTGCTGTCGCCTTCGCATACATTCAGCGTCGGATTTGACGTGCCGCAAAGTTTGGGCAAACTCTGGAAGCCGGGTGCATGATGCGTTTTGGCCGGTTTATACTCGCCCTGCTTGTATTGACGTCGCTCTGCTTCGCCGAGGATGTGCTTGATCTGAACTCTGCGACTCGCGCGCAAGTTGACGCATTGCCGATAACGCCCGAACAGGCTGATGCGATTTGGGAACGTATGGTCTACGAAGGTCCGTTCAAGAGCATCTACGAGCTTAACGACCTGCCTCAGATTGACCCGATCACGATGATGAGCTTGCGCAGTTTGGTGCGGGTGAATCCTCCGCGTCCCGGTGACGACCGTCTCGACCGAATCGAAGACGCCTACTACCGGATCGAAAATCTCGGCACGGAAGAAGGCACGAATGTCGGCCTGGTTGACGAATGGATCGATCGTATGCTTGAACCGATGAACGTCAACGAAGCGACGCTCGACGAACTGATGGATTTGCAAAACGTTTCGCCCGCGGATGCAGTGGCTATTTACAATCAAGTAAAACTGCAAGGCGGAATTCGCGGTTCGCGTGACTTGCGCGCAGTTCCCGGGTTGTCGTCGTGGGGCTATCGCAACGCACGCAACTACTTGACGTATGACCCGACCGTCCGGCGCAAAAAGCTGCATGGTGCGTATACGTTTCGTGCCTACGACACGCCGTTTTTCGCCGACGAAGAGCTTGCAATCGATCCTACCCGGTTGGTTGATCCGACACCAGACGTGAGCCACAAACTTCGCTTGAATTATTCAAAATACAAAGGCGGAGCTCTGTGGCACCGCAGTCTCGGTGAACAGACCATCTATTGGGACGTAGCAGGCGCGCAAATTCCTGAGTTCAAGTGGTTCGCGGGACTTGAAAAAGATACGCTCGGCCCCGTGCGTTTGGATCGTGTATACGTCGGGAATTACCAGATTTCGCTGGGACAAGGCGTCGCAATGGAAAGTGGCGACTATTTCAATCCGCGATACTCCGGGTTCGGATTTGACAAGCGTCTCACAGGTATTGCTCCCGACTTATCGAGATCGCAAGAGTTTACATTGAAAGGCGCGGCAGCGGAGGCGTCTTATGGGAAACTTAAGGGAATTGCGTTTGTTTCGTCACAGTTGAAAGACGCTATTCTTAATCCCGACGGTTCACTCAACCGGTTGATTACGCTTGTACCGCGTGACGATCTTGACATTTATCCTACACAACAGAAGCTGACCAACGGTGACACCGTGACTGTTCCCGCCTTTGAAGGAACGCAGTCGATGCTCAATGCCGTGCGTGAAGTTGCGGTCGGCGGCGAACTGGCTTATCGCCCGTGGGTAGGAACCTCGGTTGGAATCATTGCCACGGAGTTTGACTACGATCGCCCAATCAAACCCGACTTCGGCCAAGGATACAAGTACGATGCGGTTACGAGGGCCGGCAAAGATACGGTTGTGACGATTTACCCGGTGATCGACCCGCAGGAACGCGATGAAATTGGCGACAATATTCTGAATTCAGAAATTCTGAACGGTCACCGCTCGGATGTTGACGGCGGTATATGGAGCGGTGCGCGCGGCATTCGCAGGACGTTCGGTCTCGACCTTATGCAAGTTGTCAATAATTACACGTTCCAATTCGAATACGCGGAGCTTGAACAAAACGGGGGAGTTTTGGCCGTAGGTGACGATCCGCACGGACTTGTTGCGTCAGCGCACGCACAGTGGAATTCTCTGACCCTGCTCGGAGTCTATCGCGACTACTCTATTGGATACGACAATCCGTATTCGCACGGATTCGCGAACTACTCCAGATACAACGGCACAACCTACGAAGACGAGTTCTATCTTTCCACTCCGACGTTCGCCCAAATCGAGCGCAATTCCGCAAGCCCACAAGCGGAACAAGGTGTCTATTTTGAAACCCGTTACCAGCTTTCGCGGCCGATATTGCTCGTTGGCGAAATTGACAACTGGACTCGTGTTCCCGACCAAGCGGATTATTACCGCTGGGTAGCAAAGATCACCTACCGTCCGGTGTGGCCTATCCAATTGCGCCTTCGCCAAAAACTGCAAGGACGTTGGAACAGTGATCCCGAACAGCCGTCCGGGTTCTTGACGTACGAAAACCGCATCAACCTCGAGTACCGCTTGTCCCGCTATGACGAATTGCAGCTAATGTACGCGAGTGGGTACACCCGTTTCACTCCGCGCCCTCGTTTGATTGGCGATCCTGATCCGACGGGCGAGCATCCGCTTGATGCGCAATCCGCTTCGCCGCAGGAAGCCGTCGGCATCGAAATGACGCACAATTTTGCGCCATCTTTGAAACTTAAGGCCGCATGGCTCGTTTACGACGGATTTCTTTGGAACTTCGAAGATACGGAGTTTGTCGTAGTGGATGGAAAATCCACGCGCTGGTGGGTATCGTTGACAAACCGCTTCTCAAATTCTCTGACGGCACGGTTTAAGGTGACAGGCGACAGTCCGGTGACTAAGACCTTCGTTCAGGCCCGCGACGGCAACTCCTATCCCGATCCTGTTTCTGGCCGTTCGTTCGGAGGCGACAACGTCGTTCAACGCGCGTGGTCGTTCCGTATTCAGCTCGATTATCTGTTTTGAAAACTCCGCCTCTTCCTAAGAAGAGTCTCGGACAATGTTTTCTCACGGAGCGGCAATACGCTCATGAGATTGTTTCGGCCCTACAAATTCGCCCCGGCGACACGATAGTCGAAGTCGGTCCGGGGCGCGGCTTTCTCACCGAACTGCTCCTTGATACGCCCGCCAAGATCATCGCTGTCGAAATTGACAACCGGCTGCAGGAGTTTCTTACTGAGAAATTTGCCAAATGCGGAAACTTTTCTCTTGTGCATTCGGATTTCATGGAGTATGATTTTTCCGCGCTCCGTGGAATATCCCCGCTGAAGGTTGTTGGAAATCTTCCATATCATCTTTCCAGCGGCATCATTTATCGGATGCTCGAGCACAATCGGGAGGCACGTGTGGACGAGTCGCTGCCGTGGTTTTCGCTTGGCGTCTTGATGATGCAGCGCGAAGTTGCCGAGCGCATGGCGGCCAACTCAGGGTCACGTACCTACGGCAAATTGTCTGTCTTTGTTCAGGCCGAGGCAAAAGTTGATTTGTTCACGATTGTTCCAGCGTCAGCCTTCCGCCCCACTCCCCAAGTCGACGGCGGAGTTGTGCGAATGGAGTTCATGCGCGAGCCTGTGCACTACCCCACAGATTACAAATTGTTTGAACGCGCCGTACGCTTCACGTTTTCTCAGCGACGCAAAATGTTGAAGTCTACTCTTTCACAATTGGCCGGCATTCATCCGTTCTGGCAGACAATTGATTTTGATTTCACGCGCAGACCTGAGACTTTAAGTCCCGCCGAATGGTGTGAGCTGTGCAACGAGCTCCGATTGCGAATTAGTTCGCGGGAACAATGAGTGAACTTGTTAGGGACGCCGCGATTGTTTTGCGGGTGACGCCGTATAGTGAGACGTCACTGGTTCTCACGGTGTTTGCAGAACGGCACGGCAAAATCGGATTGATGGCCAAGGGCGCGCGCCGGAAAGTTAAGAATGGCACGGTGCTCGTTCCAGAACCGGGCTACGAGATGGAGTTTGTTTGGGCGCACAAGCCTGCCCGAGACTTGCAAATTGTGCGGGAAATGTCGCTCCTTGACGCGCATTTTGGAATTCGTTCGGCATTGGAGCCGCTGGTCATGGCGAGTTCTTGTGTTGAGCTTGTTTTGCGCACACAAAGCGACGATGATCCTCATCCCGAGATTTTTGCCGCTGCCTCAAAGTTACTTAGAGCTTGCGAACTTCCGAACACCGCACGCTGGCCGGTATTTTGGAAATTCCATGTCGTGCTGCTTTCGCAATTGGGCTTCGCTCTGAATGGCAAGATTGAGGATATTCAATCGCCTGTCAAGTTAACCGGCGAGTCAACGGCTGTGCTGCGTAAGCTGATTCAGTCTGATTTTGACGTCGCCGCGCGTCTGCGAGTCTCCCCCACGGCCGAGCGCGAAATCACGCGTTGGCTGTTCCACTATTTGTCAAGTAATCTTCACGTCACTGTCCCCTCCCGCGCCGTGGAAGCGTTGCGTTGGGCAAGACAAACCAAAAGCTAATCTCGATACAACATGGCTCAAAGCGTTATGGACAAGGTCGTCAGCCTTTGCAAGAGGCGCGGCTTTGTTTTTCAATCTTCTGAAATATACGGCGGTCTCGCATCAATCTGGGACTACGGCCCGCTCGGTATTGCGCTGAAGAACAATATTGCACACTACTGGTGGCGGGAGATGACGCAACTCCATGACAATATCGTCGGAGTGGACGCGGCAATTCTCATGCACCCGCAAGTTTGGAAAGCGTCTGGCCACGTCGACGGATTCGTCGATCCGCTTGTAGATTGCAAGAACTGCAAGGCACGTTTCAAGGCGCAGGACTTGATCAAGCAATGGCAAAAAAAGAAGAAACTTGCTTCTTTGATGGACGGCGAGATCCCCGAAGGTGCGGAAGGCGACCTTGACCAGCTTGCGAAAATTCGTTGGAGTGAAGCCGCGTGCCCCACATGCGGGACAACCGGAAACCTGACTCAGCCTCGTCAATTCAATCTGATGCTCAAGACGTTTCTGGGGCCGGTTGAAGAGAGCGCTGCCGTCGTCTACCTCCGCCCGGAAACCGCTCAGGGAATTTACGTCAACTATCAAAACGTCCTGAATACGGGGCGCGTAAAGCTTCCGTTTGGAATCGCGCAAATCGGCAAGGCGTTTCGGAACGAGATTACTCCGGGAAATTTCATCTTCCGTACGCGCGAATTCGAGCAGATGGAGATGCAGTTCTTCGTGCCGCCGAATGAAGCCGGGGACTGGCTGGTCAAGTGGCGTGACAAGCGGTTCGAGTACTACAAGAAGCTCGGCATTCGTCCCGAGAAGCTGCGGCTCCATCAACACACGCCGCAAGAACTCGCACACTATGCCGCGGACGCTTACGATATCGAATATGAATTCCCGTTCGGTTGGCAAGAACTTGAAGGTATTCACAATCGAACGAATTTCGACCTCAAACGACACTCTGAGTTTTCGGGCAAAGACTTATCCTATTTGGACGATGAAACTAAAGAACGGTTCATTCCTTTCATAGTAGAAACGTCTTCTGGTCTGAATCGCACGCTGCTAACTTGCCTCGTGGACGGATACTATGAAGACACACAGGACGGGGAGGCCCGCACCGTGCTAAGGTTGTCTCCTTCCATTGCTCCGTATAAGGCAGGCGTCTTTTCACTGGTGAAAAAGGACGGCTTGGCAGAGATCGCCGATCAGCTTGCAAGTGATCTTCGCAGAGTCGGAGCCGTCTTCGTGGACCATTCCGGTTCTATCGGACGCCGCTACCGCAGAATGGACGAGATTGGCACACCGTGGGGAGTCACTGTCGATTACCAAACTAAAGAAGACCAGACGGTCACGATGCGGGACCGTGACACCCTTGAACAGTTCAGAATCAAGATGGCCGAGCTGCCCGTTTGGATCGCGGCGAAGCTCGCTGCATCTTGATGAACATTGCAGGGAGATCCGAATGCTGTTGAATGAAATGAGCCGCCAAGGTCAGTTTCTTTTCCGTTATCGAAGCTACCTTCCTCTCTTGCTTGTTCCTTTCGGTATTTGGCAGCTTTCGCTTTATAGGTCTTATGTCGGCGGATCCCATGTTTATGATATGGTGTGGGATTTTGCGTGTTTTGGCCTTGCCTTGGTCGGAAGCCTGACTAGATTTCTGTCGATCGGCTATGCCCAGTCC
Source organism: Calditrichota bacterium (assembly GCA_020637445.1). Classification (NCBI taxonomy): domain Bacteria; kingdom Pseudomonadati; phylum Calditrichota; species Calditrichota bacterium. The sequence goes on along the minus strand of JACJVZ010000001.1, from coordinate 636,734 downwards.
GGCACTTCCGGTCGCAATACCAGCGCGGGACAGGTTGCAGACGCGCTGAATACGAAGGGAATGTATTCGCTTGTCCGGCATCCGCTCTATCTTGGCAACTTGATCATGTATACGGCGGCTCTGCTGTTTACAAAGTCCATTTGGTTTGCGTTGGCAGGATGTCTCGCGCTGGTATTGTACTACGAGAGAATCATTGCCACTGAAGAAGAATACTTGCGCGGCAAGTTTGGCGACTCTTTAAATGAATGGGCGAACCGTACGCCGTGCTGGTTTCCCAAATTCTCACACTGGGTGAAGCCGGGAATTGAGTTCTCTTTCAAGGCGGGCCTGCGGAGTGAGTTCTATTCCCTCGTCGGAATCGTTGTCGTTTTCTATATCCTTGATCTCTTCGAACACTATTTCGTTGAACACGTCTTCCGCGTCGATATGATCTGGAATGTACTGCTTGTATCATCCGTTGCTATGTTCTTCATTCTGCGGTTTCTCCGAAAGAACACGAAGCTGCTCGACACAAAACGCGAACGGTTCGAATCCAATTGACAAAAAAGCCCGGCCAATGGCCGGGCTTTTTCTTGAAGCCTTGACTTCTATCAAATGTTGGGAACAACGTCCACGGTCACAGTCGCGATCACTTCGCGGTGCAGTTTAACCGGAATATTGAATTCGCCAAGATGTTTGATCGGTTCCTCAAGCTGAATCTTGCGGCGGTCGATCTCGTAGCCTCGTTCCTTGATGAGCTCCGCAATGTCGGAAGAGGTCACAGCACCAAACATGCGCTCTTCTTCTCCGACTTGCACCGACTTAATCAGCTTAAGTCCGTTGATCTGAGCGTACACATCGCCGGCCTTGCGGCGTTCTTTCAAGTCGCGCATCTGAAGAATCTTGCGTTCATGGTCAAGTCTCGCAAGATTCGACTTATTCGCGGCAAACGCAATGCCGCGCGGAATCAGGAAGTTGCGCGCATAGCCCGGCTTGACCGTGACTACGTCACCCACTTTTCCCAGATTTTCGTAATCCGAACGTAGAATAATCTGCATTTTGTCTATCTGTGTTATGGCTTGTTCAAGATGTAACTGCGGTACGTGAACTGCGAATGTTCGTGATCGTCCTCGTCCGCCGGATGATGATTTTCATCGTCCTCGATTGAATCCACGTGAGAGTGGGAATCATGCTCATTTAAGTGGTCGCGACGATTCAGGAATTGAATGCGGCGAGCCTTAATTTCTACCCAACTACGGTTATTGCCGTCTTCCCCTACGAAACTGCGGCTCTGAAGTTCCCCTTCAACCAGCACTGCGCTGCCCCTGTGCAGGTTTTCTTTGCAACTCTCCGCAAGTTTGTACCAAGCCACGATTCCAATGAAGCACACGTCTTCCTTGATTCGTCCGCTGGAGTCCTTGAATTTACGATTCGAAGCGATCGTAAAATTTGCGACCGGCACGTCGGAAGTCGTCTTCCGAAAGCTGGGATCCTTAATTAGGTTACCAGCAATAATGACACAGTTGATATCGGGCATTTTGTAGTCCGCCATAGTCTCTCCCTAACATTTTGCCATCAAAGCG